>JBAVRG010000156.1:0-9431 GCA_049694795.1 Mycobacteriales bacterium
GAGAAGATCTACCCCGAGGAGGTCGAGGGGGCGCTGAAGACGCACCCCGACCTCGCTGACGCGGTCGTCGCCGGCATCCCGGACGAGCGCTGGGGACAGCGGGTCGCGGCCGTCCTCCAGGTGCGGCCGGGTGCCTCCGTGCCCAGCCAGGAGGACATCGCGCAGCACCTCGCGTCGCACATCGCCCGCTACAAGGTGCCGCGCTTCGTGCACGTGGTCGACGGCATCCTGCGGTCGCCGAGCGGCAAGCCCGACTACGCCTGGGCCACCAAGGTGCTCACCGAGGCCGCCTCGACCAGCGCCTGATCGCGATGGAGTGGTTCACGACCGTCTCGGCGCTCGTGCGCGCGCGGGCCGACGACCCACGGCCGGGGCTGCTCTTCGAGGGCAGGTCCTGGACGTGGGCCGAGCACACCGCCGAGGCGGCGGCCCGCGCAGCCTGGTACGACGCGAGCCGGCGCGGCAGGAGGGCCGACGGGCCGCCGCACATCGGGGTGCTGCTGGAGAACGTCCCCGAGTACAGCTTCTGGATGGCGGCCGCGGCGCTGGGCCGGTTCGTGCTCGTCGGCCTCAACGCCACCAGGCGGGGCGAGCAGCTGCACGACGACGTGCGGGCGACCGACTGCGACCTCGTCCTCACCGACCGGCCGGAGCTGTTCGAGGGGCTCGGGGTCCCGGTGCTCGACCCGCACCAGATCCCTTACGTGCCAGCGCCTCTGCCTGACGACGAGGCCCGGACGGACGACCTGTACCTGCTCATCTTCACCAGCGGGACCACCGGGTCGCCGAAGGCGGTGATGTGCTCGCAGGGCAAGATCGCCACTCAGGGCCTCGGGCTGGTGCAGCGGGTCGGCCTCGGCCCGGACGACGTCTCGTACGTGAGCATGCCGCTGTTCCACTCCAACGCCGTCATCGCCGGCTGGTCGCCGTCCTTGGCGGTCGGCGCGACGGTCGCGCTGCGGCGGCGCTTCTCCGCGTCCTCGTTCGTGGACGACTGCCGGGCCGTGGGGGCGACCTACGCCAACTACGTCGGCACGCCCCTGTCCTACGTGCTGGCCCAGCCGGAGCGCCCGGACGACGCCGACAACCCGCTGGTGCGGGTGTTCGGCAACGAGGGCGCACCCGCTGACCTGGCGCGGTTCGCCCAGCGCTTCGGCTGCGAGGTGATCGACGGCTTCGGCTCCACCGAGGGCGGCATCAGCATCAGCCGCACCCCCGACACCCCCGCCGGTGCCTTGGGCCGCGGGGTCGGGGACGTGCGGGTGCTCGACCCCGACAGCGGGCTGGAGCGGGCGGTCGCGGTCTTCGACGACCAGGGGCGGCTCGCGAACGCCGACGAGGCGGTCGGCGAGCTCGTCAACATGGACGGGCCGTTCGCCTTCGAGGGCTACTGGAACGCCCCCGACGACACCGCGCACCGCAACCGGGGTGGCCGCTACTGGTCCGGCGACCTCGGCTACCGCGACGCCGAGGGGTTCCTCTACTTCGCGGGGCGCTCGCTGGACCGGCTGCGCGTGGGCGGCGAGAACTTCCCCGCGGCGCCCGTTGCCCGGCTGCTCGCCGGCCACCCCGGCGTGGTCGAGGCGGTCGTGTTCGCCGTACCGGACCCGGTGGCGGGGGACCAGGTGATGGCCGCGGTCGTGCCGGCCGAGGGCTTCGGCCCGGCCGGCTTCGCCGCGTGGGTGGCCACCCAGCCGGACGCGAGCTCGACCTGGGTGCCGCGCTACCTGCGGGTGTCGGGCGACCTGCCGCGCACCGCGACCGGCAAGGTCGTGGTGCGGCACCTGGCCAGGGACCGGTGGGAGGGCGCCGACGTGTGGGTCCGCGACGGCGACGTCATGCGGCCGATGACCGACGAGGACCGCGTCGCCCTCGAGAAGGCCTTCGCCGACTCCGGTCGCCCGCTGCTGTAGCCGGCCTCCTGGCTTGACCTGCCAGGACCCACCCCAGTAGAACGTGTTCCACTAGGCCCCCACCCGCTGCTAGGAAAGGCCAGGCGTGACCACCTCGCTCGCAGGCAAGACCGCTCTCGTCACCGGCGCCGGCGCCGGCCTCGGCCGCGCCGAGGCGCTCGCGCTGAGCGCGGCAGGCGCGGCCGTCGTCGTGAACGACTACGACAAGGACGCGGCGCACGCGGTCGTCGAGGAGATCGCCGCTGCCGGGGGGCAGGCCACCGCCGCGCCCGGCGACGTCTCGAGCTGGGACCTGGCGCGAGAGCTGGTCGAGACGGCGGTGACCACCTACGGCCAGCTCGACGTCCTCGTCAACAACGCCGGCGTGCTGCGCGACCGCACGATCTTCAACATCTCCGAGCAGGAGTGGGACACCGTCATCGCGGTGCACCTCAAGGGCCACGCCGGCACCTCCCGGTTCGCCACCGCGCACTGGCGCGACCGCTCGAAGGCCGCCGGGGCCCCGGTCTACGGCAGCGTGGTCAACACCTCGAGCGAGGCCTTCCTGTTCGGCTCGGGCGGCCAGCCCAACTACGCCGCGGCCAAGGCCGGCATCGTGGCCCTCACGCTGGCCACCGCCAACGCCTGCGCCCGGTACGGCGTCCGCGCCAACGCGATCTGCCCGCGGGCCCGCACGGCGATGACGGCGGCGGTCTTCGGGGAGGCGCCGGAGGGCGTCGACCCGTTGAGCGTGGACCACGTGGCCCCGCTGGTGGCCTACCTCGCGAGCCCTGCGGCCGAGGCGGTCAGCGGCCAGGTGTTCGTCGCCTACGGGCCGATGGTCGTGCTCGCGTCCGCGCCCGGCATCGAGCAGCGCTTCGACGCGCCGTCGGCGAGCTGGACGACCGACGGCCTGGCGGACGCCCTCGGGCCGTACTTCCGGGACCGGGGCACGACCGCGACGTTCCGTGCCGACGCCTTCGGGGCGCTCTGATCTGTCCCACTGAGTGGGCCATTCGGCGGTATTCGGCGAAATAGATCGTCAAAAGTCGCGAACCCCCCTCGACGCCGGGGCGTAACGGACACACGATGTGCAGACCGGTTGTGACCCAGACCACTGCAGCCCCCTCGCTGCACCGGCCTGGTGCGCGACGCCCCAGCGGTTCGACAGGTGGAGTGAGCGTGTTCGACCTCGGCACGAGCCGGTGCTCCCGGTGCTGAGCAACTTCCTCACGTTCACTGTCATCGGGATCGTGGTCGGTGCGACCTACGCGATCGCGGCGAGCGGTCTGGTGCTCACCTACGCCACGTCGAACGTCTTCAACATGGCGCACGGAGCCGTGGGGATGCTCATGACCTTCCTGTACTGGGAGGTCCGGGTGCACCAGGGCTGGAGCCCGTGGCTGGCGATCCCGTTCGTGGTGTTCCTCGCCGCCCCCGCCTTCGGCCTGGTCGTCGAGCGGGTGATGATGAGACGGCTGACCCAGGCCGACGTCACGATCTCGCTCGTCGTCACCGTCGGCCTGCTCGTCGCGCTCATCGGCGTCGCCGAGACCGTCTGGAAGCCCGGTGGACGCAACATCGACGAGTTCTTCGTCGGCAAGGGCGTCTCGTTCGGCCTCGTCCGCGTCACCGCGCACCAGTTCATCACCATGGGCATCGCGCTGGCCGTGGCGATCGGGCTCTACGTGCTGCTGAACCGGACCCGGGTCGGCACCGCCATGCGGGCGGTCGTCGACAACCGCGAGCTGCTCGCGCTGCACGGGGCCCGCCCCAACCTGCTCAGCGGCCTGGCGTGGGCGCTCGGCTCCTCCCTCGCCGCGCTGGCCGGCATCCTGCTCGCGCCGCAGCTGACGCTGGACTACACGAACCTGACGTTCCTCGTCGTCAGCGCGTACGCCGCGGCCATGGTGGGACGCCTCAAGAGCCTGCCCCGCACGTTCGCGGGCGCGATCGTGCTCGGCCTTCTCATCAACTACGCGCAGTGGATCTACATCTCGATCCCGAAGCAGGTCATCGACGACTCGCAGGGGATCATCTACGGGATCAAGAACTCCTTGCCGACCATCTTCCTGCTGGCCGTCATGCTGGCGCTGCCGCAGGAGAAGCTCCGGGTCGGGCGGATCAGTGGCACCAAGCTGCCCAAGCTCCCGTCCTGGCCGGTCGCGATGGCGTGGTCGACCGTGCTCGTCGTGGCGGCGTTCGTCCTCACCAGCAACATGGGTCCGGCCAACAACAGCCGGCTCGGCCAGGCGATGTGCGTCCCGCTCATCATGCTCTCCCTGGTGCTGCTCGTCGGCTACGGCGGCGACGTCTCGCTGTGTCAGCTGAGCTTCGTCGGCATCGGCAGCCTGGTCGCCGCCCGCGGGTTCTCGATCCCCTTCACGGGCATCGGCTTCCACCCCCAGGTCTCGGTGCTGTCGATCGCGACGGCGTTCCTGCTCACCGGAGCCGTGGGGGCTCTCATCGCCGTGCCGGCTCTTCGGCTGCGCGGCCTCTACATCGGGCTCGGCACCCTGGCCATCGCGGCGGCGATGGACCGGATCGTGTTCAACACCAAGCTGCTCGGCTTCGGCAACGAGGGGTCGACCCTCGACGTGGGTCGACCGGGTTGGCTGCAGAGCGAGCGGTCCTTCGCCATGGCCGTCGTCGTCGCCTTCGTCGTCATGGGCCTGGTCGTGCTGTCGATCCGGCGTGGCAAGTACGGCCGCATCCTGCTGGCCACCCGCGACTCGCAAGCGGCCTGCGCCACCCTCGGGTTCAGCACCACGGCCACGCGCATCGCGGTGTTCGCGATGTCCGCCGGGCTCGCCGGCGTCGCCGGCGTCTTCTTCGGGGGGATGCACCACACGATCGGCACGCTGGACTTCTTCTTCTTCAAGAGCCTGCCGCTGCTGCTGTTCGCGGCGGTCTTCGGCGTCACGTCGATCACCGGCGTGCTCGCCGGCGGCCTCGTCTACGGCCTGATCGGCTACGCGTCGCCCACGGTCTCCAACCTCGCGTCGGTGGTGCTCCTCATCGGGATCCTGCTGCTCGGGGGCAACCCCAACGGCCTGGTCGGGCTGCTGTTCGACAGGGGCCGCAAGCTCCTGCAGCGCAGCCCCGCCCGCGGGGTCGCCGACGAGGCCGCCCCCGCCTTCGCACCGCAGGGGGTCAGCCTTGGCGCTTCTTGAGGTCGACGACGTCCACGTCCGCTTCGGCGGCGTGGTCGCCGTCAACGGTGCGAGCTTCGACGTCGACGAGGGCACGATCGTCGGTCTGATGGGGCCCAACGGCGCCGGCAAGACGACGCTGTTCAACGTCATCACCGGGCTGCAGGACCCCACCTCGGGTCGGGTCCGCTTCGACGGGCGGGACCTGAAGGGAGTCGCGCCGCGCCAGCGCGCGCTGTCCGGGATCGGCCGCACGTTCCAGCGGCTCGAGGTGTTCGGGTCCCTCTCGGTCGGCGACAACATCCGGGTCGCCGCGGAGATGCGCGGCATCACCCACCCGGAGCGGGTCCGTGACGAGCTGCTGGAGCGGGTCGGGCTCACCGCCTTCGCCGGCATGACGGCCGACTCGGTGCCGACAGGCATCGCGCGCCTCGCCGAGCTCGCCCGGGCGCTCGCGTGCAGCCCGCGGCTGCTGCTGCTCGACGAGCCCTCCAGCGGCCTCAGCGAGGCCGAGACCCAGGACTTCGCGATCCTCGTCCGCTCGCTCGTGCACGACGACGGCCGATCGGTGCTCATCGTCGAGCACGACGTCGAGCTGGTTCTCGGGCTCTGCTCCACGATCCACGTGCTCGACTTCGGCAGCATCATCGCCAGCGGTGCGCCCGAGGCGATCCAGGCCGATCCCCGCGTGCAGGAGGCCTACCTGGGCGCGGACAGCGCCGCGGCCGAGGCGCTCGAGGAGGTGGGTGCATGACGGAGCGCGTCAACGCCCTGGACGTCGTCGACCTCACGGCCGGCTACGGCCGCATCGAGGTCCTGCACGGGGTCAGCTTCTCGGTGCCGAAGGGCGCGGTCGTCGCGCTGCTCGGCCCGAACGGCGCCGGCAAGACGACCACCCTCAACTGCATCAGCGGGCTCATCACGCCTACCGGCGGTCACGTCCACGTCAACGGTCACCACCTCAACGGGGCGGCACCGGACCGGCTCGCCCGGGCCGGGCTGATCACCGTTCCGGAAGGGCGCGGGATCTTCCCGAACCTGTCGGTGCAGGAGAACATCTCGCTGTTCGCCTTCGCGGCCAAGGCCACGCCGAAGGAGATCGAGGAGCGGTCGTACACGCAGTTCCCGCGGCTGCGGGAGCGGCGCTCGCAGCTGGCCGGCCGGCTGTCCGGCGGCGAGCAGCAGATGCTGGCCATGGCGCGGGCGCTGTCGACCGACCCGGCCATCCTGCTGCTCGACGAGCTGTCGATGGGGCTCGCCCCGAAGATCGTCGAGGACCTCTACGAGATCGTCGCCGACATCGGTCGCCAGGGCGTGTCCGTCCTGGTGGTCGAGCAGTTCGCCCGCCGCGCCCTGGCCGTCGCGCAGCTCGGCATCGTCATGGTCCAGGGGCAGGTCACGGCCCTGGGCGAGCCCGCGGACATCGAGGCCGAGCTGTCGGCCGCCTACCTGGGAGGTGCGGCGTGAACGTCGTCGTACAGCGCATCGCGAGAGTCGCCGTCGTCTCCGTCCTCACCGTCGGGACGTCCTCCCTCAGCCAGGTCGGCCATGCTGACACGGCACGCACGACCACGACGCTCGGCGGGTTCTCCATCAACGTCGAGGCCGACCCGCTCAAGGTCCTGGTCGACGACCCGAACGCCGCCATCCCGCGGCCGACCGGCACCGCGGTGGTCGAGGGCGACCCCAACTACACGCTCGCCTCGGTGACGACCGGCCCGAACGCACGCGGCCTGGCCAGCACCGTGTGGCCGGGGAACCTGTTCGGCGAGGGCCTCGCGCAGGTCGCCTCCGGGGCGCCCAGCTACCCGCTCAAGGCGGAGGCGAAGTACCCGGACGCGCCGTACACGCAGGGCGGCGTCGACGGCGGAACGCTGTCGCACGCCTCGGCCCTCGGCCTCGACGCCAGCGCGACCGCGGACGGCACCCCCACCAACAAGCCGGGCCAGGTCACGATGGGAGGGGTCACGTCCACGTCGGCGGCGACCGTCGACGCCAAGAACGTCGCCGTGGGCAGGGCTGTCAGCGAGGTCGACGACGTCGACCTCGTCGGGGGCATCATCCACCTCGGTTCCGTCAAGACCCAGCTCACCGTCTCGAGCGACGGGCGGCACCCCGGATCGGTGGGCACCACGACCGTCAGCGGCCTGAGCGTCGCCGGTCAGGGCTACACCGTCGACAACACCGGTGCCCACGCGGTCGGCCAGAACTCCGCGCTCCCCTCGCTGTCCGGCCTGGACCCGCTCAAGGCGCTCGGCATCACCATCAGCGGGATCTCGCAGGCGGCGACCAAGACCGCGAGCACGGCGACCCGCACGGCGACCGGGCTCGTCGTGCGGATCGACACCGCCGAGCTGAAGGCCGCGCTGTCGCCGGTCGTCGGACCCCTGCGGGGCCCGTACGCCACGCTGGTCTCGAACATCCCCCCCGACCAGCAGGGCAACTTCTACTACCTGATGAACGCGACACCCAGCGTCACGTTCGTGCTCGGCTCGGCCAACGCGAGCTCGGCCGCCGTCCTTCCGCTCAGCTTCACGTTCCCGCCCTTCCCGCAGGCCCCCGGGGGCCTGTCCGCCGGGGGCGCCGGGCCGGCGGTCGGGTCGACCGGGGGCAGCCTGCCGCCGTCCCTCGGGGGCGTGGGCAGCGTCCCGCCGCCCGCACTGCCGCCGGTGGTCCAGCAACCCGTGCTCCAGGCGCCCACGATCACTCCGGCAGCCTCCTCCAGCACCGAGTTCGGCGGGATCGGGGGAGGCCGGCTGCTGCTGGCCCTGGCCGCCTCGGCAGCCCTGGGCTGGGGCCTGCTCCGCTTCCTGCCCTTCGCCCTCGGCGCCCCTCTTGGCCTGGGCTGCCGGCTCGGTGCCCCGACGAGGCTCCCCGACCTTCGGAGCGTGACTGCATGACCGAGTCCCCACGGCCGCGCGGCGTCGAGACCGTCCTGCTCGCCGCGAGCGCGGTGGTCCTGCCGCTCGGCCTCGCGGTGATCCTGCTCGGCTGGTTCGGCGCGGCCCACTCGGCCTACCTGTTCGAGCAGGTGCCCTACCTCATCAGCGGCGGCCTGCTCGGCCTGGGCCTGGTGATCGTCGGCGGCCTGGTCTACTTCAGCTCGATCCTGTCCCGCAGCGCCGCGCAGCAGCAGCGGCAGGGCGAGGAGGTCGCCGAGCTGCTCCGGGAGATCCGCGACGGCCTGCGCGAGCGGCCTGCGGGCACCCGTCGTGCGCCCGCACGCAACGGCAGGGCCCCCTACGTCGCGACGAAGAAGGGGGCACTGCTGCACCGGCCCGACTGCCTCGTCGTCGCCGGCCGTGACGACCTGCGATCCGTCGCCGCCCAGGACAGCGGCTTCAGCGCCTGCTCCCTGTGCGCCCCGTTCGACGTCGACGTGCCCGCGCGCTGAACCGACGCCCTCCCCGACCTGACGAAGGAACCCCAGCCATGTCCCGTCGCAGCCCTGCCACCGCGCGCCTCGCCGTCGCCCTGGTCGTGAGCGCCCTCGCCACGGCCGCCTGCGGCGCTCGCCTGACGCCCGCTCAGCGGACAGACGCCCTCGGCCAGCTGCGCGGCGGAGGGGGCACGTCCGGCGGCAGCACCACCGGCGGGTCGGGGGAGGCCGCCACGTCCGGGGGCACCACCGGCACCACCGGGACCGGCGGCACGACGGGGACCACCGGCACTACCGGCACCACCGGGGCGACCGGCACCACCGGAGCGACCGGGACCACCGGGGCGACCGGCACGTCGGGCACGACGGGCACCAGCGGGACCTCGGGCGGCACCGGGCAGGTTGGCGGCACCGACTTCACCAAGGCGCCACCCGGCGGCAACGGCGGCAAGACCGACGTGGGCATCACGGCGGACACGATCACCATCTACAACATCAGCGACGTCAGCGGGGCGGTCCCCGGCCTGTTCGAGGACGCGCGGTTCGCGACGCAGGCCTACGTCAAGTACTTCACGGCGCGCTACGGCACCCTCTACGGCCGCAAGATCGTGCTGAAGACGCTGGACGCCCAGCTCGACGCCGGCGCCAACCGCAGCGCGGCCCTGGACCTGTGCGCCAACGGGTTCGCAGGCGTCGGCTCGCTCTCCGCCTTCGACCAGGGCGCGGCCGACCCGGAGAAGCAGTGCGGGGTGCCGGATGTCCGCGCCATCGCCACGACCGACCAGATCAAGGCCGTGCCCAACGTCTACCCGGTCAACGCCGCCGGTGTCGGCAAGTACCGCGGCCTGGCCCAGTTCGCGTGGGCGGCGAAGTCGTCCGACCCGAAGATCGCCGCTTCGATCAAGAGGGCCGGGTACGTCTACAGCGACGGCGACGTGACCCGCCAGCAGTCC
The DNA here is from genome assembly GCA_049694795.1 of Mycobacteriales bacterium. GTDB lineage: Bacteria > Actinomycetota > Actinomycetes > Mycobacteriales > SCTD01 > RYN-111. Next base: position 9,377 of record JBAVRG010000156.1, read on the forward strand.
TCGCAGGACAAGACGGCCTCCGCGAAGGCCTACGGCTTCAACTGGATCGCCGATG
>JBAVRG010000157.1:0-5905 GCA_049694795.1 Mycobacteriales bacterium
TGTACCTCGACCTCACGCACCTGCCGCCGGAGCAGCTGGACGCCAAGCTGCCCGACATCACCGAGTTCGCCCGCACCTACCTCGGCATCGAGCCCTACACCGACCCGATCCCGATCCAGCCCACCGCGCACTACGCGATGGGCGGCGTGCCGACCAACATCGACGCCCAGGTGCTGCGCAACAACACCGACGTCGTGCCGGGGCTGTTCGCCGCCGGCGAGGTGGCCTGCGTGTCCGTGCACGGTGCCAACCGGCTCGGCACCAACTCGCTGCTCGACATCAACGTCTTCGGTCGCCGCGGGGGCATCTCGGCCGCGGAGTACGCCCTCTCGACGGACTTCGTCGACCTGCCGGCCAACCCCACGGGCAACGTCGAGGCCCTGCTGCAGCGGATGCGCGACGGCGGTGGCACCGAGAACGTCGCCGCGATCCGCAGCGAGCTGCAGGAGACGATGGACGCCAACGCGTCCGTCTACCGCACCGAGGCCACGCTCAAGCAGGCCGAGAGCGACATCCGCGGCCTGAAGGAGCGCTACCAGAAGGTCGGCGTGAGCGACCGCGGCAAGCGCTACAACACCGAGCTGCTCGAGGCCGTCGAGCTGGGCTTCCTGCTCGACCTCGCCCAGGTGCTGGTGGTGTCGGCGCTGGCCCGCAACGAGTCCCGCGGCGGCCACTTCCGTGAGGACTTCCCGCACCGCGACGACGTCAACTTCATGCGCCACACGATGGCCTACAAGGACGGGGACGGGGTCGAGGCGGCGGTCCGCCTCGACTACAAGCCCGTCGTCCAGACCCGGTACCAGCCGATGGAGCGGAAGTACTAGACGTGACCGTCACCGAGGAGCGCCCCGCTGTCGCCGAGCACCAGCGGCTCGTCACCCTGAAGATCCGGCGGTTCGACCCGGAGGTCGACCCGGAGGCCCGCTGGCAGGAGTTCCAGGTCCCCGTCGAGAAGGGTGACCGCCTGCTCGACGCCCTGCACCACGTCAAGTGGTACCTCGACGGCTCGCTGACCTTCCGCCGGTCCTGCGCGCACGGCGTCTGCGGTTCGGACGCCATGCGCATCAACGGCGTCAACCGGCTGGCCTGCAAGGTGCTCGTGAAGGATCTCGGGGACGAGATCACCGTCGAGCCGATCAAGGGCCTGCCGGTGCAGAAGGACCTCGTCGTCGACATGGAGCCGTTCTTCGAGGCGTTCCGCTCGATCAAGCCGTTCCTCATCACGAGCGGCAACGAGCCGACCCGCGAGCGCCTGCAGTCGGCCGAGGACCGGGCCCGTTTCGACGACTCGACCAAGTGCATCATGTGCGCCGCGTGCACCACGTCCTGCCCGGTGTTCTGGAACGACGAGGCCTACTTCGGCCCGCAGGCGATCGTCATGGCGCACCGCTTCATCTTCGACAGCCGGGACGAGGGCGCCGACGAGCGCCTGGAGATCCTCAACGAGAAGGAGGGCGTGTGGCGCTGCCGCACGACCTTCAACTGCACGGACGCCTGCCCACGTGGCATCGAGGTCACCAAGGCGATCCAGGAAGTGAAGCGGGCGCTCATCTTCCGCAAGGTCTGACAGGAGCGACCACGAGGGCCGGCCTTCGTGCGGCTCAGGTGCGGGCCGCGCGCAGGCCGCGCCAGCCGAGGGCGACCAGCCCCGCGCCCAGGAGCAGCGACACGCCGGTGAGCGCCGCGTGCACGAGCAGGAACGCGGTCGGCGAGCCGTGCGCGAACGACCGGTCGTCCTTCCAGATGTTGCGCAGGAAGGTGGGCCAGATCACCCACTGGAACAGCCCGGTGGCGAGCAGGAAGGCGGCGGCGCGACGCGAGAGAGGCACGCTCACCAGTGTCGCCGAAAGGGACAGCGGGGGTCGTTCCGGTAACCTGGACCGCATCATGCGGACCCTCACAGGCCTCCGGGCCAGCGCCGGCCTGCTCGTCCCTCTCCTGCTTCTGGCGAGCCCTGCGCTCGCCGACGCCCCCGACACCGTCGGTGGGGAGAGGCTCGCCGCCAGGGGCGTGGTCGCCCCGGTGGGAGCGCCCCGGCTGCCGGCAACGGTGGCGGCCGGCTGGCTCGTCGCCGACCTCGACACCGGGCAGGTGCTCGCGTCCAAGAACCCGCACGGGCGCTTCGGCCCGGCCAGCACCCTCAAGACGCTGACGGCCGAGACGCTCATCCCCAGGCTCGACCCGCACCAGCTGGTCACCCCCACCTTCGACGACCTCAACGTCGACGGCTCGAAGGTGGGGTTGGTCCAGAAGCTGCGCTACCCGGTCAGCGAGCTGTTCACCGCGATGCTCGTGGTCTCGGGCAACGACGCGGCCAACACGCTGGCCACGGCCAACGGCGGCATCCCCAAGACCGTGGCCGAGATGAACGCCGAGGCCAAGCGGCTGCACGCCCTCGACACGCACGCCGTCAACGCCAACGGCCTGGACGCCACCGGCCAGGTCAGCTCTGCCTACGACCTCGCGCTCATCGCCCGGGCCGCGATGCAGAACCCGTCCTTCCGCGCCTACGTCGCGACCAAGCACTCCAAGGTCCGGGGTCCGCGCGGCCCGATCCCCATCAGCAGCCACGACAAGCTGCTCTACAACTACCCCGGTGCCATCGGCATCAAGAACGGCTACACCGTGCGGGCCCGGGCCACCTTCGTCGGCGCGGCCTCCCGCGGCGGCCACACCCTCGTGGTGACGCTCATGCGCACCAACCCCCACTACTGGCCGGAGGCCGCAGCGCTGCTCGACTGGGGCTTCAAGGCCACGGCAGCAGGAGTCCAGCCGGTCGGGCAGCTCGTCGACCCCGACCCGGACCCCAGCCAGGTCGTGCCGGACCAGCAGCAGGCGCAGGCTCCCGTGCAGGCCGTCGCGGCCCGCAAGCCGATCGCCGGCGGTGACGTGCCCGTCCTGCCGCTCGGGATCATCGGCGCCGGCGTGGCCGTGATGGGTGCGGGCGTGAGCCGCAGCCGTCGGCGCCGCCGGAGGCGCTACCGCCTCAGGCTGCCCGTCTGAGCAGCCGCAGCGGCGTCGTGACCAGCGTCCGCAGCGCGTAGAACCCCACCGCCGCCAGCACGGCCGCCAGCACTGCGGTCGTGAAGCGCGCGGCCCGACGCACCCCCACCTCCCCCGGTACGGCGTCCCCGGCCGCCCCGGAGGACCTCACCGCACCCGCGGCCGCGGGCCGAGCCGCCTGCTCGGGGTCGGCCTGCAGCGCCGCGACCAGCGGGGTGGGGGCGCCGTCCTCCTGCAGGTCGGTGTCGACGTACTGGTCCGGGATGCCGGCCTTGCGTGCCTGGTCGGGGTCGGCGGTGCCGGAGGGCCGGACGTCGCTGTCGCCCGGCCCTGTGACGGCGAAGGCCGCCGCCAGCAGCACGAGCCGTGAGAGCAGGTTGAGGAACAGCAGGAGCCCCACGACCACGGCGAAGGTGCCGTAGGTGGCTTCTCCCTTGCTGGTGGTGCGCTGCACGTAGTAGCCGCCGACGAGCTTGAGGACAGCGAAGCCCACGGCGCCGAACAACGCGCCCTTGACGACCTGCCGGAACGGCGAGGGCACCCGCGCCAGGCGCAGGAACAGGTAGAGGAACAGCGCCACGTCGGCGACGCCGGCGAGCAGCAGCCCGAGCACGTAGGTGAAGGCCACCGCACCCGCCGTGTGCGAGACGCCGAGCTGTGCCAGCAGCCAGGCCGGGCCGTTGCCGAGGATGCCGGTGACGAACACCGAGGCACCGATCGTGACGATCAGGCCGGACAGCGCCAGCACGTCGGCGGACTTGCGGACCACGATGTTGCCCGCCTTGACGTTCTGGTGCCACACCGAGCGGATGGCTTCGCGCAGCGCGTCGATCCACCCCAGACCGGACAGCAGCAGGCCCACGGCGCCCAGCAGCCCGGCCTTCCCGGCGTTGGTCCCGATGGTGGTGCTGATGGTGTCGACCAGCTGCGACGGCAGGTAGCCGGCCAGCCCCTGACGGACGTCGCTGACCGCGCTGTCGCCGTTGACGAGGGAGAAGACCCAGATCGCCAGCAGCAGCATCGGGAACAGCGACAGGAACCAGTAGAAGGTCACCGCTGCCGCCAGCCGGTCGCCGGTGTCGGCCTGGTAGCGCCCGACCGCCCGGACCAGGTGGTCGAGCAGCGGGAACCGCGCGCGCAGTCGAGAGATCACGAAGGGGGCCTACCCGGCTCGCTCCGGAGGAAGCACGGGACCGGGCAGCGGCGCTCCGAACGGGAAGTCGCGCTGCGGTCGCCAGACGCCGTCGCGGCCCTGCTCGAACAGCGAGAAGCCCCAGACCCGGAACCGCGCGTCGTAGCTGGCGAGCTCCGCGAACGCCCGGTCCAGCAGCGGCTCGGCGACGTCGTGGGCCACCGTGACGTGCGGGTGGTAGGGGAAGCGCACCTCGCGCTGCAGCGGCCCCGAGCGGACCCGCTGCTCGAGCTGCTCGCACTCGCCGATGCCCTGCACCAGAGGCACGAACACCACGGAGGAGATCGGGCGAAAGGTGCCCGAGCCACGCAGGTGCATCGTGAAGGGGCTGCCCTGCTCGGCCACCTGCCGCAGGTGCTCCTCGACCTCGTCCAGGTCGTCGGTCTGCAGCGCCGTGGGTGGCAGCAGCGTCACGTGCGGGGGGATGTCCCGGGCGTTCGCGTCACCCAGGCGCTCCCGCCAGCCCTGCAGCTCGCTCGTGTAGGGCTCGGGGATCCCGATGGCGACCCCGATGTCGCGACGCACCGCTAGGGCACCAGCAGCCCGACGCGCTCGCGGACGGCCTTCATCGTGGCCCGGGCCACCTCCGAGGCCCGGGCGGCCCCGTCGGCGAGCACCGCGTCGAGGGCTGCGGTGTCGGAGACGAGCTCGTCGTAGCGCCGGCGCACCGGAGCGAACAGCTCCACGACCGCCTCGGCGACGTCGGCCTTGAAGTCGCCGTACCCCTTGCCGGCGTAGGCCGCCTCGAGCTCCGGGATCGCCTTGCCCGTCGCCACCGACAAGATGGTGAGGAGGTTGGACACACCGGGCTTGGCGGCGACGTCGTAGACCACCTCGCGGCCGGTGTCCGTCACGGCGCTCTTGATCTTCTTGACCAGCGCCGTGGGCTCGTCGAGCACCCACAGCGTGCCGGTGCCGCCGAGCGACTTGCTCATCTTGCGCTCGGGCAGCTGCAGGTCCTTGATCCGCTCGCCCTGCTTGGCGACGTACTGGCCCGGCAGGGTGAACGTCTCGCCGTACCGGCTGTTGAAGCGCTGCGCGAGGTCGCGGGTGAGCTCGAGGTGCTGACGCTGGTCCTCGCCGATCGGGACCGCGTCGGCCTGGTACATGAGGATGTCGGCGGCCTGCAGCACCGGGTAGGTGAACAGCCCGACGGTGCCGCCGCCCTTGTCCTTGAACTGCGTCATCCGGGACGCCTCGCCGAAGCCGGTGAGGCAGCCGAGGATCCACGACAGCTCCGTGTGCTCGTGGACGTGCGACTGCACGAACACCGTCGAGCGCTGCGGGTCGATGCCCATCGCGAGCAGCTCGGCCACCGACTGGTGCGTGCGACGCCGCAGGTGCGCCGGGTCGGTCTCCTCGGTGAGCGCGTGCAGGTCGGCGACGAAGTAGAAGCAGTCGTTCTCGTCCTGCATGGTCGCCCAGTGCTTCACCGCACCGAGGTAGTTGCCGAGCTGGAAGCCGGCGCCGGTCGGGCGGATACCTGACAGCACGCGTGGTCGGGACATGCCGTCCATCCTTCCACCTGGCAGGCTCGCCCCATGTACGACGTCGCGGTCGTGGGTGCCGGGCCGGCCGGTGCTGCGGCCGCCCTGAGCGCCCTGCGCACCCGGCCCGGCGCGCGGGTGCTGCTGCTCGACCGGGCGGGCTTCCCGCGCGACAAGGCGTGCGGGGACGGGATCGCACCGCACGCCCTCGACGAGCTCGCGC
>JBAVRG010000158.1:0-5973 GCA_049694795.1 Mycobacteriales bacterium
GCTGGCCGGCCTGCACGACAGCGTCCGCCTGGAGGTGGGCGCGCACCGCTGCCCCGCCACGGACGTGCCGCCGCCGGACGACGGCCCGAGCGACCGCACCTTCTCGGTGCACTTCCTGCGCTTCGACATGTCTCCCGAGGCCGTCGAGGCGCTCAAGGGCGACGCCCCGGCGCGCGTGGTCGTCGACCACCCTGAGTACTCCGTGACGGCCGAGGTGCCGGGCGCGCTGCGGGCCGAGCTGCTGGCCGACCTGACTGCGGCGTCCTAGTCGCGGACCGGGCTCGGCAGGAGGCGCGGGCAGCTGGTCGGTGGATCGGGCGGCCGCGGCTCAAAGATGCGTCGAGTCCACAGGCACGCGCCCCTTCGCGCTCCCCCCTTTGGAAACGATCTACCGCTCATGGGAGTCGGGGACGGCGGGTCGGACACCACGAGGGGTAGATCGTCTGCGCCTCGGGCGTGATCTACCGCTCACGGGTGTCGGGGACGGCGGGTCGGACACCACGAGGGGTAGATCGGCGAGAGGGCGTCCCCGAGGCCGCTCGACGTCAGGGAGGCAGACCGTCAGGAGCTGCCGAGCACGGCGGCCAGCAGGCCGCCGCCGACCGGCAGCAGGGCCGGGGTGAGCCGCTCGGTCTCGCGCACCGTCTTGAGCAGCTCGCGCAGCGCCACCGTCTCGGGGTCGCGTGCGCTCGGGTCCACGACCCGGCCACCCGCCAGCGCGCCGGCGAACGCCACCACGCCGCCGGGCCGGAGCAGCCGCAACGCGGCCGCGAGGTAGTCGGCGTTCTCGGACCGCACGGCGTCGCAGAAGACCAGGTCGTACGCCGCGTCCGACAGCCGCGGGAGCACCTCGAGGGCCCGGCCGGCGATCAGCCGCACCCGGCCGGTGCCGTAGCCGGCCTCGACCAGCGACTGCCGGGCGAGCCGCTGGTGCTCGGTCTCGGGGTCGACGCTCGTGAGGACGCCGTCGGGGCGCATCCCGCGCAGCAGCCACAGCGCCGACACCCCCGCGCCGGTGCCCAGCTCCACGACCGAGCGGGCGCCGTTCACGGCAGCGAGCAGCCGCAGCGCGGCGCCCGTCGTGGAGTCCACGCACGCGACGCCCACCTCGGCGGCCCGGGCCCGCGCCGCGGTCAGTGCGCCGTCCTCGGGCAGCCACGCCTCCAGCCACTCGGTGACCGCGTCGCCCTGCAGGTGGGTGTCTCGGAGGCCGTCCATGGGACGGCAACCTACTGGCTCCGGGGAACTGCGACCGGCCCCGGAGCGTTCCGTCGTACAGGAAACGCCCAGGAACCGGGAGCAGACTAGGGGCCATGACCACCGCTGACGAGGTCTGGACGCCACCGACCTGGGACGAGGTCGTGCGCACGCACTCGGCCCGGGTCTACCGGCTCGCCTACCGCCTCACCGGCAACCCGCACGACGCCGAGGACCTCACCCAGGAGGTCTTCGTGCGGGTGTTCCGGTCGCTGTCGAGCTACACACCCGGCACGTTCGAGGGCTGGCTGCACCGCATCACGACGAACCTGTTCCTGGACATGGTCCGGCGCAAGGCGCGGATCCGCTTCGACGCGCTCCCCGACGACACCGAGCGGCTGCCCGGCCGGGAGCGGAGCCCTCAGCAGCTGTACGACGACCACCACTTCGACGGGGACGTCCAGGCGGCCCTCGACGCGCTGCCGCCCGACTTCCGGGCTGCGGTCGTGCTGTGCGACCTCGAGGGGCTGTCGTACGAGGAGATCGCCGCGACCCTCGGCATCAAGATCGGCACCGTCCGCAGCCGCATCCACCGCGGGCGCTCGCAGCTGCGCGCCGCGCTCGCGCACCGGGCCCCCGTCGGGCCGCCGTCGGTGGCGTCCTCGGTGGCGTCGTCGGTGGCGCTGACATGAGCGCCCACCTCGGTCCCGCGGTCACCGCCTTCGTCGACGGCGAGCTCGACGACGCGCGCCGCGAGGAGGTCCTCGGCCACCTCGCGCACTGCGCGCCGTGCCGTGGTGAGGTCGACGCGCTGCGCCGGTTCAAGGCAGCGCTGCGGGGCACCGACGGCCCGGCCGTCCCCATCGACCTGTCCGAGCGGCTGCTGGCCGTCACCCGCCCCTGCGCCCCACCCGCCCGGAGCCGACGGGTGCACCTCCCGCTCCTGCCTGCGGGTCGGCTTCGCCGTACGGCCATGGGGGGCGCCCTCGTGGTGCTCGGCCTCGGTGGGGCGCTGAGCGTGGCCGGTCCGGCTCCGCGCGGCCCGGTGGCGCCGGTGGACCCCACGAGCTCGCGCTTCGTCCTCGACCACGCGACCACCTCGGGCGAGGTGCCCTTCACCGCCGAGCTGGACGTGGTGTCGGTGTCCTCGCGGTGAAGGTGCGGCTGCTGGTCCTCGTGACCGGCCTGGGGGCGCTCATGAGCGGCGTCCCGGTGCTCGCCCGGGTCGACCCGCCGACGCCCGCTGACGACGGCCCGGTCGCGGCCCGCTCGGCCCCCGCGCTCGCGTTGCTGCAGCAGGCCGCCCGGGCCGCGCGCACCCGTGCCTGGAGCGGCACCCAGCAGGTCGTGACGATGCGCGACGGCAAGCCCGTCAGCACCGTCCTCGAGGTGCGCCACACGCCGGGCACCGGCAGCACGGTGCGCGTCCTGTCGCCCGCCTCCGGGGCGGCAGCGGTGGCCGACGTCCTCGACGACCGGCTGCTGGGGCTGCTCGCGGACCACTACGACCTGCGCGTCGGTGGGCGGGTGCGGTGCGCCGGCTACTCGGCCCGGCTGGTCGAGGCCCTGCGCCCCGGACGGGCGCACGCCGTCGCCGCCCGGTTCTGGCTCGACACCACGACCGGGCTGGTCCTGCGCCGAGACGTGCTGGACACCACCGGTGACCTCGCGCGCAGCAGCGCGTTCGTCGACCTGCAGGTCCGCCCGACGGCGGCGGTGGCGCAGCCGCTGGTGGCGGTCGTGCACCCCACCGGCGAGCACCTGGACGGTCCAGCCCTCGACGCCCTCTCCGACCAGGGCTGGCCGCTGCCGAGGCTGCTGCCCGCGGGGCTCGAGCTCTTCGAGGCGCGGATGCACGAGGGCGGCAGCGGTGAGGTCCTGCAGCTGTCCTACTCCGACGGGCTGTCGACGCTGTCGCTGTTCGTGCAGCCCGGTGTGCTGCCGTCGGGCCTGTCCGCCGGGCAGCCCCCCGGCGACCGTCAGGGCTCCCCGGAGCGGGTGGTCTGGTCGGGCGCGGGACGCACGTGGACGCTGGTGTCCGACGCCCCGCAGGAGGTCGTGGACGCCGCCGTGGCGGCGCTGCCGCACGAGCAGCCCCCGGCCGCGCACGACGGGGTGCTGGCCCGCGCCTGGCGGGGCATGTCGCGGGTCGGCGCCTGGTTGAACCCGTTCGACTGAGCGATTCGGCTGCGAGCGGGCAGACTGGGTGCTCGCGACCGCTCCAGGAGGACCTGTGCCCCACCAGCCCGACCCCTGGTGGTCGACGCCGTCCGAGGTGCTGGCGTCGTCCCCGACGCCTCCCGCCCGGGCGCACGCCTGGGGCTACCCGACGGACTCGCTGGGGGGCGCGTCCGCCGAGCCGCCGGCCCGCCCGCGGGGGCTCGGGTTCGCCGGCGCCATCCTGGCCACCGCGCTGGTGGCGGGGAGCGCGGGTGGCTTCCTGGGCTACCGGTCCGCCGAGCGCCCGGTCGACGCGCCGCTGACCGATGCGACGGCCGACCTGGGCAACCCGCCGCCGGTCGCCCCGGTGGTCCGGCCGGCCACTTCCGTGGCCGCCATCGCGGCCCGGGTGCTGCGCAGTGTCGTGAGCATCTCGGTCGAGTCGGGCAGCAGTGGAGGAACCGGCTCGGGGGTCGTGCTGGACACCTCCGGCTACGTGCTCACCAACAACCACGTCGTCGAGGCCGCAGCCACGGGCGGCGGCACCATCACGGTGTCCTTCAACGGCGCGGGCGAGGTCGACGCGCCCGCCTCCATCGTGGGCCGCGACCCGGAGACCGACCTCGCGGTGATCAAGGTCCGCGCCGGGCACCGGCTCGTCCCGGCGGCGCTGGGGTCCTCGAGCGGGCTGGTCGTCGGCGACCCGGTGGTCGCGATCGGCTCGCCGCTCGGGCTCGCCGGCACCGTGACCTCCGGCATCATCAGCGCGCTCAACCGCACGGTGCGGGTGCCCAGCGAGGACGGCACCAGCCCGGCGACCCCGCTGTTCAACGCCATCCAGACCGATGCCGCCATCAACCCCGGCAACTCGGGTGGCGCGCTGGTCGACGCCGCGGGCAGGGTCATCGGCATCAACTCGGCGATCGCCACCCTCGGCTCGTCCGGTGCCGACAGCCAGACCGGCAGCATCGGGGTCGGGTTCGCGATCCCGGTCGACGAGGCGCGGTCCATCGCCCAGCAGCTCATCCGCACCGGCCGGGCCACCCACCCCGCCATCGGCGTCTCGGCCTCGACGGTCGGGGCGGACGGCAACGGCACGCGGGGCGCCAAGCTCGGCCAGGTGCAGCCCGGTGGTGCCGCCGACAAGGCCGGCCTGCGGGCGGGCGACGTCATCACGCGGCTCGACGGCAAGCCTGTGCTGTCGGTGGACCAGCTGATCGTCACGCTGAGGACCTTCCGGGTCGGTGACACCATCACCGTGACCTACCTGCGGGCCGGGACCACGCGCACCGCGCGGCTCGTGCTCCAGGACAAGAAGAGCGGCTGAGGGGGCTCGCGTGCTGGGAGGCCTCGGCTGGCCGGAGACCGCCGTCCTGCTGCTGCTCGGGCTGTTCGTGTTCGGCCCGGAGCGGCTGCCCGGGATCGCGCAGGACGCCGGCAGGGCGCTGCGCAACCTGCGTCGCTACCTCAAGGACATGGGCGACGACCTCAAGGCCGAGCTCGGGCCCGAGGTGGGCGATCTCGACCTGCGGTCCCTGCACCCCAAGGAGTTCGTCCGCAAGCACCTGCTCGAGGACGAGAAACCCGAGTCGTACCGCCCCGCCACCGGGCGCCCGGTCCTCGCGGCCGGCGAGCCCGTCCCCTGGGACCCCGACACCACCTGAGCCCGGGGTCGACGCGGCGCGGCTTCCCGCACCCCAGCGGGCTCCCAGGCGCTAGCCTGCCGCCTCGTGAACCGCGCCGTGAAGATCGTCCTGGCCCTCCTCGCTGTTGCCGCCCTCGGTCTCGGCGGGTGGGCGGTGTTCGAGCACTTCGACCGCGCCGGGATCGTCAAGGACAGCAAGCGGGCCTGCGGGGCACTCGACACCCCCAGCGGGTCCTCGGCCCTTCCCACGGGCTTCACACTGCCGAGCGGCCAGAAGCTCCTTCGCGTCGAGACGCAGGGCAAGACCTCCCTGGTGGTGGCCAGCGCCGAGGGCCAGCGCGGCGACATCGTCAAGGTCCGCGACGCCGTCCTCGCCGAGCTCGCGAGTCAGGGCTACACCAAGAAGGGCACCGACCAGGAGCCCGGGTACGAGGCGGAGGCCGAGCTCGGCGGCAAGACCGAGGGAACCCTCAAGGTGAAGCCGCTGTGCACCGACCGCCTCGAGGTCCGCTACAAGCTGCAGGGCTGAGCCCGGCGCCTTCAGCGCTTGGCGGGGGACAGCCCGAGCGACATGCCCGCGAGCCCGCGGGGCCGGCCGGTCAGCGTCTCGACGACCCGCAGCAGCTCCTTGCTGGCAGGTGCGTCCGGCTCCGAGAGCACCAGCGGCTGACCGCTGTCGCCGCCCTCGCGCAGGCGCTTGTCGATCGGCACCTGACCGAGCAGCGGCACCTCCGCGCCAAGCAGCCGGGAGAGCGACGTCGCGACGGCCTGGCCGCCGCCGGAGCCGAAGACGTCGACGGCCTCGCCGCAGTGCGGGCACGGCAGGTAGCTCATGTTCTCGACCACGCCGGCGATCCGCTGGTGCGTCTGCAGGGCGATCGACCCGGCACGCTCGGCCACTTCCTGCGCGGCGAGCTGCGGCGTCGTGACCACGAGGATCTCCGCGGCGGGCACCAGCTGCGCGACCGAGA
>JBAVRG010000159.1:0-3253 GCA_049694795.1 Mycobacteriales bacterium
GCCGACCCCGGTGCGTGCCGAAGGAACAGCGACGGCTCGGTGACCTCGAGCTCGAGGAGCACCGGACCGGGCAGCAGGTCGACCCGGGCGTAGAGCAGCTCGTCGCCCCAGGACCGCACGACGTCGAGGACCTGCTCGGCGAGGGCCACCTCGGCCGCTGCCGGCCGCCTGGGCGTGACGAACGACCGGCTGTCGAGCCCGTTGTCGACACCCGCGCCTCGCGAGAGCACGGCAGCCTTGCGCGCTCCGTGCGACACCACGCCGTCGAACACCAGCACCGAGGTCTCGCCGTCGGTGTCGACGGCCGGCAGGTACGGCTGCACCATCACCGGACGTCCGACAGCGAGCAGGCGCTGCACGTGCGCCACCGCCGCCCGCGCGCCGCCCTCGTAGGCCGCGCTGTCGCGGGCTCCGGCGGACACCGTCGGCTTGACGACGAACGGCTCCGGGGGCGGGGCGAAGGCGTCCCCGGGCACGAGCCACGTGGTCGGCACGACGGGGACACCCGCGTCCGCGAGGCGCCGCAGATAGGTCTTGTCGGTGTTCCAGGCCACGACGTCGGCGCTGTTGACCAGGCGCGGCACCCGCCGGGTCCAGGCGAGGAACTCCTCGTGCCGGGACCAGTAGTCCCAGGTGGTGCGCAGCAGGACCAGGTCGAAGCGGTCCCACTCGACCCGCCTGTCGTCCCACACCGCGACGACCGGCTCGAGGCCCTCCTCGCGCAGAGCGGCGAGCAGCTCGGGGCCGTCCTCGTCGAGCTCGGGGAGGTGGGCGGCTGTTGCCAGGGCGACGCGGCGCCTCACCCGCGCGTCAGACGAGCTGGTCGACGGCGACGGCGAGGAACAGCAGCGCGAGGTAGGTGATCGAGAAGTGGAACAGCCGCATCGGGTTGAACGCACCCCCGGCGCGCACCCGCCGCTCCAGCAGGTGCGCCTCGCGCAGGAACACGCCGCCGAGCACCAGGGCGGAGACGGTGTAGACCGGCCCGGACGCGTCGAGGGCGAGCAGCGCCGACGTCGCGACCATCGCCCAGGAGTAGCCGACGATGCGGCGGGCGACGGTCTGCGGCGTCGCGACGACGGGGAGCATCGGCACCGACGCGCGGGCGTAGTCGTCCTTGAACCGCATGGCGAGCGCCCAGAAGTGCGGCGGGGTCCAGAAGAAGATCACGAGGAACAGCACCACGGCGGCCCACGACAGGCCGTTGGTCACCGCGGACCAGCCGATGAGCACCGGCATGCAGCCCGCGGCCCCGCCCCACACGATGTTCTGCGAGGTCCGGCGCTTGAGCACCATCGTGTAGACGCAGACGTAGAAGGCGATGGCCGCGTCCGCCAGCAGGGCGGACAGCGCGTTGGTGGTCAGCGCCAGCTCGGCGGTCGCCACCACGCCCAGCACCAGGCCGAAGACCAGGGCCGCCGTCGGGGTGACCGTGTGCCGCGCCAGCGGTCGGCTCGCGGTGCGGTTCATCACCACATCGATGTCGCGGTCCCACCAGCAGTTCAGGGAGTTGGCGCTGCCGGCGGCGAGGGACCCGCCCACGAGCGTGGCGGCCACCAGCTCCCAGCCGGGCCAGCCGTGCGCCGCGAGCACCATGGTGGGGACCGTGGTGACGAGCAGCAGCTCGATGATGCGCGGCTTCGTCAGCGCGACGTAGGCCGCCACCGTCGCCCGGGCGCGCGCGATCCCGGCGAACGGGGATGCGGTCTGCTGTGCGGCGGCGGCGGTCGTCTCCTCTGCCACCAAAGTCACGCGCGGAACTCTACCGGGAGCCTGATCGGCTCGTCCTACCGCGGCTCGCCTTTCGGTGCGGTTGGCCGTGCGGGGTGCGGGCAGGGGCAGGGATAGGGTCGCCCTGAGATCGCAGCAGCAGGGAAGGAAGCGCGTTGAGCACCCTTGAGTGGACCGACCTCGACCGGCGTGCGGTCGACGTCATCCGAGCCCTCGCCATGGACGCGGTCGAGGCCGCCGGTTCGGGTCACCCGGGCACCGCCATGAGCCTCGCGCCCGCGGCGTACCTGCTGTTCCAGCGGCACCTGCGGCACGACCCGAGCGACCCGACGTGGGTGGGCCGGGACCGCTTCGTCCTGTCCTGCGGGCACTCGAGCGTGACGCTCTACATCCAGCTGCTCCTGTCCGGCTACGGGCTGACGGTGGAGGACCTGGCGCACCTGCGGCAGTGGGACTCCCTCACCCCCGGCCACCCCGAGCACGGGCACACCGTCGGCGTCGAGACCACCACCGGGCCGCTGGGCCAGGGCGTCGGCAACGCCGTCGGCATGGCGATGGCCGCCCGTCGCGAGCGCGGCCTGCTCGACCCCGACGCGGCCCCCGGCACCTCGCCGTTCGACCACGCCATCTGGTGCTTCGCCTCCGACGGCGACCTCGAGGAGGGCGTGTCGGGCGAGGCCAGCTCGCTGGCCGGCACCCAGCGGCTGGGCAACCTCACGCTGGTGTGGGACGACAACCACATCTCCATCGAGGACGACACGAACATCGCGTTCACCGAGGACGTGTGCGCCCGCTACGAGGCCTACGGCTGGCACGTCCAGCGGGTCGACTGGGTGCGCAGCGACGGCGAGTACGTCGAGGACGTCGCCGCGCTCGACCGCGCCTTCAGGGCCGCCGAGGCGGAGACCGACCGGCCGTCGTTCATCGCGCTGCGCACGATCATCGGGTGGCCCGCACCGACCAAGCAGGGCACCGGCAAGGCGCACGGGTCGGCCCTCGGCGCAGAGGAGGTGCAGGCCACCAAGAAGATCCTCGGGCTCGACCCCTCCCGCACCTTCGCGCTCGACGACGACGTCCTGGCGCACGCCCGCGAGGTGGTGGCGCGCGGCCGCGAGGCGCACGCGCAGTGGCAGCAGGGCTTCGACGCCTGGGCGGCCTCCAACCCCGACGGCAAGGCGCTGCTCGACCGCCTGCAGACCCGGGCCCTGCCGGCCGGCTGGGAGCAGGCGCTTCCCGTCTTCGAGGCGGACCCGAAGGGGATGGCCACCCGCAAGGCCTCCGGGGAGGTCCTCAGCGCCCTCGCCCCGGTCCTGCCGGAGCTGTGGGGCGGGTCGGCCGACCTCGCCGAGTCCAACAACACCACGCCGAAGGGCGCACCCAGCTTCCTGCCGGCCGACCGGCAGAGCAAGGAGTTCCAGGGCGGCCCGTACGGCCGGGTCCTGCACTTCGGGGTCCGTGAGCACGCCATGGGCGCCGTGATGAACGGCATCACCCTGCACGGCGGCACCCGGGTCTACGGCGG
>JBAVRG010000160.1:0-21405 GCA_049694795.1 Mycobacteriales bacterium
TCAGGGAGGCACGGATGCAGATCGGCGGCACGTTCACGCTGGCGGGCTGGCAGGAGGACGCCCTCGAGGAGTCGCCCACCAAGCTGACCCAGGCCCGGATCGAGCAGAGCTGGGAGGGCGACGCCGAGGGGGCGGTCGTCAGCCACAACCTCATGCACTACGCGTCGGACGGCACGGCCAGCATCGTCGGGATGATGCGCTTCACCGGCACCGTCGCAGGCCGCACGGGAAGCTTCGTCGCCCAGGGCACCGGCGCCTACGACGGCAGCGAGGTGCGCAGCGACCTGGTCGTCACCGCCGGCTCCGGCTCCGGGGAGCTGGCCGGGCTGGCGGGCACCGGCAGCTACGCCGCACCCAAGGGCCCCCAGGGCACCTGGTCGCTCGACCTCGAGCTGCCGTAGGTGGACCGGGCCGCCAACCTGCTGGGTGCGCTGGCCCTGGCCGTGGGCGACCGGCAACGTGAGGCGGTCGCAGCCGAGGCGGGTGGTGAGAGCGCCGCAGCCGCGCTGTCGGCACTGCTGCACTTCCTCGACGCCCCGTCGGTCGACCTGCTGCGGCAGGTCCTGGGCCTGACGCACTCCGGCGCCGTACGGCTGATCGACCGGCTCGAGGAGCAGGGCCTGGTCACCCGAGGACCGGGGCCGGACGGGCGGACCGTCTCGGTGACCCTGACCGCGCACGGGCGACGGACCGCGCGCCGGGTCGGCCGGTCTCGGGCGCGGGTGCTCGACAGCGCCCTGGGGACCCTCACACCCGCCGAGCGGGCCACGCTGGACCGGCTCACCGGGAAGGTCCTGGCCGGCCTGGTCCGCGCCCCCGGGGCGACCCGGTGGACCTGCCGGCTGTGCGACACGACCGCGTGCGGCCGCGACGACGACCGCTGCCCGGTCGCCAACGCCGCGCAAGCCCGTTACGGCGGTGTGGGCCGCTGACCGGGGAGACAGCAGGCGACCGATCGGACACGATGGGCGGGTGCTCACCCTGACCCGGATGCTGGCGGCCACCGCCCTGGTCGCCGGGTGCAGCAGCAGCGGCGGCACGGTCGCGGCCCCGTCCCCCACGCCATCGCTCGGACTGTCCTCCTCGCCGTCACCGGCGCCGTCACCCGCCCCCTCGCCCACCCCGGTGCAGGGGCAGTCGCTGTCCGGCCCCGCCCCGGCCGCCCGGTCCGCCGCCCTGCGGCTGAGCACCGACTGGACGACGTACGGCGGCAGCGGCGCACGCCGCAGCGCCGCGGCCGGCCCGAACCCCTCCTCCCCTGCCGTCGCCTGGCGCTCAGCGCTCGACGGCCGCGTCTACGCCAGCCCCCTGGTCGTGCACGGCAGGGTGATCGCCGCGACCGAGAACGGCTCGCTGTACGCCCTCGACGGCCGCAACGGCCACGTCGTGTGGCGCCGGCACCTCGCGCCCCCCGTCCGCGGGTCGACGCTCCCCTGCGGCAACATCGACCCGCTCGGGATCACCGGCACCCCGGTCTACGACCCCGCCACCCGGCTGGTCTTCGCGGTCGCCACCCAGCGCGGCCCCATGCACGTCCTGTACGGCGTCGACGCCGCGACCGGCGCGGTGCGGCTGGCGCGACGGGTCGACGTGGCGGGCATGCAGCCGGCCACGCACCTGCAACGGGCCGCGCTCCTGCTCTCCGGACGCACGGTCTACGTCGCGTACGGCGGCAACTACGGCGACTGCGGCCAGTACAAGGGCCGGGTCGTCGCGGTGCCGACCAGCGGCCGCGGGGCGCTGCGCTCCTTCGCGGTGCCCACCGCCCGGGAGGCCGGCATCTGGGCCGCGTCCGGGCCCGCGCTGCTGCCTGGTGGGGACCTGCTCGTCACGACCGGCAACGGCGCTGCCTCCGGCGGCCGCTGGGACCGCAGCGACTCGGTGCTCCGGCTCTCACCGACGCTGGCGCTCAAGGACGGCTTCGCGCCGAGGCAGTGGGCGCGGGAGAACTCCGTCGACGCCGATCTCGGGTCGATGGGCCCCCTGCTGCTGCCCGGCGACCGACGCGCGATCGCCTCCGGCAAGGGCGGCAACACCTTCCTCGTCGACGTCAACCGGCTCGGGGGCGTCGGCGGTCAGAAGGCCTCGCTGTCAGGCTGCCGGGCCTTCGGCGGGGGTGCGGTCCTGGGCAGCTCCGTCTTCCTGCCCTGCAGCGGTGGCCTGCTGCAGGTGGTCGTCCGGGGCGACCGGCTGGTGCGCGGCTGGCGCGCCTCCTCCTCGGTGGTGGGGTCACCGCTGGTGGTCGGCACGACGGTGTGGTCGGTGCAGCAGGACGGCACCCTCTACGGCCTCGACGCCGCCAACGGCCACCGTCGTGCGCGGCTCGCCGTCGGCGCGGCCACCCGCTTCGCGAAGCCGGCGGTGAGCGGCAACATGCTGCTGATCCCGACGAAGGCCGGGATCACGGCCGTACGGCTGGCCTACTCGTAGCTCACCTTGACCGCGTCGCTGACCGGGCGCGACTGGCAGGCCAGGCGCCAGCCCTCGTCAAGGTCCTCCTGCTCGAGGACGGAGTTGTTCTCCATCACGACCTCGCCCGACAGCAGCTTCACACCGCAGGCGCTGCAGGCTCCCTCGCGGCAGGAGTAGGGCGCGTCCAGGCCCCTGTCGAGCAGCACGTCGAGCAGCTTCTGGCTCTCCGGCCAGTCGAGCTCGTGCGTCTCGCCGTCGAGCTCGACGACCAGGTCCACGGTCCGTTCGCCGGCGACGGGTGCGGCGGCCTCGACCTCGACCCAGGGGTCACCTGCGAGGGAGGTGAAGCGCTCGACGTGGATGCGGTCCCGGGAGACGCCCAGCTCCTTGAGCGCGTCGGCGGCGCAGTCCATGAAGGGCGCCGGCCCGCAGATGAAGGCCTCCGCGTGGCCCCACGGCCGGACGATCTCCTGAAGGGGGCGCTTGGACGGCAGCCCCTGGACGGTCTCCAGCCAGTGCAGCACCACCAGCCGGTCGGGGTGCTCGGCGACCAGCGCACGCAGCTCGGCATGGAAGATGACGGACCGCTCGTCGCGGTTGGCGTAGACGAGCAGCATCCGCCCGGTGCCGCGCGCCAGCGAGCTCTTGATGATGCTCATGACCGGGGTGATGCCGCTCCCGCCGGCGAGCAGCAGCAGGTCGCTGTCGAGGCTGTGGGGCGTGAAGGTCCCCGAGGGCGCCAGGACGTCGACCTCGTCGCCGGGCCGCACGGTGTCGCACACCCAGTTGGACCCGCGCCCGTCGGTGACGCGCTTGACGGTGACCTTGAGGTGGTCGTCCACCCCGGGGGCGCTGGACAGCGAGTAGCAGCGCGCGACGACGCCGTCGGCGCAGGGCAGCCGGAGCGTGAGGAACTGGCCGGGCCGGTAGCTCACGCCCTCAGGCTTCTCGAACACGATCGAGTGCGCGTCACCCGTCTCCTGGACGACGTCGAGCACCCGGAGCCGGAGCTTCTCAGAGGTCACTGGACGCGACCTCCAGCTGGCCGGCGAGCACCGCGTCGCGGATCGAGTCCGACAGCGCAGGGCAGGTGTCGCCGACGGCCAGCTCGGCCCGCAGCGGGCACGCCGCGCTGTCGACCTCCCACTGGATCGAGGTCTGCGCCGCGCTGTTCTTCGACACGAGGACGGTGGTTGCGCAACGGGCGCAGACGACCGGCTGCACTAGGCCTCGACCGGGGCGGCTGAGGCGGCCGCGGCGGCTGCCTTCTCGACGAGCTCCTTCTGCCAGAAGTCGACGGCCTTCGTCGTGTCGATCTCGAACTCGAACCGCTGCACCATCTCGGGGGTGATGTCGGCGACGTCGACGTAGAACTGCTCGTACCAGCGGCGCAGCTGGTAGACCGGCCCGTCCTCCTCGCACAGCAGCGGGTTGTCGATGCGGGTCTTGTTCTTCCAGATCTTGACGTCCTCGAGGAAGCCCTCGCCGATCATCTCCAGCATCTTGCCGGCGATCATCTCGTTGGTGGCGTCGTCGAACTCCGGCTTCTTCTTCATCACCATGCCGTAGTTGAGCATGAAGCTGCTGCTGCTGACCGGGTAGTGGCAGGTGATGAGGACCGTCTCGAAGGTCATGTCGCCGTACTTGGTCCAGAGCTTGTCGACCAGGTAGCTCGGACCCCAGTACGTCGCGTCGCTGACCGTCTGCTGCCCCTCGTACTGCCCGATCTCGATGGGCAGGCCGGTGGCGGCCAGCTCGTGCGTGGTGCCGGCGTAGTACTGGGTGCAGACGTGACCCTCGAAGACGTTCTTGAAGTACGTCGGCAGGCCCTTGTGCACGTAGTAGAAGTGGGCCATGTCGACCATGTTGTCGATGATCTCGCGGCAGTGTGAGTTGGCCACGAGCGTGCTGTCCCAGACCCAGTCGGTCCACTCCCCGTCGGCGTAGCCAGGGATCGCGGGGATGGTGACGTCCTCCGGCGGAGGGTTGCCCTCCGGGTCGTTCCAGACGAACAGCTGGCCGTCGAGGACCATCGTGGTCCAGGCGCGGGTGCGCGCCCGCGGGGGCACCCGGCGGGCGTAGGGGATCTGCTGGCACTTGCCGTCGCCACCCCAGCGCCACGAGTGGAACGGGCAGGCGACGTTGTCGCCCTCGACGGTGCCCTGCGACAGGTCACCGCCCATGTGGCGGCAGTAGGCGTCGAGGACCCTGAGCTCGCCGTCGGCTCCCTGCCAGATGACGAGCTTGGTGCCGAAGGCCTCCAGGCCGTGCGGCGTGCCGTCGGCGAAGTCGCGCACGAGGCCGAGGCAGTGCCAGCCGCGAGCGAAGCGCTCCGGCGGGGCACCGGCCTCGATGGTCCGCACCGCTTCGGTCATCCCTGCCTCCTCATGCCGTCCGCTTGCTGCTGCTTGCCTGCTGTGCCTCGTGCAGCCGCCCGACCAGGGCGGTCACGGCGGCGACCAGCTCCTTGCGCTGAGCCGTGTCGCTGTCGCCCAGGGCGAACGCGAGCCGGTCGACGTGGTAGCCGTGCACCGCGGCGAGCGCCTTGCGCCCCTTGCTGCTCACCACGTAGTGCGAGACCCGGCCGTCGAGCTCCGAGGCGTGCCGCACGACCAGCTGCTCGGTCTCGAGCTGCTGCAGGACCCTGCTCGCGGTCGGCTGGCTGACGTCGAGGGCACCTGCGAGGTCGGTCGCGGAGATGCGCGGCGAGTCCGCGATGAGAGACAGGAACCGCAGGCCGGTCTGGGTGACCTGCACGCCGGTGCTGCGCACGGTGTCGGCGTGCACCTTGGCCGAGCCGGACAGCCGGTACAGGTCGTTGAGCGCCCGCACCAGCTCGCTGAGCACCGGGTCCTCCGCCATGGGCAGAGCGTGCCACAGGATGTATTCGGTACGCAACTACCTGGTCGCGGGGCCGGTGCGGCCGCCTGGCTCAGACCAGCGCCCGCCCCAGTCGCACCAGCTGGCGCGAGGGCCCACCGAGCAGCGCGTTGGTGCGCATCGTCCACAGCAGCCGGCGGTGCACCGGGTAGGTGATGTCGGCGCCGAGGCCGCCGTGCAGGTGCTGCACGGTGTGCTGCACCCGCTCGGCCGCGTCGGTCGCCCACCAGCTGGCGACGTCGACCTCCTTGCGCGCGTCGCCCTGGTCCAGCTTCCAGACCGCCTGCCACAGCGTGGCGCGCATCGCCTGCACGTCGCAGTAGGCGTCGCCGACCTGCTGGCTGGTGGCCTGGAAGGTGGCCAGCGGGCGGCCGAACTGCTCGCGTCCGGTCAGGTGCTGGGCAGCCTCCCGCACCCCCGCGTCGGCGACCCCGAGCTGCACGGCGGCGAGCCCGATCCGCAGGTGGTCCAGCACCGACGTCACGTCGGCGTCGAGCCGCTCGGCCGCGACGCCGGTGAGGTCGACCTCGAAGGCCAGCGTGTGGTTGGTGGTCTCCACCGGCACGCCCTGCGGCGCCTCGGCGAGGAAGACCCCCTCGTCGGTGACCACCACGACGGCGTCCGCCCTGCTGCTCACCAACGCGGTCCCGGAGAGGGCCGCGCCGTCCCACGACACCGGCTGGGCCGCACCGGTGAGGTCGGCGGCTACCGAGAGCCGGACCGCGCCGGCGACGACACCGGGCAGCCAGCGGGCCTGCTGCTCCGCGGTCGCGTGCCGGGTCAGCACGTAGGCAGCCAGCGTGGTCTCCCACAGCGGCACCGGTGCCAGGAAGCGGCCCTGCTGCTCGAGCAGCAGGCAGAGCTCGGTCAGCCCCAGGCCCGCACCGCCGTGCTCCTCGCGGACCGCGAGGCCGAGCAGCCCGGCGCCGGCGAGCTCGCGCCAGAGCGCGTCGTCGACCCGGGCCTCGGACGCCTCGACGGCGGCGAGCTGCTCGTTCGCGGTGCGCCCTCGGAAGATGTCGGCGGCCAGGCCGACGAGCGCCTCGCGCTCCTCCACTGCCTGGGTGCTCATCGGGCACCCCGCGGCATCCCGAGACCGGTCGTGCAGATGAGGTCGCGCAGCACCTCGTTGACCCCTCCTCCGAAGGTGTTGACGATCGCCCCGCGGGTCAGGGTCTCCACCCTGCCGTCGAGGACGGCACCCGGCGCCCCGGCCCGGCGCAGGCCCGCGGTGCCCAGCAGGTCGAACAGGGTGCGGCAGACCGAGGCGTGCGTCTCGGTGCCGAACACCTTGGCGGCGCTGGCGTCCGCGACGCTCACGGCGTCCGCGGCCACCGTTCCGGTCAGCTGCCAGTTGAGCAGCCGCATGGCCTCGACCTGGGCGTAGGTGCGGGCCAGGTCGGCCTGCACCCACGGCTCGTCGGCGAGGCCCTCCTGCACGCACCAGTCGCGGACCGCGTCCCACAGCGCCTCGGTGCGACCGGAGAAGGCAGCGAGCCCGACGCGCTCGTGGTTGAGCTGGCTGGTGAGCAACCGCCAGCCGCCGTCCACCTCGCCGATCACGCTGTCGAGCGGCACCCGGACGGCGTCGTAGAACGTCGTCGAGGTGGTGTTGCCCCCGACGGTGTGCAGCGGCGTCCAGGAGAAGCCCGGCGCGTCGGTGGGGCAGACCAGGATCGAGATGCCCTTGTGCTTGGGCGCCTCCGGGTCGGTGCGGACCGCGAGCCAGATGAAGTCGGAGTGCCCGGCGCCCGAGGTGTAGACCTTGTTGCCGTCGATGACCCACTCGTCGCCGTCGCGCACCGCGCGGGTGCGCAGGGACGCGAGGTCGGTGCCGCTGCCGGGCTCGGTGTAGCCGATCGCCCAGACCTGCTCGCCGCGCAGGATGCCCGGTAGGTAGCGGTCCTTCTGCTCCGGCGTGCCGAAGGCCATGAGCGTCGGGCCCACGGTGTTCACCGTGACGAAGGGGAAGGGCGCACCGGCTCGCTGCACCTCGGTGAAGAGGATCAGCTGCTCGAACGCACCCGCCCCACCGCCGCCGTACTCCTTCGGCCAGCCGAGCCCGAGCCAGCCGTCGGACCCCATCTGGCGGACCAGGGCGCGCCACAGCTCGGGGTTGTCCCCCTCGCCGCCGAGCTCCCGCCGTACGTCGGGAGTCAGCATCGCGGCGAAGTAGGCGCGCAGCTCCTGCTGCAGGGCGCGCTGCTCGTCGGTCAGCTCCATGTGATGCATGACCCGCACGGTAGCCGAGCGACCAAGCGCTTGCTAGGTTGGTCGGGTGAGCATCAGCGACGGACGGGTCGTCATCGTCACAGGAGCAGGCCAGGGCATCGGCCGGGCACACGCCCTCGCGTTCGGAGCCGACGGCGCACGGGTCGTCGTCAACGACGTCGGCCCCGCGGCCGAGGAGGTCGCCGCCGAGGTGCGCGCCGCCGGCGGCGAAGCGGTCGCGTCGCTCGGCGACGTGAGCGACTGGGCGTACGGCCAGGAGCTCGTGCGCACCGCGGTCGACGCCTACGGGCAGCTCGACGCCCTCGTCAACAACGCCGGGCTCGTGCGCGACCGCATGCTCGTCAACATGTCCGAGGAGGAGTGGGACCTCGTCCTCAAGGTCGACCTCAAGGGCCACTTCGTGCCCTTGCGGCACGCGGCGTCGTACTGGAAGGACCTGGCCAAGGCCGGCACGCCGGTGCAGGCGCGGGTCGTCAACACCTCCTCGGGCGCAGGGCTGCTGGGCAGCGTCGGGCAGGGCAACTACTCCGCGGCGAAGGCCGGAGTCGTCGCGATGACGCAGGTCGCGGCGGTGGAGATGTCGCGGTTCGGCGTGAAGCTCAACGCGATCGCGCCGGCGGCCAGGACCCCCATGACCGAAGTCGTCTTCGCCCAGACCATGGCCAAGCCGGAGACCGGCTTCGACCCCATGGACCCGGCGAACGTCTCCCCCCTCGTGGTGTGGCTGGCCAGCGCCGACTGCGACGTCACCGGCCGGGTCTTCGAGGTGGAGGCCGGCATCATCAGCCCGGCTGACGGCTGGCAGCACGGCCCGCGCGAGGACCGCGGCGCGCGCTGGCCGGTCGACGAGATCGGCCCCGCGGTCCGCCGGCTGCTCGAGAAGGCCCCGGACCCGGCCCCCGTGTACGGCTCGCAGTGACCTTCCGCGAGGAGGTCCGCACCTGGCTCGCCGAGCACCTCACCGGCGAGTTCGCGCCGCTGGTGGGCTCCGGCGGTCCGGGTCGTGAGCACGAGCACGTCGAGCTGCGCACCGCCTGGGAGCGCGAGCTCGGCCGGGCGGGGTGGATCGGGCTCGGCTGGCCGACCGAGGTCGGCGGCCGCGGTGCGTCCGTCGAGGACCAGGTCGTCTTCCACGAGGAGTACGCGAGGGCCGGCGGCCCGGCGCGCATCGGGCACATGGGCGAGCAGCTCGCCGGCCCCACGATCATCGCCTTCGGCACGCAGGAGCAGAAGGACCGCTTCCTGCCGGGCATCCTGGCCGGCACCGAGCTGTGGTGCCAGGGCTACTCCGAGCCGGGCGCGGGCTCGGACCTCGCGGGGGTCCGCACCCGCGCCTCGCTCGAGGCGGACGGCTGGCACGTCAGCGGGCAGAAGGTCTGGACCTCGCTGGCGCACCTGGCGGACTGGTGCTTCGTCATCGCCCGCACCGACCCGCAGAGCAGCCGCCACAAGGGACTGTCGTTCCTGCTGGTCCCTATGGACCAACCGGGCATCGAGGTCCGGCCGATCGTGCAGCTGACCGGCACCAGCGAGTTCAACGAGGTCTTCTTCGACGACGCCGTCACCGCAGCGGACA
Organism: Mycobacteriales bacterium; assembly: GCA_049694795.1. Taxonomy (GTDB): domain Bacteria; phylum Actinomycetota; class Actinomycetes; order Mycobacteriales; family SCTD01; genus RYN-111. Next base: position 9,101 of record JBAVRG010000160.1, read on the forward strand.
ACGTCGTCGGCACCCCGGGCGAGGGCTGGCGGGTCGCGATGGGCCTGCTCGCCTTCGAGCGCGGCATCTCCACGCTGGGCCAGCAGGTCGGCTTCACCCGCGAGTACGACGAGGTCCTCGCGCTGGCCCGCGCCAACGGGACGTTCGACGTCCTCGAGGAGCGGCTGGTCGACGCCTGGGCCGGGCTGCAGGTCCTCAAGCACCAGGCGCTGCGCACCCTCGACAGCGACGCCTCGTCGTCCAGCGGCGTGGAGGCCAACGTCAACAAGCTGCTCTGGGCGCCCTGGCACCAGAGGCTCGGCGAGCTCGCGATGGCCGTCTCCGGGCCGTCGTCGACACTGGTCGACGGCGAGCTGACCCCCCTGCAGAACCTCTTCCTGTTCACCCGCTCCGACACCATCTACGGCGGGAGCAGCGAGGTGCAGCGCAACGTCATCGCCGAGCGCCGCTGGGGGCTGCCGCGCGACTCCTTCGAGGCCAAGCGATGAGCGAGCTCGACGACCTGCGGACCACGGTCCGCGGCTTCCTTGCCGCGAACGCGCCGGTGCGCTCGCAGCTCCAGGACGACCCCTCGGTGTGGAAGCGGCTCACCGGCGACCTCGGGCTGATGTCGCTGCCCGCCGAGGGCGCGCCCTTCTCGTGGGTGGCCACCGTGCTCGAGGAGACCGGTCGGGTGCTGCTGCGCGCGCCCTACCTCTCGAGCGTGGTGGCCGCGACCCTGCTCGACGGCGACGTCGCGGCCGGGCTCGCTGACGGCTCGATCACCGCAGCCCTGGCTCTCGACGGCTACGAGCAGGTCGTCGACGCCGCCGGCGCGACCGTCCTGCTGGCGGCCGTGGGCGACGACCTCGTCCTCGTCGAGGACTTCACCGCGGAGCCGCTCGACACGATGGACCCGACCCGCCCCCAGGCCCGCGTGACCGGGCTGATGAGGGGCACCACGGTCGGAAGTGCCTCGCACGCAAGGGATCTGCTGCACGTCGCGCTGGCAGCGGAGTCCGTCGGCGCCGCCCAGCGGGTCGTCGAGCTGACGGTCGAGCACCTCAAGGTGCGCGAGCAGTTCGGCCGCCCGCTGGGCTCCTTCCAGGCCCTGCGGCACCGCGTCGCGGACATGACAGTCGCGGTCGAGGCCGCCACCTCGAGCGCCTGGTACGCCGCGCAGGCGACCCACGACCTCCCCGTCGCCGCCCCTCTGGCGAAGGCGGTCGCCGCGGACGCCTTCGTGCAGGTGGCCGGCGACGCGATCCAGCTGTTCGGCGGCATCGGCTTCACCTGGGAGCACGACGCACACCTGTACTTCAAGCGGGCCTGGACGACGGCCCTCATGCACGGCGACAGCCGCACCCTCAAGCGGCTCGCCTTCGGAAGGAGCGGCGCGTGACCGACAAGCGGATGACGGAGGAGCAGGTCGTCGCCGAGCTCCGCTCCGGCATGACGATCGGCATCGGCGGGTGGGGCTCCCGCCGCAAGCCGATGTCCCTGGTCCGGGCCATCCTGCGCTCCGACCTCACCGACCTGACGGTGGTGTCGTACGGCGGCCCGGACGTCGGCCTGCTGTGCGCGGCCGGCAAGGTGAAGAAGCTGGTCTACGGCTTCGTGTCGCTGGACTCGATCCCCCTCGAGCCGCACTTCCAGGCAGCCCGCAAGGCCGGCGCCGTCGAGGCCGTCGAGTGGGACGAGGGCATGGTCCAGTGGGGGCTGTACGCCGCCGCGGCGCGCCTGCCGTTCCTGCCCACCCGCGCCGGTCTCGGCTCCGACGTCGAGCGGGTCAACCCGTCCCTCACACGCATCCGCGACCCGTACGGCGACGAGGAGCTGCTCGCCGTACCCGCTCTGCGCCTGGACGCGGCGCTGGTGCACCTCAACGTCGCCGACGCCCGGGGCAACGCCGCCTTCCACGGCCCGGACCTGTACTTCGACGACCTGTTCTGCAGCGCCGCCGAGAAGGCGTACGTGTCCTGCGAGCGCGTCACCGACGACCTGGGCGAGCTGACCCGGCGGCGGATCGCACGCTGGATGGTGGCCGGGGTCGTCGAGGCCCCGGGTGGTGCGCACTTCACGAGCTGCGTGCCCGACTACGACCGCGACGAGAAGTTCCAGAAGGAGTACGCGACCGCGGCCAAGGACCCCGCGCTGTGGGAGGCGTTCGTGCAGCGCTTCCTCAGCGGCGCGGACGAGGCGTCGTACCAGCAGGCGGTCAAGGACTGGCACGCCGAGCGGAAGGCAGCAACGGCATGAGCGACATCACGAGGGCCGAGGTGTGCGCGGTCGCGTGCGCCGAGGTGTGGCGCGGGGCCGGCGAGATCCTCGCCTCCCCCATGGCACTGGTCCCGTCGCTCGGGGCTCGGCTGGCCCGCGAGACGTTCGAGCCGGACCTGCTGCTCAGCGACGGCGAGGCGACCTACGTCGCCGGCCCCTGGGCGCTCGGCGCCCCGCCCCCCAGCACGGTCGAGGCGTGGATCCCCTACCGCGCCATCTTCGACCTGGTGTGGAGCGGCCGGCGGCACGTGATGATGGGCGCCTCGCAGATCGACCGGTTCGGCAACCAGAACATCAGCTGCATCGGGCCCTTCGCCAAGCCCACCAACCAGCTGCTCGGCGTGCGCGGCGCGCCCGGCAACACCGTGAACCACCCGACGTCGTACTGGGTGCCCAAGCACTCGCCGCGCGTCTTCGTGGAGAAGGTCGACATGGTCAGCGGCGTCGGCACCGACAAGGACGGCGGCCCGTTCGTCGACATCCGGCGCGTGGTCACCGACCTGGCGGTGCTCGACCTCGGCGGCCCCGGCGGGACGATGCGCCTGGTGTCCGTCCACCCCGGCGTGACCGTCGAGGACGTGCAGGCAGCGACCGGCTTCGCGCTCCACGTCGACGACGTGCAGGAGTCGCGGCTGCCCACCGACGACGAGCTCCGGCTGATCCGCGAGGTGCTCGACCCGAAGAGCCTGCGTGACAAGGAAGTGGCCCCGGCATGAAGACTCTCCACCCGGCGCTGAGGACACGAGCCACCGAGCTCTTCGGCGTCGACTACCCGGTCGTGCAGACCGGCATGGGCTGGGTCAGCGGGCCGCGGCTGACGAGCGCCACCTCCAACGCCGGTGGCCTCGGCATCCTGGCCTCCGCCACCATGTCCTACGACGAGCTCGCCGCCGCGATCATCGAGACGAAGCGCCGCACCGACAAGCCGTTCGGCGTCAACCTGCGTGCCGACGCGCCGGACGCCGCGCAGCGGGTCGACCTGCTCGCCCGCGAGGGCGTCAAGGTCGCGTCGTTCGCCCTCGCTCCCAAGCAGGACCTCATCAAGCGCTGCAAGGACCACGGCCTGGTCGTGGTGCCGAGCATCGGCGCGAAGCGGCACGCCGAGAAGGTCGCCGCGTGGGGCGTCGACGCGGTGATCGTGCAGGGCGGCGAGGGCGGTGGCCACACCGGCCAGGTGCCCACGACCGTCCTGCTCCCCCAGGTCGTCGACGCGGTCGACATCCCCGTCATCGCCGCCGGCGGCTTCTTCGACGGCCGTGGCCTGGTCGCCGCGCTCGCCTACGGCGCCGAGGGCATCGCCATGGGCACCCGCTTCCTGCTCACCTCCGACAGCGCGGTGTCGCAGGCCGTCAAGGACGTCTACCTGTCCAAGGGCGTCGCCGACACGGTCGTCACGACCGAGGTCGACGGGGTGCCGCACCGGGTGCTGCGCACGTCGTTCGTCGACGAGCTCCTCAAGAGCCGGGCGCTCGGCCGGATGACCCGCGCGGTGCGCAACGCCGTCGCGTTCCAGAAGCTCAGCGGCACCCCCTGGAAGGATGTCGTCACCGAGGGCCTGGCCATGCGCAAGAGCGCCGAGCTCTCGCTGTCGCAGCTGGTCATGGCCGCCAACACCCCCATGCTGCTCAAGGCGGCGATGGTCGACGGACGTCCCGACCTGGGGGTGATGGCGTCCGGCCAGGTCGTCGGCGTCATCGAGGACCTGCCTTCCTGCCAGCAGCTGCTCGACCGCATCATCGCCGAGGCCACCGCCACCCTGGAGCGCCTGTCGTGACCGTCCCTCCCTACGTCCCCGGGCACGGCCTGCTGGCAGGCAAGGTCGTCGTCGTCACCGCGGCGGCCGGCACCGGCATCGGCTTCTCCACCGCCAAGCGCGCGGTCGAGGAGGGCGCGACCGTCGTGGTCAGCGACTGGCACGAGCGCCGGCTCGCCGAGGCCGCCGAGCAGCTCGGGGGCGTGCTCGCGGTGACCTGCGACGTGACGCAGCAGGACCAGGTCGACGCGCTCGTCGCGGCTGCGGTCGCCGAGCACGGGCACATCGACGTGATGGTCAACAACGCCGGCCTGGGCGGCACGGCCGCGCTCGTCGACATGACCGACGAGCAGTGGACGCGGGTGCTCGACGTGACCCTCAACGGCACGTTCCGCTGCACCCGCGCGGCGCTGCAGCACATGAAGCAGCGCGGCAGCGGGGTCATCGTCAACAACTCCTCCGTGATCGGCTGGCGGGCCCAGGAGGGCCAGGCGCACTACGCCGCCGCCAAGGCCGGCGTCAACGCGCTCACCCGCACCGCCGGTGTCGAGGGCGCGAAGTTCGGGGTCCGCGTCAACGCGGTCTCGCCCTCGATCGCCATGCACCCGTTCCTCGCCAAGGTCACCTCCGACGAGCTGCTCGCCGAGCTCGCCGCCAAGGAGGCGTTCGGCCGTCCGGCCGAGCCGTGGGAGGTCGCCAACGTCATCGTGTTCCTCGCCAGCGACTACTCGTCGTACATGACGGGCGAGGTCGTGTCCGTCTCCAGCCAGCACCCCTAGGAGAGCACCTGTGATCCGCACCGAGCGCCACGACGACGGCGTCGTCGAGGTCGTCGTCGACCACCCGCCGGTCAACGCCCTCCCCGTCAAGGGCTGGTTCGACCTCGCCGACGCGATCATGTCCGCGGGCCGCGACGAGGCGACCCGCGCGGTCGTGCTGCGCGCCGAGGGCCGCGGCTTCAACGCGGGCGTCGACATCAAGGAGTTCCAGCGCGACACCGGCTTCAACGCGCTGGTCGGCGCCAACCGCGGCTGCCACGCGGCCTTCGGCGCCTGCTACGAGTGCCCGGTCCCGGTCGTGACCGCCGTACAGGGCTTCTGCCTCGGTGGCGGGATCGGCCTGGCGGGCAACAGCGACATCGTCATCGCCTCCGACGACGCGACCTTCGGCCTGCCCGAGGTCGACCGCGGCGCCCTCGGCGCGGCAACCCACCTGTCGCGCCTCGTCCCGCTGCACAAGGCGCGGGCGATGGTCTACACCTCCGCCACTGCGACCGCCCAGGAGCTGCACGAGTTCGGGTCGGTGCTGCACGTCGTGCCCAGGGAGCAGCTGCGCGACAAGGCGCTCGAGGTGGCGCACACGATCGCCGAGAAGGACCCGGTCGTGATCCGGATGGCCAAGGAGTCGCTGGCCGCCATCGACCTGTGGGACGTGCACAAGAGCTACCGCATCGAGCAGAGCTACACCTTCGAGCTGAACCTGCTCGGCGTCGCCGACAAGGTCCGCGAGGACTTCGGGAAGTGACGTCGCCCTACGAGGCGATCCGCAACCTGCTCGGCACGTACTGCCTGCTCATCGACGCCGGTGACCTCGACGGCCTCGGGGAGCTGTTCGCCGAGGCGGTCCTGCTCGACGACAGCGGACGCGAGGTGGCTCGGGGCGCCGCGCAGTGCACCGCGCTCTGGCGCCGCATGGTCCACCTGTACGACGGCTCGCCGCGCACCAGGCACACCGTCTCGGCGCCGGTCATCGACGTGGAGGGCGAGACGGCCGTGTGCCGGTCGAGCTTCGTGGTCTTCCAGCAGCTCGGCGCTGGCCGGCTCGAGCCGGTGGCGGCCGGTCGCTACCGCGACACCTTCGCCGGAGACGGCGGCACCTGGCGCTTCACGTCGCGCCAGTTCTTCCTCGACCAGCTGGGCGACGTGAGCCAGCACATGGTGGGCGCATGAGGTTCGACGGCAAGCGGGTCCTCGTCACGGGCGCGGCGTCCGGCATCGGCGCGGCCACGGCAGCGCTGTTCGCAGCCGAAGGAGCCGAGGTCATCGGGCTCGACATCGCCGAGGCCCCCGGAGTGGTGCGCTGCGACGTCACCGACCCGGAAGCCGCCCGCGCGGCAGTCCAGGCGGCCGGACCGCTCGACGTGCTCGCCAACGTCGCAGGCATGGTCCGCATGGACCACCTCGCCGAGGTCACGCTCGAGCGCTGGCAGCAGCACCTCGACCTCAACCTCACCGCGCCGTTCGTCCTCAGCCAGGCGGCGCTGCCGACCCTGCTCGAGCGCCAGGGGTGCATCGTCAACGTGGCCAGCGTCGCGGGCTTGAAGGGCCAGGCCTACACGGCTGCCTACTGCGCCTCCAAGGCCGGGCTCGTCATGCTCACCAAGTCCATGGCGCTGGAGCTCGCGAAGCACGGCGTGCGCGTCAACTGCGTGTGCCCGTCCGGCGTCGACACCCCGCTCGTCGGGGGCGTCGCGAAGAGCATGCCGGCCGGCCTCGACTGGTCGCTGATGGGACGGCTGGACAGCGTGCTCCCCGGCTTCTCCTCGCCGGGCGAGATCGCCGAGGCCATCGCCTACCTCGCCTCCGACGCGGCCCGGATGGTGACCGGGACCGCTCTGGTCATGGACGGCGGCACCATCTCCTAGCGCCGACCGGGACGCCGAACGTGTCCCGTGATCATCGTGTCCGGCGGGGGACGGTGCGACGCGGGACTCCGGACACGATGACCTTGACCGGCAGAGCTGCGATGATCATCGTGTCCGGCGGGGGACGGTGTCACGCGGGGCGGCGGACACGATGATCAGCGGGGTGGCCCGTGGACGTGCCGGTGCTCCCAGAATCGGCCAAGTTTTCCCGAGCAGCCTGAGGGGGCAGTGCAGAGCCTGACCCCACGGAGCGCCCATGACGACCATCCCCGCAGCGCGCCTCCTCGGGGGCGGCGGGTGAACGCGACGCTGCAGGAGGTCCTCGGGCACGCGACCGGGCGCACCACGCGGCACGACCCGACCCTCCCCCGCACGGGAGGACCGGCCGGCAACGCCCAGCTCACCGCGCGGATGGGACTGCTGCTGCTCGGCCTCTTCCTCGCCGAGCTCCTGACGCTCGTGAGCGTCCGGCAGCTCGTCTCCTGGCACATCGCGATCGGGGTCCTGCTGATCCCGCCGGCCCTCGCGAAGACGGCGAGCACCGGGTGGCGGATGGTCCGCTACTACGCCGGCTCGGACCACTACCGGCAGGCCGGGCCGCCGCCGCTCCCGCTGCGGCTCCTCGGCCCGCTCGTGGTCCTCAGCACGCTGGCCGTGCTCGCCACTGGCACCACCCTCGCCGTCATCGGGCAGGACGCGACCTTCAGACCGCTGGTGACCGTCGCCGGCCACTCGGTCACCTGGCTCACCGTCCACCAGGCGAGCTTCGCGGTGTGGGCGACCGCGACCGGCTTGCACGTGCTCGCACGGCTGATCCCCTCGCTGCACCTGACCCGCAGCTCCCGGGAGGCGGCGCAACCCGGCTCCTTCCTGCGGGCCGTCGCGCTCGTCACGACGGTCGCGGTCGCCGCCGTCCTCGCCTGGGGGGTGCTCGGCCTCTCCGGGTCGTGGACCTCCACCCGGTTCGGCCCGGAGTCCGGCCGCAGCCACGAGGGCCTCGCCCGGCCATGACGATGACGCGGCGCCGCCGCCGTCGCCTTGCACGCACGGTGCTGACCGCCGCAGCGCTGCTGGCCCTGGCCACCGCCTTCCTGACGAGGGGCAGCAACGCCCTCGTCGAGCGCATCGTCCACCGGCAGCCGGCGGCGCAGCCGGCGTTCGCGAACCACCTGCTGGTCGAGGGCATCCACGGCTTCTCGGCGGCTGAGGTGCACCTGATCGGTCACGCGGTCGCCCAGTCGCCGCTGACGGTCGCGGTGGGTGAGCTGTACGTCCAGCACGGGCGGCCGCCTTTCGACGCCCTGCCGCTGGCGACGATCGGCGCCGACCCGTCCGCGTACGCCGACGCGGCCGGAGTACGGCGCCTGCGCGCCGCGCTGTCCGATGGGGTGGTCGTGTCGACCAGCGCGGCCGCGCTGCTCGACCTGCGGCTAGGGCAGGAGCTCCGCGTCGTCCACGGCAGGCCGCTCCGGGTGACGGCGGTGCTCGCCGACGACCTGCTCAGCGGGTACCAGCTGCTCGTGCGTCCCACCGCCGAGCCGACGCTGGCCCCCCGGGCCGACTACGTCGTCGTACGGGGGTCGTCGTCGCAGGACAGCACGCTCGAGTCGACCATCCGGACAGCGCTGCCGAGCAGACGGCTGCGGTTCACGCGAGCCGGGGAGTTCCGGTACTTCTCGCCGAGCGGCGACGTGCTGTCGCAGAGCCAGGTCAGCGCGCGGTTCGGCGCCTTCGCCGTCGAGCAGGACCGGACCGGCGTCGTGCCCGACCCCGCCTGGGTCAGGTCCTCGATCGTCGACGTCAGCGTGCCCTTGCTGGGTCACGTGAGCTGCCACCGGGAGATCGTGGCGGCCCTGGTCGCCGCGATGACCGAGCTGCAGCGCGAGGGCCTCGGCGCCGCCGTCGACCGGCAGGACTTCCAGCGGGAAGGCGGCTGCTGGAACCCACGCGCGGCTCGCTCCGACCACGGTGTGCTTTCCCATCACGCCTGGGGGATCGCGATCGACATCAACGTCGCACGCAACCCCCTCGGCGCCCGGCCGGACCAGGACCCGCGCCTCGTCGCCGCCATGGAGCAGCACGGGTTCACCTGGGGCGGCCGCTGGCTGAGGCACGACGGGGCGCACTTCGAGTGGCTGGGGAACTCGCGCTGACAGCCACGGCGCTGCGCCACTTGGCCCGCATTCACCCCTCTTGTGACTACCGGGCGCCTACAGCGAGTAGGAGTCTGATCAGCCCTTAGTGACTATGCCCTTTCGCCCGGAGACGCCCGATCTTGGATCCGCGGGTCTGGAACCCGGACCACACCTGGGCGGAGGCACACGGCATGAACCGGCGACGCGACGACGGCCCGACGCCGTCCTCGCGCGTTCCCGAGTGGTCGCGGTTCGCCGGTCGGTACCTGCTCGGTCAGCCGCTCAAGCGCGGGAACGGCGTCGACACCTACCTCGCCGTCGACACGCTGACCGCGACGGACGTCGTCCTCAAGACCATCGACCCGCAGGTCATCCACGCCGCGGCCCGGCTGCGCTTCGAGCACGAGACGCACGTGCTGCGGCAGCTGACCGGGAGCGGGCTGCCGGGACTGCACGACGCGGGCACCGACGACGACCGGCTGTTCCTCGTGCAGCCCTTCGTGCCCGGCGAGACGCTGGAGGCGCTGCTGCGCACCGGGCCTCTGCCGGTGACCACAGCGCTGCAGGTCGCCCTCGACGTCGCCTCCGCTCTGGACGTCGCCCACAGCGCGGGCGTGTGCCACCGCGACGTCAAGCCGGCCAACGTGATCGTGACCGAGGGCGGCGCTGCGACCCTGATCGACTTCGGCTTCGCCCGCAGCCCCTGGCTCGATGAGTCCATCCGGGACGACCTCGTGGGCACCGTCCGCTACCTGGCACCGGAGGCTGCGGGGCTGCTCGCCGTACCGGCTGACGAGCGGTCCGACCTGTACGCCGTCGGAGTGATGCTCTTCGAGTGCCTCAGCGGCCGACCGCCCTTCCCCGGGCCCACCGTCGGGGACCTGCTCCGCCAGCACCTGTCGATGGCCGTGCCGCAGCTGCGCGAGGTCGGCGTCCAGGTACCGCGCGTCCTCGAGACCGTCCTGCAGCGGCTGCTGCGCAAGGAGCCTGCCGAGCGCTACCAGTCGGCTTTCGCCCTGGTGGCCGACCTCAACGCGATCCAGGCTGCGCTCCGGGAGGGCGACGACGACCCGCGCCTGGTCATCGGGCGCCTCGACCAGCGACGGAGCCTCACCGACCCTGCCTTCGTGGGCCGGGACGCCGAGCTGGCCACCCTGCACGCGCTGGTCGGCAGCCTGCGGAAGGGAGGCAGCGGCCTGGTGCTGCTGGAGGCCGACTCCGGCGGCGGCAAGAGCCGACTGCTGTCGGAGGTCGCGGTGCAGGCGGAGACGCTGGACGTGTCGGTGCTGCACGGCCAGGGCGTCGCGCAGGCCGCCCAGCGCCCCTTCACCCTGCTGCACGGCGTCGCGCAGGCGCTGGTCACCGCCGTCGAGCACGACCCCATGCGGCGGGAGCAGCTCCTCCAGCGGCTCGGCGAGGGTGCAGGGGCCGTGGTCCGCGCGCTGCCGGGCCTCGGCCCGGCGCTGGGGATCAGCACCGACGAGGACAGCGGCCCCGAGCAGTTCGGCGAGCAGCGCAGCCTCGCCGCGCTGCACCAGCTGCTCAGCGCCCTCGCGTGCCCGGCGCACCCGGTGCTGCTGGTGCTCGACGACTGCCAGTGGGCCGACCGGCTCACCGTTCGCCTGCTGGCGGAGGTCTTCAGCGCCGGCGCGCAGCCTCCGCCGCACCTGGGCGTGATCGCGGCGTTCAGGAGCGAGGAGGTCCCGGACGGGCACCCGCTCCGCGAGATCGCGCAGGCCCAGGCCCTGGCCCTCGGTCCCCTCCCTGCCGGCGCGATGGCGCAGCTCGCGGAGTCGATGGCCGGTCCGCTGCCGGAGCGCGCCGTCAGCACCGTCGTGCGGCTCGCGGACGGCAGCCCGTTCATGGGGGCCGCCGTCCTGCGCGGGCTGGTGGAGTCCGGCACCCTGCTCGCCGGCCCCACCGGCTGGACGGTCGACGAGAAGGCCCTCCGGGACGTGCAGACGGCCCGCCGCAGCGCGGCCTTCCTCGTCCGCAGGCTCGAGCTGCTGTCCGCCGAGGCGCTGCAGCTGCTGTCGGTCGGAGCGGTGCTGGGCAAGGACTTCGACGTCCTCGTCGCCGTCGAGCTCGCAGGTGCGCGCGAGGCCGCGGCCGCCGTGATGGAGGAGGCGCGTGGCCGGCGCCTGCTGTGGGTGGACGAGCGCACCGGCCGCTGCAGCTTCTCCCACGACAAGATCCGCGAGGCGCTGCTGGACCGGTTGGACCCCGCCACCCGCCGCGACCTGCACAGCCGGGCTGCGGACGTCCTGCTCGCGCAGGAGACCGACGACAGCACGGTGTTCGACCTCGCCTACCACCTCGACGCCGCCGGGCGGCACCGGGCAGCGCTGCCCCACGCCCTGCACGCCGCCGAGCTCGCACGCGCGCAGCACGGCCTCGACTCCGCTGTCGCGCACTACCGGATGGCCGAGCGCGGGGTCGACGCCTCGGACGTACCGACCCGGGTCCGCATCGCCGAGGGACTCGGCGACGTCCTCACCCTGCAGGGCGTCTACCGCGAGGCCGAGGGCCAGCTGGCGAACGCGCACGCCCTCGCCACCGACCGGCTGCACGGCGCAGCGCTCGAGGGCAAGCTCGGTGACCTCGCCTTCAAGCAGGGCGACGTGCTGACGGCCCGGCGGCACCTCGAGGGCGCCATGGGCCGGTTGGGCCGGCCCATCCCGCAGTCCAACGCGGTCCTGCTGGTGCGGCTGCTCTGGGAGCTGCTCGTGCAGGCGGCCCACACCGTCGCACCCCGCCTGACGACCGGCCGGCGCGACCCGCAGGGCCGGGAGGCCGACTTCCTCACCATGCGGCTGCACAGCCGGCTCGCCTACCTCTACTGGTTCTACAGCGGCAAGGTCCCGTGCGCCTGGTCGCACCTGCGCGGCATGAATCTCGCGGAGCGCTACCCACCGTCCGCCGAGCTGGGCCAGGCCTGGTCCGAGCACGCGCCGGTGATGACGATGCTGCCGTGGTTCAGCCGCGCGCTGCGCTACGCCACCCGCTCGCTGGAGGTCCGCCGCGCGCTCGGTGACGTGTGGGGCCAGGGCCAGAGCATGAACTTCGCGGGCGTGACCCTGTACGCCGCGTCCCGCTTCGACGAGGCTGCCGAGGCGTGCCGGGAGGCGCAGCGGCTGCTCGAGCCCACCGGTGACCGCTGGGAGGGCAACACCGCCGGCTGGAACCTCGCGATGGCGCTGCACCGCAAGGGCGAGCTCGCCGAGGCGGCCCGGATCGCGCAGGAGGTCTACGCGTCCGCCAAGGCGATCGGCGACCAGACCTCGGCCGGGGTGAGCCTGTCGGTGTGGACCCGGGCCCTGCAGGGCCGCGTCGACCGCAACCTGGTCGCCGCCGAGCTCACGCACGACAGCGAGGACGCCAGTACGACGACCGAGCTGCAGCTCGCGGCCGGGCTGTGCGCGCTGGCCGACGACGACCTGGACCGTGCCGCCGGGCACCTCGCGCACGCCGCCGCGACGGTACGGCGGGCCGGGCTGCGCCAGGAGTACGTCGC
>JBAVRG010000161.1:0-4626 GCA_049694795.1 Mycobacteriales bacterium
GCACGGGGGCGAGAACGGTGGCGAGGAGCGCGAGCAGCGGGCGGGGGCGCACGCCTCCAGTGTCACCCACGTCAGGCCAGGCTCGCCCCGCGGAGCAGCAGCAGCCCCACGTCGAGGCCGGCCACCACGATCACCGCGAGGAACGCCGCCCGCGAGCCCGGGCGGCGGGCCGCTGCCAAGCCGGCGGCGAAGACCAGCACGGACGCGCCGACCGCCGTCCAGCCCAGGGCGGAGGAGCCGGGCCCCACCGCGAGCAGCACCGTGGCGAGCACCAGGGCGAGGCCCGACAGCACCGTCGTCGGTCCGCGCCCGAGGCGGTGCGGCAGCCCGCGGACCCCGGTCGCGGCGTCGTCGTCGAGGTCGGGGAGCACGTTGGCCCCGTGCGCCCCCACCCCGAGCAGGGCGCCCGCAGCCGTCGCCCACCACGGCGCCGCTGCGTGCGCGGGCGCCGCGAGCGTGACCACCGACGGCACCAGCCCGAACGACACCGCGTAGGGCACGAAGGACCACGGCGTCGACTTGAGGCGGGCGTTGTAGAGCCACGCCGAGCTGACCGCCACCAGGTGCGCGGCAGCGGCGCGGACGCCCATCAGCAGCGAGAGCGGCAGGCAGGCGGCCAGCGCGGCCAGTGCCGCTGCACGCAGGACGGGCACCGGGAGCCCCTGCACCACGGGCTTGTCGGTGCGGCCGACCGCGAGGTCGCGGCCGGCGTCGATCCAGTCGTTGCTCCACCCCACCGACAGCTGGCCGGACAGGAAGGCGGTCCCCACCACCACGGGCCCGGCGCCCGCGGCCGCGGCGAGGGCCGCGGCGATCCCGGTGACGGCTGCGGTGGGTTCCGGGTGACAGGCGCGGAGCAGCCGGGGCAGGGTGGGCACATGCCGACTGTGCCAACTGGCGGGCCGGGGACGCCAACCCGCGACCTCCTGCCGCGGAACGACCCCCGGCAGTACGACGTCCTGGCCGACCAGTGGTGGGAGCCCCGTGGTGGGTTCGCGATGCTGCACTGGATCGCGCAGGCCCGCGCACGCCTGGTGCCGCCGGCCACCCGGGACGGCTCGCTGCTGCTCGACCTGGCCTGCGGTGCCGGCCTGCTCGCACCGCACGTCGCGGGGAAGGGTCACCGGCACGTCGGCATCGACCTGTCGGGTGCCGCGCTCCCGCAGGCCCGGGCGCACGCCGTGCTGCCGGTGCGCGGCGACGTGCTGCGGCTGCCGTTCGGCGACGAGGTCGCGGACGTCGTCGTCGCCGGGGAGGTCCTGGAGCACGTCCCCGACCTGCCCGCCGCGGTCGCCGAGGCCTGTCGGGTGCTGCGGCCCGGCGGCACCCTGGTCCTCGACACCATCGCCGCGACCTGGTTCGGCCGCTTCTCCTCGATCACCGTCGGCGAGCGGATGCCGGCCGGCCCGCCGAAGCGGCTGCACGACCCTGCGCTGTACGTCGACCGCGCCGAGCTGGTGCGGCTGGCCGCGTCGCACGGGGTGGCGCTGGAGCTGTCCGGCCTGCGCCCCTCGGCGGTGGACTACTTCCGGTGGCTGGCGGGCAGGCGTCAGGACGTGCGCATGCTGACCACCCGCTCGACGGCGGGGCTGTTCCAGGGATGGGGACGCAAGTCATGACGGCAGTCATCACGGGGCACGGGCACGCGCTGCCGTCGCCGATGTCGCAGCAGGCGCTGTGGGACGACTTCTTCCGCGCGCACTACGACGACCACCCGGTGGCGCGCAAGGTCTGGGAGCACTCCGGCATCACGACCCGGCACGGCGTCGTCGACCCGACCAAGGAGGACGTCTCGCACCTCGGCACCGAGGCGCGGATGCAGCGCTTCGCCCGGGAGGCCCTGCCCCTCGGCCACGAGGCGGTCGGCAAGGCGCTCGCCGGCGCGGGCCTCGACCCGGCCGACGTGGGGCTGTTCGCGGTCGCCAGCTGCACCGGCTACGCCACGCCCGGCCTCGACATCCTGCTGGCCCGCGACCTGGGGATGGGGGCCGACACCCAGCGGCTGCACATCGGGCACATGGGGTGCTACGCCGCCCTGCCGGGGCTGGGCGCGGTGAGCGACTTCGTGGTGGCCCGGCAGCAGCCGGCCGTCCTGCTGTGCGTGGAGCTGACCAGCCTGCACGTGCAGCCCGAGGGCCCGGTCGACCTGCAGCAGGTCGTGGCGCACGCGCTGTTCAGCGACGCGGCCGCGGCGGTGGTGCTGGAGCCGGGCTCCGACCGGCGGGCGCCGGGGTCCGGCTTCGAGGTCGTGGACGCCGTGGCGCGCACCGACACCTCCACCGCCGACCACATGACGTGGGACGTGACCGACCTGGGCTTCAAGATGGGGCTGTCGCCCAAGGTGCCGGACGTGCTCGCTGTGCACGTGCGCCCGGTCGTCGAGGAGCTGCTCGCCCGCAACGGGCTGTCCGTGCGTGAGGTGTCCGGCTGGGCCGTGCACCCCGGCGGCCGGCGGATCGTGGAGGTCGTCGGCGACGCGCTCGAGCTCACCGGGGCCCAGACCGCCCCGTCGTACGCGGTGCTGGACGAGATGGGCAACTGCTCGAGCGCGACGGTGCTGCTGGTGCTCGAGCGGGTGGTGGTCGCTCCGGGTGACCACGTGGTCGCGCTGGCGTTCGGCCCGGGTCTCACTCTCTGCGGCACCCTGCTCACGCGGAGGTGACCTGCCCGGCCCACGGGCCCCTGCGCGGAGGTGGCTGCGCCCGGCAAGCACCGACGGGGGCTGTTTGTCAAGAGCTGTTCTCCACTGTGTGCAGACCGAGACATGCCTTCTGACCTGCAGGTTTGCGTTTCCGCAGGTCACCGGGAGGTGCATTTCTCGTGGTAGTCTGGGGGTCGGCGAGAGGACCACCACGTGACGTTCAAGGTCGGCGAGACAGTCGTCTACCCCCACCACGGCGCAGCGCTCATCGAGGCCATCGAGACGCGCACCATCAAGGGCGAGGACAAGGTCTACCTGGTCCTCAAGGTCGCTCAGGGTGACCTGACGGTCCGTGTGCCCGCGGACAACGCAGAGATCGTCGGCGTCCGCGACGTCGTCGGCCAGGCGGGCCTGGACAAGGTGTTCGAGGTGCTGCGCGCCCCGGCCGTCGAGGAGCCCACCAACTGGTCGCGGCGCTACAAGGCCAACCTCGAGAAGCTCGCGTCCGGCGACATCAACAAGGTCGGCGAGGTCGTGCGCGACCTGTGGCGGCGCGACAAGGAGCGCGGCCTGTCCGCCGGTGAGAAGCGCATGCTCTCCAAGGCCCGGCAGATCCTCGTGAGCGAGCTCGCTCTCGCCGAGGGCACCAACGAGGACAAGGCCGAGGCCATCCTCGACGAGGTCCTGGCCTCCTAGGGCGACCCAAGGGCGACGTTGACCACCACCGGCACCTGCCGGGGCTGCGCATGAGCGCGCCCGGTCGCGCAGGCGTCTCGTCGGGTCGCCGCAAGGGGCCGCCCGGGATCGTGCTCGAGGGGCTGCGGTTCCTGGTCGTCGTCTTCTTCGCCGGCGCGGGCTACCAGCTCGGTGCGGGGGTCGGCGGGGCGAACGTCCTGGGGGCGCTCAACGGCACGGCCGTCGGGCTGATCATCGGCTCGGGCCTGGGCTACGTCCTCGGCGGTGTCCTCGGCCGCACGACGGCCAGCAGCGCCGAGTCGGTGCGCACCCACCTGCACGACACCTCCGCCGAGGAGCTGGTGGCCGGGGCTCTCGGCGTCATCGGCGGCGTCCTGCTCGGCGCCGGCGTCGCGTGGCCGGTCTTCCTGCTCCGCCAGCCGGTCCTCAGCTTCCCGCTGTTCGCCTTCGTGTGCACGGCGCTGGGCTACGTCGGCTTCCTGGTCGGCGCGAGCAAGCGCGACGGCGTCCTGGCCATGTTCGGCGACCGGGCGGGACTTGCCCCGCGTGAGGTGGCGGCCGCAGCGCTGCCGCGCGTGATCGACACCTCGGTGGCCATCGACGGCCGCGTCGTCGACGTCGTCAGGGCGGGTTTCCTGCACGGCACCGTGCTGGTCCCGACGCCGGTGCTCGCTGAGCTCCAGGGCTTCGCCGACGCCGCCGACGACGTGCGGCGTGCCAAGGGCCGGCGCGGGCTGGAGGTGCTCGAGACCCTCAAGCGCGAGCCGGGCGTCGACGTGCAGGTGCTCGAGCTGGACGTGCCCGCCGTCCCCGACGTGGACGGCAAGCTGGTCCGCATCTGCCTCGACCGGGGCGCGGCGCTGCTGACGCTCGACACCAACCTCGCCAAGGCGGCCGGGCTGGCCGGCGTCCGGGTGCTCAACCTGCACGCGCTCGCCCTCGCGCTGCGGCCGCCGGTGGTGGCGGGCGAGGACGTGCAGGTGCTGCTGCTCAAGCCGGGCAAGGAGCCGGGCCAGGCCGTGGGCTACCTCGACGACGGCTCGATGGTCGTCGTCGAGCAGGCCCGCGAGCGCCTCGGCAGCGAGGTCGGCGTGCAGGTGACCAGCGTGGTCACGACGGCCAACGGCCGCCTCGTCTTCGGTCGCCTGACGGGCGCGGGTGACCGGGTCGGCCGGCCCGCGCGGCGCCGCACCCTCGCGCCGTCCCCGCCCCTGTCCCCATCACTGTCCCCGAGCCCGGCCTCGGTCCCGCCCCGCACGTGACCGCCGGCTCCCCGGTCGGGGTCGTCG
>JBAVRG010000162.1:0-10690 GCA_049694795.1 Mycobacteriales bacterium
CGGTCCCGGCGGAGCGCAGGTCCTCGCATGCCTGCACGACGCGGGCCGCCATCGACGCCTCGGCGCTCTTGCCCCAGGCCCGCGGGTCGTACAGCTTCTTGTTGCCGACCTCGCCGTCGACCTTCAGCACGCCGTCGTAGTTGCTGAACATGTGAGCCGCCACGGGGCGGGTGAAGGCGTACTGGGTGTCGGTGTCGACGTTCATCTTCACGACGCCGTAGTCGAGCGCCTCGCGGATCTCCTCCAGCAGCGAGCCCGAGCCCCCGTGGAAGACCAGGTCGAACGGCTTGTCCTTGCCGGTGGCGGCGCCGACCGCGTCCTGGAGCTCCTTGAGGATGCTGGGCTTGAGCTTGACGTTGCCCGGCTTGTAGACGCCGTGCACGTTGCCGAACGTCGCCGCGAGCAGGTACCGCCCCCGCTCGCCGACGCCGATGGCCTCCGCGGTCCGCAGGGCGTCCTCGGCGGTCGTGTAGAGCTTGTCGTTGATGGCGTTCTCGACGCCGTCCTCCTCGCCGCCGACCACACCGATCTCGAGCTCCATGACGATGCGCGCCTTCGCGCACTTCTCGAGGAGCTCCTGGGCGATCGCGAGGTTCTCGCCGAGCTCGACCGCCGAGCCGTCCCACATGTGCGACTGGAACAGCGGCTCCTGGCCCCGGTCGACGCGCTCCTGGCTGACCGCGATCAGCGGCCGCATGTAGCCGTCGAGCTTGTCCTTCGGGCAGTGGTCGGTGTGCAGCGCGATGTTGACCGGGTAGTTCTTCGCGACGACCTGGGCGTACTCCGCCAGCGCGACCGCGCCGTCGACCATGTTCTTCACCTTCGGCCCGGAGAGGTACTCCGCACCGCCGGTGCTGACCTGCACGATGCCGTCGCTGCCGGCGTCCGCGAAGCCCTGCAGCGCGGCGTTCAGCGTCTGCGAGCTGGTGACGTTGATCGCGGGGTAGGCGAACCGCCCCTCCTTGGCCCGGTCGAGCATCTCGGCGTAGACCTCGGGGGTGGCGATGGGCATCGGTCCTGCTCCTTCACACGGGTACGGCGTCCCTGCCGATCCTGCCAGACGCCCGCCCCGTCGCCGACCGACCGGTGGACGGATCAGCAGTTTCCGGGCGAAAGGCCTGCGGAAGGTAGTTGCTTCTGCCATCCTTCTCCGGCGCGCGCACGGAGCACGCGTTGAAGGAGTCCCATGTCCAAGCACCGCCGGAGGGCGGCTGGGGTCGCGGCCGCCGCCGCAGCCGTCAGCACCGTCCTCGTCCCCCTCTCAGTCAGCCCCGCCGCCGCCGCCCCGGTGTCCACCGAGCGCGCGTTCTACGTCTCCGACGACGTGAACGACAGCAACGGCAACTACGGCCTCTACCAGCGCCCGACGTCGGGTGGCGCCGCCACCCTCGTCGCCGGCGACTCCGACGCCCTGGACGTCAGCGAGGTCGCGACCTCCGCCGACGGCAGCCGGGTCGTCGACGTGCAGACCACCTACGACGCCAGCGGCAACCCCAGCCGCCAGCAGGTCGTCGTGCGCGACGTCGGCTCCCGCGTCGTGCGCGTCCTCGAGGACATCCCCGCGGGCGGCGACGAGTTCGACCTCTACGCCGCGCTCTCCCCGGACGGCAGCACCGCCGTCTGGACCCACTTCAGCCTCACGGGCGGCTTCCACGTCTCCGAGCGCCGCGCAGCCGTGGCCTCCGGCACGGCCGCCGTCGTCGCCAGCGGGTACGGCGGCGGCGTCTTCCTCGACGGCAGCACGCTGCTGGTGCAGAGCACCGGCGGCAGCGCCTTCACCCTCCCGGTCGCCGGGGGCAGTGCCACTCCCGTCGCGGGCACCTCGGTCCCGGCGCAGGCGAACGACTTCACGGTCTCCCCGGACGGCACCCAGCTGGCCTGGTCGCTCGACACCTCCAACACCACGTCCGACATCCAGGTCGCTCCGGTGACGCTGACGTCCGGCACCGCCACCGTCGGGGCCGCGACGACCGTCGCCACCGGCCTGACGAACGTCACGCCGTCGTTCTCGCGCGACGGGGCGACCGTCTACTTCGCCAGGTACGACAACAGCGGCAACAACCCGAGCGCCGGCGCGATCTGGTCGACGCCTTCGGCCGGACCGTCCTCCTCCGCCGCCGCCACGTCGCTCACCGCCGGTGACGCGACCGACGTGGCGATCGCGGCCACCGACAGCATCGCCCCCGGCTCCGCCACGACCGCGGCCGCCGGCCTCAACGGCACGAGCGCGGTCATCCGCTTCGGCCTGCCGTCCGACACCGACCTGTCCGGGGTGCTGATCAGCCGGTCCCTCGGGGCGACGGTGCAGAAGACGGTCTACGTCCCGGCGCCGCTCACCGGCTACCTCGACACCGGCCTCGCGGTCGGCTCGACGTACACCTACGCCTTCACGGCCGTCGACCGGTCCGGCAACCAGGCGGCCACCGCCGCCACCCGGCAGCTGACCGCGGTCGTGCCGCAGCCGTCGTTCCGTGACCCGACGTCGATCACGGCCACCCGCGCGCCGTTCCTCGTGCGCTTCGCCGCGAACACGCCGTCGAACGTGCACTACACGGTCGACTACACGGTCGGCACCGGCGCGTTCACCCGCTGGGTGACCGACACCGCCGGCGCCTACCGCACCTTCGGCTCCGCAGCGAGCACCGGCGTGGCCGCCACGACCTCGACGGTCGGTGCGACGTACACGTTCAGGGTGAAGGCCACCGACGGCTTCGGCAACAGCACCGGCACCGTCACCGGCGCGCGTGGCGTGGTGCCCTTCGACCAGTCCAAGGCCACCCTGTACGGCGGCCGCACGACCGGCGCCACCGCCACCTGGCTCGGCAGCGTCTACCGTCTCGCCGCGCCGGCCGGCTACGCGCGCCTGGCCATGGTCGGGGACCGGTTCCAGCTCATCGGCGAGCGCTGCACCACGTGCGGCGTGCTCGACGTCTACGACGGCACGACCCGCGTCGCGACGGTCGACACCCGCGCGTCGTCGCGCCAGGTGCGGCAGGTGCTCTACACCCGCACCTGGGCTGCCGTCGGCTCGCACACGCTGACCGTCAAGTCGCGCGGCACCGCCGGGCGCCCGTACATCGTCATCGACGGGTTCGGCGTGCGCCGCTAGGCACCAGCTCCGGACGGGCCCGGTGCGACCTCGGTCGCGCCGGGCCCGTCCGCGTTCAGGGGGCTGTCCGGCACCTCCCGGTAGGTTGGCGCGGTGAGCGCCACCACCGTCTCGGCCCTGCCCGCGATCCTCGACGGCCAGCACCTGGTCGAGACGTTCGGGCTCATCGGCCTGCTGGGCATCGTCTTCGCCGAGACCGGTCTGCTGCTCGGCTTCTTCCTGCCGGGCGACTCGCTGCTGTTCGCCGCCGGCTTCGCGGCGTCAGGCGGCATCCACGGGGTGCACCCGAACATCGTCGTGGTGTGCGCCGCGGTGAGCCTGGTGGCGATCGCGGGCGCGCAGACCGGCTTCCTGATCGGGCGCAAGGCGGGACCTGCGCTGTTCGCCCGCAGGGACTCCCGGTTCTTCAAGCGCACGTACGTCGAGAAGGCCGAGGAGGTCCTCGAGCGGTACGGCGCGGGCAAGGCGATCGTGCTGGCGCGCTTCATCCCGATCGTCCGGACGTTCCTCAACCCGCTCGTCGGCGCCGGGCAGCTCCCGACCCGCACCTTCACGACGTGGAACGTCGTCGGCGGCCTGCTCTGGGGCACCGGGGTGACGCTGCTCGGCTACTACCTGGGACAGGTGGACGTGATCGGCAAGAACCTCGAGGTCTTCGCGCTCATCGTGGTGCTGCTCTCGGTCCTGCCGGTCTACTTCGAGCTCCGCAGGTCCCGGACCAGCAGCTGATCAGCTGAAGTCGACCTTCACCGGCGCGCGCACCTCGGGGTCGTCGGTCTCGAAGTACTCGGCCTTGCCGAAGTGGAACGCCGACGCGACCAGCGACGACGGGAAGGCCTCGACCCGGGTGTTGAGCGCCCGCACGTTGCCGTTGTAGAAGCGCCGGCCGGCCGCGATGCGGTCCTCGGTCTCGGCCAGCTGCGCCTGCAGCTGCTGGAACGGCCCCGCCGCCTTGAGGTCCGGGTAGGCCTCCGCCACCGCGAGCAGGCCACGCAGCGCCCCGCCGAGCTGGTTCTCCGCCGTGGCCTGCGCCGCCACCGACCCGCTCGCCTGCACCGCCTGGTTGCGGGCCTCGACGAGGTTCGACAGCACGGTGCGCTCGTGGGCGGCATAGCCCTTCACCGTCTCGACCAGGTTGGGGATCAGGTCGTGCCGACGGGTGAGCTCGACGTCGACCTGCCGCCACGACTCCTGCACGAGGTTGCGCTGCCGGACGAAGCGGTTGTAGCTGAGGACCAGGCCGAGGGCGAGCAGCAGCACCAGGACGCCGATGACGACGAGCAGAGCGGTCACGAAGCAGAGCCTTTCAGGTCGGACCAGACGAAGTCAGGGATGCCGTCGATCACGGTGCTCAGGGCGTCGAGGCGCTGCAGGAGCTCGGCGGGGCTGTGCCGGCCGCTCTCCCAGCACAGTGCATCGGCACCCAGGAAGCGCAGGTGGAGAGCCGCACGCGACAGCATGGCCTGCATCGTCCGGGGCGGGAGGACGTCGTACGCGAACTTGGGGTTGTCGGACCGGACGCGGTAGCGCCGGTTGAAGTCCTCGCTCTCCAGCTCGATGTCCTGCATCCCGAGGGCGGTGCCGAGGCGGCCGAAGGCGCTCTCGGGCACCAGCTCGAGCTTGGGCACGGCGGCCGGCAGGGCCAGCGAGCAGAAGGCGTAGCGGTGCGTCGTCGTGCTGCGGCGACCCTGCGAGTCGGTCGAGTGCGTCTGGTAGCTGTAGTCGAACGCGATCATCGGCCGGTTGCGGAAGCTGCCCTGCAGCACGTTGCACGCCTGCCGGTGGTCGCCCTCACCGAAGGGCGTCCCGCCGAACCGCTCGGTCCAGCTGTCGTCGCGCGCGACCCACGACCAGCCGTTGCTGGCGGCGAACTGCTGCAGCAGCTCCCGACGTCGCTTGTTCTGCAGGTAGCCGACGTAGGCGAGGGCGCCCATGACGAGCGCGGCGAGGCCGACGAGCAGGAAGGGCTGCACGCGATCAAGGTACGGCGGGAGCGCCCGCCCCGGGGGACCTTGCCCGCCCCGACCCTGTCGTGGTCAGGCGAGGCCGAGGTCCTGCAGCGAGTAGGCGAAGCGGTAGGGCACGCCCTCGGCCTCGATCTTCTCGCCGGCGCCGGTGGCGCGGTCGGCGATGGTCGCCACCCCCACCGGGATGGCGCCGGCCTCGCGGACCGCGGCGAGCGCGGTCAACGGCGAGCCGCCCGTGGTGCTGGTGTCCTCGACCACGAGGACCCGCCGACCGGCGATGTCGGGGCCCTCGATGCGGCGCTGCAGCCCGTGCGCCTTGGCCTCCTTGCGCACCACGAAGGCGTCGAGCCGCCGCCCCTGTGCCGCGGCCTGGTGAAGCATCGCGGCGGCGATCGGGTCGGCACCCATCGTGAGACCGCCGACGGCGTCGTAGTCCCAGTCCTCGGTGAGCTCGAGCATCACCCGGCCGACGAGGGGGGCGGCGGCGGCAGACAGGGTGGTGCGGCGCAGGTCGACGTAGTAGTCGGCCTCTCGACCCGACGACAGGGTGACCCTGCCGTGGACGATCGCCTGGGAGCGGACGAGGGACAGCAGGTCATCGCGGTCGGTCACAGGCCGCGAGCCTATCGGCCGGCGAGCAGCTCGCGCTCCAGGGTTTCCGGCAGGCCGTGCCGCGGTCGGTCCTCGCGCTGCACCGGCAGCCCGTCCCGCTGCAGCCAGGACCAGGTGTCCCGGACGGTCTCCTCGACCGGCCGGGAGCGCAGGCCGGTGGCGATCGCGGCGGAGGTGTCGCTCTCCATGAACCCCTCGAACTCGCCACCCTCCGGGACCCAGCACGGCAGCTGGACCCAGGGCTGGGCACCGCCGGCGAGGACCTCCTCCTGGTCCACCCACACCAGCTCGGCCACCCCGCCCGTGGTCGCGACGACGGCCTCGAGCAGCGACCGCGTCGTGGTGTGCCCGCTCGGGCAGACCAGGTCGAAGGCGCCGCGCAGGCCGTCCTCGAGCCCGTCGAGCAGCCAGGCCGCGAGGTCGCGCGCGTCGACGTACTGGATCGGGCGTCCCGGCCGACCGGGTGCCACGAGACGACCGCCGCGGGAGGCACGGTCGAGCCACCAGGGCAGCCTCCCGATGTCCTCGTGCGGCCCGAGGATCAGCCCGGGCCGGCCGACGAGCGCGTCCGGGAAGGACGCGAGCGCGGCCATCTCGCCCCCGCGCTTGTCCGCGGGGTAGTCGGTGCGGTCGGCATCAGGGGAGGCGTCGACCGTGGGCCAGCTCTCGTCCCCACCCCGCGGCCGGCCGTCGGTGTAGGCACTGATCGAGCTGACGTAGCCGAACCGGCCGACCGAGACGGCCAGCTGCCGGGCGGCATCGCGCACGACCCGCGGCGCCAGCGACCAGGTGTCGACCGCGAGGTCGAACTCCTTGCCCCGCAGGGCTTCCGCCAGCGCCGCGGGGTCGGTGCGGTCGGCACGCAGCTGCGTCACCCCGGGCGGGAGCGCGCCGGTGATGCCGCGGTTGAGCGTCGTCACCTCCCAGCCGCGGGCCAGGCCGTCCTGGACGACGGCGCGACCGACGAAGCGGGTCCCTCCCAGCACGAGCAGTCTCATGCCCCCGACCCTGGCCCGTCCCGGCACCGGGCGGAACCCCCGTCCGCCGACGGCGAAACCTCGGGGGTCAGCCGGTGGTGGTGCTGCCGGTGCCCGGGGCGGCTGCCGGCGGCGGGCCCATCCGGTCGCCGCGCATCGGCAGGCCGACCCGGTCGACCATGTCGGTGATCCGCGCCTTCAGGTCGGCCAGCCGGGCGTCGGCCTCGGCCTGGGTGTGCTCACCGGCCTTGACCTCCGCGGCCAGGTGCGCGTTGGCGGCGGCGACCAGCTTGTCGATGAGCGTCGCCTTGCTGATGCCCTTGCTCTGCGCGACCTGGGCCAGGCTCTTGCCGCCCTCGAGCGCGGCGCGCAGGTCGGTGACGCTCATGCCGAGCACGGTCGCGGCCTCGTCCAGGCCGGCACCCCTGCGGTGCCCGTCGGGCCCGCCGCGTCCACCTGGGCCGCCCTCCGGCAGCGCCGAGTCGAGGGTGGTGGCGACCTTGTCCGCCTGCGCCTGGGTGAGGGTGCCGTCGGTGACCAGGCCCTTGAGGGCGTTCTTGAGGTCGGTCAGCCGCTGCGAGACGGCCTGAGTGGCGGCGGACGCGGGCGTCAGGGCGAGGGTCGACACTGCCCCCACCCCCATCGCGGAGACGAGGACGAGACTGGCGACGCGCTTGTTCATGGCTTTCCTCCAGGAGAACGAGGGCCCGTCGCCCTCACCTGCAGTCACCTTCGTCGCCCCGACCGGGCACGGGCTGTGACGGTGCTGGCGGTCTGCTGTGAGCCGCCGTCAGCTCAGGAGCGCCGCCACCCGCTCGACCTGGCGGACGTCCGAACCGGTCGGGATGAGGTGCACCTCGTCGGTCCCGAGGTCCTCCAGCCGCTTGAGCAGGTCGCGCAGCTCGGCCTCGGTGCCGGCGAACCCGGACACGCGGGCGAGCGGGTCCACGATCGCGGCGGGCAGCCAGTTCAAGTAGTGGAGCAGGTGCCGGTGCACCTGCTCACGGGCCGCCCCGTCGCCGTCGTCGAGCGCGAACCAGGTCGACGTGCACAGCCGCGGTGCCCCCCGCCCGGCTTCCCGCCAGGCCGCGCGGGCCACGTCGTAGAGCGCCGCGACACCGGCCAGGTCCAGGTCCATCGAGACGCCGGCCAGGCCGTCCGCCCAGGTGACCGCCGAGCGCATGGTCCGGGGGCCCATGGTGCCGACCAGCAGTGGCGGGCCACCCGGCTGCACCGGGGCGGGTCCCACTGGCCGGACGGCGTCGGTGACCTTCTCGCCGGCCCAGACCCGCTTCATGGTGAGCGCCCGGGCCTCCAGCTCGGCCATGGTCTGGGTGGCGGGGTCGGCCGCGACCGCCAGGTAGTCCTCGCGGCGCCCGCCCACGCCGAGCCCGACGGTGAGCCGCCCCTTGGTGAGGACGTCCGCCGTCGCCAGCGCCTTGGCGAGCATCACCGGGTCGTGCAGCTGCGGCACCAGCACCGTGAGGACGACCTCGACCCGCGACGTCCAGGCGGCCACGGCACCGAGCAGGGTCAGGGCCTCGGGGTTGTCGAAGGCCATCCGCTCGCCGAAGCACAACGAGCTGAACGGACCCTCGTCGACCGCCCGGCACCACGCCTCGAGCACGTCGGCGTCGAGGTCGGGCTCCATCACGGGCAGCGTCATGCCGACTCTCATGCGCGGCACTGTGTCAGGCCGCATGCACCGCCGGGTGGACGCTGAGGTCGTCGCCGTACCTGTCGACGACGACCTCGTCGCCGTCCCGGACCTCGCCCGCCAGCAGCGCCCTCGCCAGCCGGTCGCCGATCGCCTTCTGCACCAGCCGACGCAGGGGACGGGCGCCGTACAGGGGGTCGAAGCCGGCCAGCGACAGCCACTCCTTCGCCGCGTCGGTGACCGTGAGCGTGAGCCGCCGGTCGACCAGGCGACGCGCCAGCGAGGCGATCTGCAGGTCGACGATCCGGGTCAGCTCCTCGGTGGTGAGGGCGTCGAAGACGATGACGTCGTCGAGCCGGTTGAGGAACTCCGGCTTGAAGGCGCCGCGCACGACCTCCATCACCTTGTCGCGGCGCTGCTCGGAGCTGAGCAGCGGGTCGGTGGTGAAGACCGAGCCGAGGTTCGACGTCAGCACCAGGATGGTGTTGCGGAAGTCGACGGTGCGGCCCTGGCCGTCGGTGAGGCGACCGTCGTCGAGCACCTGCAGCAGCACGTCGAAGACGTCCGGGTGCGCCTTCTCGACCTCGTCGAAGAGCACCACGCTGTAGGGCCGGCGCCGCACCGCCTCGGTGAGCTGACCGCCCTGGTCGTAGCCGACGTAGCCCGGAGGCGCGCCCACCAGCCGGGCGACGGCGTGCTTCTCGCCGTACTCGCTCATGTCGATGCGGGTCATCGCCCGCTCGTCGTCGAAGAGGAACTCCGCGAGTGCCTTGGCCAGCTCGGTCTTGCCGACGCCGGTGGGGCCGAGGAACAGGAACGAGCCGGTGGGCCGGTCCGGGTCGGAGATGCCGGCGCGGGCGCGGCGCACCGCGTCCGACACAGCCTGTACGGCGTCGCGCTGGCCCACGAGGCGAGCGCCGAGCGCCTCCTCCATGCGGAGCAGCTTGGCGGTCTCGCCCTCCATCAGCCGGCCGGAGGGGATGCCGGTCCAGGCGCTGACGACCTCGGCGACGTCGTCGGCCGTGACCTGCTCCTTCACCATCGCGTCCGCTGCCGGGGAGCCGGCGGAGGCGAGCTCCCGCTCCACCGCGGGGATCTCGCCGTACTGCAGCCGCGAGGCGGTCTCGAGGTCGCCGTCGCGCTGCGCGCGCTCGAGGGTCGAGCGCAGGTCGTCCAGTCGCTTCTTGAGCTCACCCACGCGGTTGAGGCCGGACTTCTCCTGGTCCCAGCGGGCCATCAGGGCGCCGAGCTCCTCGCTCCGGTCGGCGAGCTCGCGCCGCAGCTCCTCCAGGCGCAGCCGCGAGGCCTCGTCGGTCTCGCGCTCGAGAGCGAGCTCCTCCATGCGCATCCGGTCGACGGCGCGCTGCAGCTCGTCGATCTCGACGGGCCGCGAGTCGATCTCCATGCGCAGCCGCGAGGCCGCCTCGTCGACGAGGTCGATCGCCTTGTCGGGCAGGAAGCGGGCGGTGATGTAGCGGTCCGACAGCGTCGCGGCGGCGACCAGCGCGGAATCGGTGATCTCCACGCCGTGGTGCGCCTCGTAGCGGCCCTTGAGGCCGCGCAGGATCGCGATGGTGTCCTCGACGCTCGGCTCGCCCACCAGCACCTGCTGGAAGCGGCGCTCCAGAGCCGGGTCCTTCTCGATGTTCTGGCGGTACTCGTCGAGCGTGGTCGCGCCCACCATCCGCAGCTCGCCGCGGGCGAGCATCGGCTTGAGCATGTTGCCGGCGTCCATCGAGCCTTCGGTCTTGCCTGCCCCGACCACGGTGTGCATCTCGTCGAGGAACGTGATGACCTCGCCGTCGCTGTCCTTGATCTCCTGCAGGACGGCCTTGAGGCGCTCCTCGAACTCTCCGCGGTACTTCGCGCCGGCGATCATGGCGCCCAGGTCGAGGGACACCAGGCGCTTGTCGCGCAGCGACTCGGGGACGTCCCCGGCCACGATCCGCTGGGCCAGTCCCTCGACGACGGCGGTCTTGCCGACGCCCGGCTCGCCGATGAGGACGGGGTTGTTCTTGGTGCGCCGCGACAGCACCTGGATCACGCGCCTGATCTCGGTGTCGCGACCGATGACCGGGTCGAGCCGGCCCTCGCGCGCGGCCTGCGTCAGGTCGACGCCGTACTTCTCGAGCGCCTGGTACGACGACTCGGGGTCCTGCGAGGTGACCCGCCGGTTGCCGCCGCGGACCTGCGCGAACGCAGCCACCAGGCCCTTCGGGGACGGCAGCCCGAGGGCCTTGTCCTGCGCCAGCCCCACCACGAGGTGCTCGGTGGAGACGAAGTCGTCGGAGTTGTCGGCCGCAGCCTTCTGCGCGGCGTCGAAGGCCGCGAGCACCCCGCGGCTCAGCGACGGCGCGGCGACGTGGGC
>JBAVRG010000163.1:0-14054 GCA_049694795.1 Mycobacteriales bacterium
CGCTGATCGACCTGACCGGCCCGGTCCCCCTTGCGCTGCTCGCCTGCGACGAGTGCGGCCGCGCCGCCCAGCTCTACCGGCTGCTCGGCACCACCAAGGCGCTGTGCAAGGACTGCTTCGCCCGTCGGCACGGCTGAGACCTGCTCCTTCCTGCCGTGCACAACGCGTGGCGTCAGGGACGACCTGCCGTCACCGACCTCGACGGCTGACTGGCGAGGAGTTCTGGCAGGCTGGGCCGATGGTCCTCGAGGTCGCCCTGATCGATGTCACACCTGGTGCGGAGCAGGCCTTCTCCGCGAGCTACGGCGCTGCCCGCGCGGTCCTCGCAGGCAGCGCCGGCTGCCGTTCGGTGCGCATGACCCAGGGGGTCGAGACGCCCACCCGCTTCGTCCTGCTCGTGGAGTGGGACTCCGTCGAGGCGCACGAGCAGTTCCGGGCGAGCCCCGACTTCGCCGTGTGGCGCGGCCACATCGGACCGCACTTCGCGCAGCCGCCGCACGTCGAGCACTTCGCCGACCTGTAGGGCCTCAGGCCGCCGCGGTCACCGGCTGCTCCGTCAGCTCGTAGTCGCCGAGGTCGAACGCGCGCAGCTCCTTGGCGTAGGTGAACGTGAACGTCGGCCACAGCGTGCTGTTGCGGCCGTTCGCGTCGAGGTACCAGCTCGCGCAGCCGCCGGCGTTCCAGACCGTGCCCTGCAGGCGGCGCTGCACCCAGGCGTCGTAGGCCGCTGTCACGTCGGCGCGCGGCTCGATCGCGGCGACCCCGGCGGCGTCCATCGCGCGCAGCGCCTTCACCATGTGCTCCACCTGCCGCTCGATGATGAAGACGATCGAGGTGTGCCCGAGCCCGGTGTTGGGACCGACCAGGTAGAAGAGGTTCGGGAACCCTGGCACGGTCAGCCCGCGGTAGGCCGCCATCCCGACACCGCCGGTCCAGGCCTCGTAGAGCGTGCTGCCGTCGCGGCCGCGCACCCGGTGCGCCACCGGCGGGTCGCTGACGCTGAACCCGGTGCCCAGGATGATGGTGTCGACCGGGTGCTCCACCCGCTGCCCTGCGGCGTCCCGCGTGACGACGCCCGTCGCGGTGACCTCCTCGATGCCGTCGGTCACCAGCGACACGTCGGACCGGTTCAGCATCGGGTACCAGGTGTTGGACAGCAGCACCCGCTTGCAGCCCATGCGGTACGACGGGGTGACCTTCTCGCGGGTCACCGGGTCCTTCACCGTGGCGGCGATGAACCGGCGCGCCTGCTTCTCGCCGAGCTTCATGATGGCCGGCTGGAAGGAGAAGCCGAGCACCGACGCCTCGCGCACGCCGTAGATGCCGCCGCGCGCGACCTTCTGCAGCCCGGGGAACCGGCGGAACAGCCGGCGCTCGAGGCCGGTGATGGCGCGGTCACGGCGCGGCAGGATCCACGGAGCGGTGCGCTGGAAGACGGTGGTGTGGGAGGCGACCTTCGCGACCTCGGGAGCGAACTGGATGGACGAGGCGCCGGTGCCGATCACGGCGACGCGCTTGCCCGTGAGGTCGTGGTCGTGGTCCCAGGTGGCCGAGTGGAAGGTCGTGCCCTGGAAGGACTCCAGGCCCTTCACCGCCGGGGTGCTCGGCTCGGACAGCCCGCCGGTGCCGAGCACCAGCACGTCGCAGGTCAGCTCACCGGCGCTGGTGCGCACGGCCCAGCGGGTGGCGCCCTCGTCCCAGGCGGCGTCCAGCAGCTCGGTGCCGAACCACGTGCGGTCGTGGACGCCGTACCGCTCGGCGACGCCACGCAGGTAGGCGTAGATCTCGGGCTGCGGGCTGAACGTCCTGGTCCACTCGGGGTTCGGCGCGAAGGAGAAGGAGTACAGGTGGCTGGGCACGTCGCACGCGCACGCCGGGTAGGTGTTGACGCACCACGTGCCGCCGACGTCGTGGCCCTTCTCGACGACGACGACCTGCCGGCCTGCCTCCTGCAGCCGGATGGCCGAGGCCAGGCCGGAGAAGCCGCTGCCGACCACGAGCGCGTCGACGTGGGTGGGAAGGGGTCGGGACACACGATCCTCCAAGGGCCCAGGACCTACTTGCGGTAACTATACCTACGGTAACCTACTTCGTGTAAAGTGCCCCGGCATGACCTCCCCTCGCCGCCGGATGGCGCGCGCCGATCGGCGCGCGCAGCTGGTGACCACGGCGATGGCGCTGTTCGCCGAGCGCGGTGTGGCGGACGTGTCGATGGACGAGGTCGCCGAGCACGCCGGTGTCACCAAGCCGGTGCTCTACGACCACTTCGGTTCCAAGGACGGGTTGCTGAGCGCCGTCGTCGACCACGTGGGCGCCGAGCTGCTCGCGGTGACGACCGGCGCCCTCGCGGGTGCGACCACCGCGGAGCAGGCCCTCGAGCGCGGCCTGACCGCCTACTTCCACTTCGTCGACGCCCATGCCGGCGCCTGGTCCCTGCTGCTGCAGGAGGTCTCGCCCGGTACGGCGGCGGCGCAGGCGGTCGAGCGGGTGCGCCAGCAGCAGGTCGACCACATCGCGGCCCTCGTCGCCGCTCACCTGCCGCCGAGCGAGGGCACCCGCGCACACGCCTACGCGCACGTCGTGAGCGGCGCGACCGAGCGGCTCGGCAACGTCCGGCTCGCCGGGCCACGGCTGTCGCCGAAGGCGGCGACCCGGCTGGTGATGGACGTGCTCTGGGTCGGTTTCGGAACTCTTCAGGACGGTGTTCGGTGGGAGGGGAAGTCATGACGATGTCTGGCCAGGTCGTGGTGATCACGGGGGCGGGACGGGGACTCGGTGCGGGCATGGCCCGCGGGCTCGCCGCCAAGGGCGCGCGCATCGCCCTGCTCGACCGCGACGCCGGGCTGCTGGCCGACGTCGAGAAGGACTGCCCCGGCGCGCGCTCCTGGACGGTCGACGTCACCGACGCGGCGCGGCTGACCGAGGTCGCGGCCGAGGTGGGTGCGCACTTCGGCGGCGTCGACGTCGTCGTGGCCAACGCCGGCATCGGCACCGGCGCCCCGTTCCTGCTCGCCGACCCGGTGGAGTACGAACGGGTCCTCGAGGTCAACCTCATGGGCAGCGTGCGGACCGTGCGGGCCTTCCTCCCGATGGTGGTCGAGCGCCGGGGACACGTGCTCCAGATCGCGTCGCTGGCCGCCTTCACGCCCGCGCCGATCATGAGCGCCTACTGCGCCAGCAAGGCAGGCGTGGAGTCGTTCGCGCACTGCCTGCGTGGCGAGCTCGCGCACCACGGCGTCACGGTCGGGGTCGCCTACCTCGGCTTCACCGACACCGACATGGTGCGTGAGGCCGACAGCGACCCGGTGCTCGCCGCCATGCGCTCGTCGCTGCCCAAGCCCTTCGGCGGCACCAGCCCCGCAGGCCCGGCCATCGCCCGGCTGGTGAAGGGGATCGAGGGGCGCAAGGCGCACGTCTACGGGCAGCCCTGGCTGCGGGTGGTGCCCTTCCTGCGGGGGGCGCTGCCCGTCCTGAGCGCGCGTGCGGGTGCCACCAAGATGCCCGAGGCGGAGGCAGCCCTGCGGGCCAGGGAGTGACACCACCGCTCCGGCACGGCACCTCACTGCTTCGCCAGCGGGTCCTCGGGCTCGCCTTCCTCGCCGTGCTCGGCGCACTGGTCGCTGGCGCGGTGGGGCTCTACCAGAAGGCCTTCACGCCGGTCGTGCACGTCACGCTCGAGGCCGACCGGGCCGGCAACCAGCTCTCCAAGGGTGCCGACGTGAAGCTGCGCGGCGTCCTCGTCGGCGAGGTGCGCGCGGTGCACAGCGTCGGCGACGGTGCCCGCCTCGACCTCGCGCTCGACCCGGCGCAGGCCCGGCGGCTGCCCCGCGATCTGACCGCGCAGCTGCTGCCCA
Organism: Mycobacteriales bacterium; assembly: GCA_049694795.1. Taxonomy (GTDB): domain Bacteria; phylum Actinomycetota; class Actinomycetes; order Mycobacteriales; family SCTD01; genus RYN-111. The sequence goes on from JBAVRG010000163.1 coordinate 3,855, forward strand.
CGACCCTGTTCGGGGAGAAGTACGTCGCCCTGCAGACCCGTGACGGCTCAGCGGGGGAGGGGCTGCGGGACGGCGCCGTCATCCCGCAGGACCGCTCCTCGACCGCCCTCGAGACGGAGCAGGCGGTCGACGACCTGCTGCCGGTGCTGCAGGCCCTGAAGCCGCAGGACCTCTCGACCGCGCTGAACGCCCTGTCCGGGGCGCTGCGCGGTCGTGGCGACCGGGCGGGAGCCGAGCTCGCGCGCAGCGCGGCCTACCTGCGCCGGCTCGACCCGCAGCTGCCGACCCTGCAGCAGGACCTGGCGGGCCTGGCTGACGTGGCGAGCAGCACCGCCGATGCCACGCCCGCGCTGCTGCAGGTGCTCGACAACCTCGCGTTCTCGAGCCGTTCCCTGACCGCGCAGCGCGCGCAGCTCGACACCTTCCTCACCGCCACGAACGGCTTCGCGGCCAGCGCTCACGCGGTCGTGCAGAAGGAGGCCCAGGCGCTGGTACGGCTCGCGAGCGCCAGCGTGCCGGTGCTGGCGACGTACGCGGACGAGGCTCCTGGCTACCCGTGCCTGCTGAAGGCGCTGACCGCGCAGGAGCCGGTCATCGAGAAGTCCTTCGGCGGCCTGCAGCCCGGACTCCACCTCACCCTCGAGGCGGTCCAGGACAACGGCGGCTACACCGCCGGCCAGGAGCCCCGGTACGGCGACACCGGCGGCACGTTCTGCTACAGCCTCGACCCGGCGCACCCGGTGCGGCCTGCGCTGCTCTACTACAACCCGGTCGACGGCTACGACGACGGCCAGGAGGTCGACCCCTACACCGGCAAGCCGCCGTGCACGCACAAGCCGTGCGCGCAGCCGCCCACCCGCGCGGGGGCCTCGGCGACCCGGCTGGTGGTCGCCCCGCTGCTCGGCGTGCCGGTCGACCGGGTGCCGGACGTGGCGACCGTGCTGCTGCAGCCGCTCGCGCAGGGGAGCGCCGTCGGCCTGTCCGGTTGACGGGCCCGCGTTCTCCTGCCTGCCCCGCCCTGCCCCGCCCTGCCCTGCCCCGCGCCCACTTCACTGAGCAGATGCGCGTGCCGACGGGGCCGCCGACGCTCGCCGCACGCTCAGCCGCGCGGCCCTCGCGAGCAGCTGCTCAGCGAAGTGAGCGCAGGGGAGCGCGGTCGGCCTGCCCGGCTCACCCGGCCGCCGTCGTTGTCACGCTCTGACATCCGCGCGTCCCCTGGTGCGGGCGGCCGCCCAGCGGGTAGGAGGGTGCCAGGTCCGCAGAGGTGATTGATGGCTCAATGCTTGAACGTGCAATAAAGGCGAGGTACTGTTCGTTGCAGATGCAAGAACCTCGACCAAGAAGGAGCCAGTCATGACCACCGCCCACACCCCGCTCGCGCCCGCCGACCTGTCCGGCGACTACGCCCTCGACGTGACCCACACCCGCCTCGGATTCACCGCCCGGCACGCGATGGTGACCAAGGTCCGGGGCTCCTTCGAGGAGTTCGAGGGCACGGCAGAGCTCGACTTCACGGACCCCAGCAGGAGCACCGCGAAGGTCACCTTCCAGATCGCCAGCATCAGCACCGGGCAGAAGCAGCGCGACGAGCACCTGCGCACCAACGACTTCTTCGACGCCCCGTCGTTCCCGACCGGGACCTTCGTCTCCACCTCGGTGAAGCAGACCGGTGACGACACCTTCGAGATGACCGGCGACCTCACCCTCAAGGACGTGACGCACCCGGTCACGATCGAGTGGGAGCACACCGGCACCGCCCGCGACCCGTACGGCAACCTGCGCGCCGGCTTCGAGGGCAGGGCCACCCTCAACCGCAAGGACTGGGGCATCACCTACAACGCCGCGCTCGAGACCGGCGGCGTCCTGATCAGCGAGAAGATCAACCTCGAGTTCGACGTCTCCGCGGTCAAGGCCGTCTGAGCCTCGTCCGCCGCACCGACGAAAGGCCGCTCCCTGCAGGGGGCGGTCTTCGTCGTACCGTCCTGCTGTGAGCACCACGATGCCAGCGGTCTTCTTCGGACACGGCAGTCCGATGAACGCCCTCGAGACCAACAGGTACACGCAGGCCTGGCGGGCGTTCGGCGAGGCGGTGCCCCGGCCGCGCGCCCTGCTCGTCGTGAGCGCGCACTGGTACATCGGGCACACCGCCCTCACCGCGATGCCGCGTCCGCGCACCATCCACGACTTCTACGGCTTCCCCCCGGAGCTGTTCGACGTGCAGTACCCCGCACCCGGCCTGCCGGCGCTCGTGGAGGAGGTCAGCGACGCCGTGCAGCCGCACTGGGTGGGTGCGGACGTCGACGGCTGGGGGATCGACCACGGCACCTGGTCGGTGCTCGTGCACGCGTTCCCGGCCGCCGACATCCCGGTGGTGCAGCTGTCGATCAACGCCGAGAAGCCGCTCGAGCACCACCTCGAGATGGGCGCCAGGCTCGCCGCCCTGCGCGAGACGGGGGTGCTCGTCATCGGCAGCGGCAACGTCGTGCACAACCTGGGGGGCGTCGACTGGTCGCGGCCGGACGACGGGTTCGACTGGGCGCAGCGGTTCGACGAGGCCGCCAAGGAGCTGATGCTCAGCTCCCCTGCCGAGGTGGGCACCCTGGACGGGCACGCCGACTACCGGCACGCCGTCCCGACGCCGGACCACTTCCTGCCGCTGCTCTACGTCGCCGGAGCCACCGGTGGGCGCCCCGCTGAGGTGCTGGTCGACGGCTACGCCTACGGCTCGCTGTCGATGACCGCCTACACCGTCGGGATGCACCCCCCGGCGGCCGACGGCACGGGCGGTGCGGCGGAGCTCCCGCGCGACGTGCCGCTGGAGGAGACGAACACGTGAACGCTGCGCAGCGGCAGGCAGAGGCCATGCTCGCCGGGGACCTCGCCACCCGCTCCCTCGGGATCGAGGTGGGTGACGTCGACGTGGGGCGGGCGACCGCGACGATGCGGGTGCGGCCCGACATGACCAACGGGCACGGCATCTGCCACGGCGGTTACCTGTTCCTGCTCGCCGACACGGCGTTCGCCTTCGCGTGCAACACACACGGGCCGGCGACGGTCGCGTCCGGCGCCGAGGTCGAGTTCCTGGCACCGGTGTCCGTCGATGACGTGCTCGTCGCCCAGGCGCACGAGGTCGTCCTGCGCGGTCGCGCCGGCGTGTACGACGTCACGGTGCGCCGGGGGGACGAGGTCGTTGCTGTCTTCCGGGGGCGCAGCCGCGCGCTGCCCCCGCGGGCGTGAGTCGTGGCTGTGTCCACCTGGCAGCGGGTCCGCCGCGCCTCGTCCCGGCTCAGCACCGAGGCCGTGCAGCAGATGGAGGCGCTGACCTGGTTCACCGCGCTGCCGCCGGCGCAGCGAGCCGACGTCGGCTTGGTGGTGCAGGCCGGCATCGCCGCCTTCACCAGCTGGCTGCGCGACGCGTCGTCGGCGCCTGCACCGGCCCCTGACGTCTTCGGCGCGGCACCGCGCGAGCTGACGCGGGCGGTCAGCCTGAAGCAGACGGTGCAGCTCATCCGGGTCGTCGTGGGGGTGCTCGAGGAGCAGGTCCCCGAGCTGGCGGCGCCCGGCCACGAGCAGGAGCTCCGGGAGGCGGTGCTGCGCTACTCGCGCGAGATCGCCTTCGCCGCCGCTGAGGTCTACGCCGCGGCGGCCGAGGCCCGCGGTGCCTGGGACGCCCGTCTGGAGGCGGGGGTGGTCGAGGCGCTGGTCCGGGACCAGGTCGGGGACCTCACGCTGTCCCGCGCCGGATCGCTCGGATGGGGGCGGCCGGCGTGGACCACCGCCCTCGCGGCGGCGATGCCCAGCGGTCCGGTCGAGCCACGGCTCGAGGACCTGCGCGGGCACGCGCGGCACAGCGGGCTGTTCGTGCTCACCGGCGAGGCAGGTGGCGGGCTGCTCGTGGTCGCCGGGGGCAAGGGCAAGCCGGAGACGGCGGTGAAGCAGCTCGCTGCGGCACTGCCTCCCGGTCCGGTCGTGGTGGGTCCGTTCGTCGACGACCTCGCCTCGGCGGCGGGCTGCGTGAAGGAGGCGCTCGCGGGGCTCGCCGCCGTCGCGGCCTGGCCCGAGGCCCCCCGGCCGGTGCGCTCCTCGGACCTGCTGGCCGAGCGAGCGGTCCTCGGCGACGACAGCGCGCGCACCCGGCTGTTGGAGGAGGTGCACGGTCCGCTGGTGGATGCCGGGGGTGACCTGCTCGCCACCGCCTCGGCCTTCCTCGCCTCCGGCAGCTCGCTGGAGGGGACGGCCAGGGTGCTCTACGTGCACGCGAACACCGTTCGGTACAGGCTCCGCAAGGTGCTCGAGCTCGTCGGCCTCGACCTGACCGACCCGAGGGACGCACAAGTCGCGCGTGTTGCGCTTGTCATCGGTCGGACATCGAACTTGTAGGTTTCCTACAAGGTTGCCGCACCCTTTCGGTCGGCGAGGACTGCGGCACCTGGGCCACGTCTCGACAAGTGTTGTCCGGGTGTTGGTTCTCCTCGTTCCCGGTCAGGGCTCCCAGGTGCCCGGCATGCTCACGCCCTGGCTCGACCTGCCGGGTGCCCGAGACGACCTGGCCGCCTGGTCGGCGGCCGCAGACCTCGACCTGAGGGAGCTCGGCACGGCTGCCGGTGCCGACGAGATCCGCGACACCGCCGTCGCCCAGCCGCTGCTGACCGCCACCGCACTGCTCTCGGCCCGCAGCGTCGGCGAGCGGCCGGGAGCGGTCTGCGGTCACAGCGTCGGCGAGCTCGCCGCCCTCGCGGTGGCCGGTGTCCTCGACGACACCAGCGCGGTGCGACTCGCCGCCGAGCGCGGGCGCGCGATGGCTGAGGCGGCCGCGGAGCGTCCCACCGGCATGGTGGCGGTCCTGGGCGGCGACGAGCAGCAGGTGCTCGCTGCCGCGACCGCACTCGGCCTCGAGGTCGCGACCGTCAACGTCGCGGGCCAGACGGTGCTCGGCGGGCCGGTCGACGCCCTCGCGGCCCTCGCCGCCGACCCGCCCGCGGGAGCGCGCGTCCGCAGGCTGGAGACGGCCGGCGCGTTCCACACCAGCGCGATGGCCCCCGCCGTACCGCGGTTCGCCGAGCTGGTCGCAGGCCTCACCCCCGGCGAACCTGTCTGCCGCGTGGTGGCCAACGCCGACGGAGCCGTCGTGACCAGCGGCCGAGCGCTCCTCGACCGCCTCGTGGGCCAGCTGACCGGTCCGGTGCGCTTCGACCGGTGCCTGCGCACGGTCGCCGGGCTGGCGCCCTCCTCGGTGGTGGAGCTCGCTCCCGCCGGGACCTTGGCTGCCGTGGCCAAGCGTGCCCTGCCGGGGGTGCCGGTCGTCGCTCTCAAGACCGTGCCGGTGCCGGCGTGAGGGCCCGCACCCTCGCCGGTGCCGCGCTCACCGGCCTGGGCGCCCACCGGCCGGCGCTCCGCGAGGACAACCACGCGATCGCCGCGCGCATCGACTCCAGCGACCAGTGGATCCGCGAGCGCAGCGGCATCGTCACCCGCGGGGTGGCGGGGGACGACGAGTCGGTCGTGGACATGGCCACCAGCGCGGGCGGCAAGGCCCTCGCGGCAGCAGGGGTCGATGCCGCCGACGTCGGTCTGGTGCTGCTGGCCACCTGCTCCCTGCCTGGTCCGCTGCCGGGTGGCTCGCCGGAGATCGCGGCCCGCCTGGGTGCGCGGCGCGCCGGCGCCAGCGACGTCGGTGCCGGCTGTGCCGGGTTCACCTACGCGGTCGGGCTGGCCGCAGACACCGTGCGCACCGGCACCGCCGAGCACGTGCTCGTGATCGGCGCGGAGAAGCTGCTGCCGATGGTCGACCGCGACGACCGAGGAACCGCGTTCCTGTTCGGTGACGGCGCGGGGGCCGTCGTCGTCAGCCGGGCAGCGACCGAGGCCGTGGGACCGGTGGTCTGGGCCCACGACGGCGACCAGCACGCCCGGCTGGTCATCGACGGCAACCCGCCCACGCTCAAGATGGAGGGCCGGGCGATCTACCGCTGGGCCACCACAACGCTGCCCGGCCTGGCCCGGCGGGCCTGCGAGGCAGCCGGCCTCGAGCTGAGCGACCTCAAGGCGTTCGTCCCGCACCAGGCCAACCTCCGGATCACCGAGTCGGTGCTCGCAGCCCTGCGCCTGCCGGGCGACGTCGTCGTGGCCCGGGACGTCGTCGACAGCGGCAACACCAGCGCTGCCTCCGTGCCGCTCGCCCTGTCCCGGCTCGTGGAGCTCGGTCAGGTCGAGCGCGGCGACCCGGCCCTGCTGCTCGGCTTCGGCGCCGGCCTCACCGCCGCCGGCCAGGTCGTGCTCGTCCCCTGATCCCTTCCCTGTCCCCGGCACTCCCGTGCCGGGAAACCGCAGCAACCCCGAGGAGAACGCACATGACCATCACCCAGACCGACGTCCTCACCGGCCTCGCCGAGGTCCTCGAGGAGGTCTCCGGCGTGCCGGCCGACAAGGTGACCCCCGAGGCCAGCTTCGAGAACGACCTCGAGGTCGACTCGCTCACCATGGTCGAGGTCGTCGTGGCCTGCGAGGAGCGCTTCGGGGTCCGCATCCCCGACGAGGCCCTCGAGGACCTCAAGACGGTCGGCGACGCCATCGCCTACATCGCCGCGGCAGGTGTTCCGGCGTGACCGCCGCTGTCACCGGGCTCGGGGCTCTCACCCCGCTCGGTCCCGACGTCGCTGCCCTCACGGAGGGCCTGCTCAGCGGCCGCTCCGGGGTGCGACTGCTCGAGGGCGAGCCGTGGGACGCGCTGCCTGCTCGGCTGGCAGCCACGGTCGACCTCGAGGGCCGGCTGGAGCGGATCGAGGCGCGCACTCTCGACCGCGTCCAGCAGCTCGCCCTGGTCGCGGCCCGTGAGGCGTGGGACGACGCCGGGGCACCGGCCGTCGCCCCGGACCGCCTGGCGGTCGTGATCGGCTCCGGCATCGGCGGTGCGCTGACGATGCTGGGCCAGGCCGACGTCCTTCGTGAGAGGGGCCCGCGGGCGGTCAGCCCGCACCTCGTCCCGATGCTGATGCCCAACGGACCGGCGGCCACGGTGGGTCTCGCCCTCGGTGCCCGTGCCGGGGTGCACACGCCGGTGAGTGCCTGCGCCTCCGGAGCCGAGGCCATCGCCTGTGCCCTCGAGCTGCTGCGCAGCGGCAGGGCGGACGTGGTGGTCGCCGGCGGCTCGGAGGCCTGCGTGCACCCGCTGCCGATGGCCGGCTTCGCCCAGATGCGGGCGCTGTCGACGCGGCACGACGAGCCGGAGGCGGCGTCGCGGCCCTACGACAAGGGCCGGGACGGCTTCGTGCTGGGCGAGGGCGCCGGGGTGCTGGTGCTCGAGACCGAGGAGCACGCCGCAGCCCGCGGCGCGCGGATCCACGCACGGCTCGGCGGTGCGGGCCTCGCGTCCGACGCCCACCACGTCACCGCCCCCGACCCGGCGGGCACCGGTGCTGCGCGCAGCATCACGCTCGCGCTCCGGGACGCCGGGATCGCCGCCACGGACGTGGGGCACGTCAACGCGCACGCCACCAGCACCCCGCTCGGTGACGTCGCCGAGGCGCGCGCGCTGGGACTGGCTCTGGGCAGCCACCGTCCCGCCGTGACGGCCGTCAAGTCCTGCACCGGGCACCTGCTCGGCGCGGCCGGTGCCGTCGAGGCCGTCGCGACCGTCGTCGCCCTCCGGGACGGGGTCGTCCCCCCGATCCGCAACCTCGACGACATGGACGACGAGGCGGACGTCGACGCCGTACGCGTCGTGCCGCGCGAGCTCGACCACCACGCTGCCCTCTCCACCAGCTTCGGCTTCGGAGGTCATGACGTGTCGCTGGTGTTCCTGCGATGACCGTGACAGCGGGTCCGGCCCTGGCGGCCCAGGCCGTCCGCAGGCTGGACGTCCTGCTCGACGCCTGGGAGCTGGTCGAGACGGTGAGCGGGGTCGTGGTGGCCGCGGGCACGATCCGTGGCACTCACGTCATCGCCTTCGCCACCGACCCTGACGTGCAGGGCGGTGCGCTCGGCATCGACAGCAGCCGGGCGATCGCGGACGCCACCGACCTGGCGCTGCTGCGCCAGGTGCCGGTCGTCGGGATCTGGCACTCGGGCGGGGCGCGCCTGCGCGAGGGGGTCGCCTCCCTCGACGGCGTGGCCCGGGTCTTCGGCGCCCAGACCCGCGCGAGCGGACGGGTTCCCCAGATCTCGGTGGTGCTCGGCCCGGCGGCGGGCGGGGCGGCGTACGGCCCGGCGCTGACGGACGTCATCGTCATGGGCCCGCAGGGCCGGGTGTTCGTCACCGGCCCCGACGTCGTCCGCCGGGTCACCGGCGAGCAGGTCGACATGGAGCGCCTCGGCGGGCCCGACACGCACGCCCGCACCAGCGGGGTCGTGCACCTCGTGGCGGTCACCGACGACGAGGCGCTCTTCACCGCGCGCCGGCTCGCGTCGCTCGTGGGCAGCCAGGGGACGGTCGACTCCTCGCACGCCGAGGGCGGCGACCCCGGGCCGCTGGTGCCCGCCGACCCGCGCAAGTCCTACGACGTGCGGCCCGTCATCAAGGCCGTCCTGGACCCCGGCAGCCACCTCGAGCTGCACCGCGACTGGGCCACCAGCGCGGTGACGATGCTCGGACGCCTGGGTGGCCGCAGCGTCGGTGTGGTCGCCAACGACCCGCAGCGGATGGCCGGCTGCCTGGACGCCGCGACCGGTGACAAGACCGGCCGGTTCGTGCAGTGGTGCGACGGGATGGGGCTGCCGCTGCTGTTCCTCGTCGACGTGCCGGGCTACCTGCCAGGCGTCGGCCAGGAGGACGAGGGGGTCCTGCGCCGCGGCGCCAAGCTGCTGCACGCCTACGCCGGCGCCAGCGTGCCCCGCCTCACCGTGGTGACCCGCAAGGCCTTCGGCGGCGCCTACATCGCCATGGGCTCCAAGGGCCTGGGTGCGGACAGGGTGTTCGCCTGGCCCGGCGCCCAGGTCGACGTCATGGGCGCGACCGCCGCCGTCGAGGTGCTGCACCGCCGCGAGCTCGCCGCGGAGAAGGACCCGAGCGCACGCGCTGCACTCGTGCTGCGGCTCGCCGCTGACCACGAGGCGACCACCGGCGGGCTCACCCGCGCGCTCGAGTGCGGCGCCGTCGACGAGGTCATCGAGCCGCACCAGACCCGCCAGGTCCTCCTCGACGCCCTGGCCCAGCTCCCGGCTCGCAAGGGCCGCCGACCGAACGGACCGCTCTAGTGACCTCCCGCTCAGTCCTCGTCACCGGCGGCAACCGGGGGATCGGGCTGTCCACCGCCAGATCCCTTGCGGCGCAGGGACATCGGGTGGCAGTCACCAGTCGCAGCGGGGAGGTCGACGGCCTCTTCACCGTCAAGTGCGACGTCAGCGACGCCGTACAGGTCGAGGACGCCTTCACGCAGGTGGAGGAGGTGCACGGTCCAGTGGAGGTGCTCGTCTCCAACGCCGGCATCACCGACGACCAGCTGCTCCTGCGGATGAGCGAGGAGTCGTTCGCGCGCGTCCTCGACACCAACCTCACCGCCTCCTTCCGGCTGGCGAAGCGGGCCTCCCGCTCGATGCTGCGTGCCAAGTGGGGTCGGCTGCTGTTCGTCAGCAGCGTGGTGGGGCTGAGCGGCGGAGCGGGGCAGGCGAGCTACGCCGCCTCCAAGGCCGGCCTCGTCGGCTTCTCCCGGTCGCTGGCCCGCGAGCTCGGCGCCCGCGGCATCACCAGCAACGTGGTGGCCCCGGGCTTCGTCGACACCGACATGACGGCCGGCCTCTCCGACGTGCGCAGGGAACAGGTCCTCGCGAGCATCCCTGCAGCCCGTACGGCGAGAGCTGAGGAGATCGCTGCCGTCCTCGCCTTCCTGGCGAGCGACGAGGCGTCCTACGTGAACGGTGCGGTGGTCCCGGTCGACGGCGGCCTGGGGATGGGCCACTGATGACGCTCGCTCCTGCCCCGGCCGGTCGGCTCGGTGGCGTGTCCTTCGTCGCGCTCGGTGAGGGGGACCCCGTCACGGTCTTCGCCCACGGGCTCGGCGGCTCGATCTCCGAGACCAGGCCGCTCGCGACCCGCGTCGACGGAACCCGCGTCCTGCTGGACTTCCGCGGCCACGGCGACAGCGACCTGCTCGTCCGCGGCTGGGACTACGACACCCTCGCCGACGACCTGCTGGCCGTCGCCGACGCCGTCGGGGCGACCCGGGCCGTCGGCCTCTCGCTCGGCGCGGGCGCCCTGCTGCGGGC
>JBAVRG010000164.1:0-18415 GCA_049694795.1 Mycobacteriales bacterium
CGCCTGAGCGGGTCGTGGGCATCGGCAGCTCTGCCGGCGGGCTCGAGGCCCTCACCGCGATGCTGCGTTCGCTGCCCGTCGGTCTCCCGGTGGCGTACGTGGTCGCGCAGCACATGGCCCCGACGCACGAGAGCCCGCTCGCCGAGATGCTGGCCCGGGAGACCGCTCTGTCCGTGCACGTCGCCTATGACGGTGCCGCGCTCGCGCCCGGGTCGATCCTGGTCGCGCCGCCCAACGCTGACGTCTCGGTGAGGGGCTCGGTCATCGAGGTCTCCGCACCGGGCGGCGAGGTCGGTCCGAAGCCCAACGTCGACGTGCTGCTGCGCTCGATCGCCGGCTCGTGGGGCGAGAACGCGGTCGGAGTGGTGCTGTCCGGGACGGGGCATGACGGCGCGGAGGGGCTGCGCGCAGTGCGCGCGGCCGGCGGCCTGACCATCGCGCAGCGTGTCGACACCGCGCGCTTCGAGGGCATGCCGTCCGCGGCGGTCCTGACAGGAGCAGTCGACCTCGTGCTGGCTCCCGGCGACGTGGGTCCCGCTCTGGAGCGTGTCATCGCGCCGTCCGCGCTACCCATGACCGTCGAGCTGCCCGGTTCCGGGGACGCGGACCTCGTGAAGGCCATCCTGCTGGCGCTGCGAGCGATGACCGGGGTGGACTTCACCGACTACAAGCGCTCGACCTTGCTGCGACAGGTCGGCCGGCGGGCGTCGCTGCGGGACGTCGACAGCCTGGAGCGCTACCAGCAGCTGGTGGCGAGCGATGCGGACGAGGCCGCTGCGCTGACCCGGCTGATGCTGGTGACGGTGACGTCCTTCTTCCGGGACCCGGAGGTGTGGGAGGCGCTGCAGGCGCCACTGGCCGAGCTGGTAGGAGGGCTCGCTCCGGACCAGCAGATGCGGGTCTGGGTCCCCGGCTGCGCCACCGGTGAGGAGGCGTACACGGTCGCGATGCTCGCGGCCACAGCGCTCGGCGCCCCGGCGGACCTGCCTCGCCGGCTGAAGGTGTTCGCGACGGACCTCAACGGCGAGTCCCTGGACATCGCGCGTCGGGGCCGGTATCCCGACGACGCGGTCCGTGACATCCCTACCGACCTCCGGAAGCGGTGGCTCCGCCCGGCCTCGGGTGGCTGGGAGATGGCGTCGGTGCTGAGGGACGTGACCGTGTTCGCGCGGCACAACGTCGCACTCGACCCGCCCTTCCCGCGCATCGACCTGATCTCGATGCGCAACGTCCTGATCTACTTCCAGGTCCCGCTTCAGGAGCGGGTCCTGCGGCTGTGCCACTTCGCGCTGACCCCTCGGGGGCTGCTCGTCCTCGGTGAGTCGGAGCGCGTCACCGACACGGACCCGCTCTTCGGGACCGTGGACGCGAAGCGCAGGATCTACCGCCGCGGCACCGGTTCCACTCCCTACCCGCTGCCGACGACGTCCTCGCGAGGCCAGCTGCCGATCACCCTGGCCCCGATCACGCCGGGGCAGGAGCGCGAGGAACGGGATCAGCTGCGGGATGCGCTGATCCGCCGGTTCGCGCCCCCTTCGCTCGTCGTCGACTCCCGCGACGAGGTCATCGAGGTCGTCGGTGACGTGACGCGATGGTGCTGGGTGGCGGAGGGCCGCCACAGCAGTCACGTCCTGGCGCTGCTGCGCGACGATCTCAAGCCGGCGGTCCGAAGCCTGCTCGTGCAGCTGCGGCACGGGGGAGTGGACAGCGCTGAGCGCGACGTCACCACGGGGGACGATCAGGTCCACCTGCGCGTGCAGGCACTCGGCTCGGATGCCGCGGCACCGGCCGTCGTCAGCTTCACGCGCGTGAGCCGTCCCGGCGAAGGTGACGAGGAACGTGCGCCGATCTCGACGCACGCGGCCGATGACGAGGTCGACCGGGTGAGCCGGGAGCTCGAGGCGACGCAGCACGCGCTCCAGTCCACGATCGAAGAGCTGGGCGCCTCCAACGAGGAGCTCCAGGTGATGAACGAGGAGCTGCAGGCATCCACCGAGGAGCTGCAGGTCTCCGGTGAGGAGCTGCAGGCCTCGAACGAGGAGCTCGAAGCCACCAACGAGGAGCTGCGCACCCTCAACCAGGAGATCCAGGTGCGTGCCGACCAGCTCGCTGTGGCGCACGCCGACCTCCAGAACATCGAGAACTCGCTGACGAGCGGGATGGTCCTCGTGGACCGCGACCTGCGGGTCACCCGCTTCACGGCGTTGGCAGTCCGCCTGTTCGCGCTCATCGACCACGACCTGGGTCGCCCCCTGACCGCCATCGCCAGCACCGTCCCGCTGCCCACTCTCGAGCGGGACCTGAAGGCGGCTGTCGACGGCCGGCCGGTGGCGCTGCAGGAGGTGGTCGGCGACAACGTGGACTTCCTGGTGCAGGTCCAGCCCTATCGAGGGCCCGACGACCGCGTGCGCGGGGCGGTCATCGTGGTCACCGACATCACCGACCTGGCGACGGCCCGCAGGGAGGTCGCCCGTCGGCTCCGTGACTTCAGCACGGTCACCGAGGCGCTGCGTGAGACGGTGTGGCAGCGCGACGCGCAGGGCCAGCTGCTGTTCATCAACTCGCAGGTCGAGGAGCTGTTCGGGCTGAGCCGGGAGCGGGTGCTCGCCGACCCGGCGCTGCTGCTCGCGGCGGTGGACCCGCGTGATCGGGAGGGGCTCCAGATGGCGGCGGCCGCCGCGCGGGGCCGCTGGGAGGTGGAGTACCGCATCCGGAGGCCGGACGGTGCGCTGCGGTGGGTGAGGGAGTCAGCTGTCCACGTCCCCGCTGTCGGCCACGACCCCGCGTTCACCGTGGGGAGCGCGTTGGACGTCACGGAGCAGCACGACCTGGCACTGGTCACGGAGCAAAGGGCCCTCCTGCTCCGGGCGGTGCTGGAGAACCAGGTCTTCGGGGTGGTGTTCCTCGACGATCGCGGGGGGATCACGCAGGCCAACGCCGTGTTCGAGCAGATCACCGGTTACCCCGCGGAGTCGCTCGTCGGGATGGCGCTCGACGGCTTGATCGCGCTGGACGCAGACCGCGAGACCGCGGCCGGCGAACGCCCGGACGGGATCCCTGGCGCACCGTCCGGGACGCGCAGCGGCCGGCTCACGGCACGTGACGGGACAACGAGGCTCGTGACGCTGAACGTCCAGCCCCTCGGCGCGGGCCCGCTCCGGGAGGAGGCTCAGCTGGTGGTCGTTCAGGACGTCACCGAGAGCCAGGCGGTCGGCAGCGAGCTGGTGACCCAGGCACGTTTCGACCAGCAGACCGGTCTGGCTGGAAGGGCGTACTTCAGGACGCGGGTGGCTGCCGAGCTCGGGCGTGCCGAGAGGACCGGCCACAACGTGGCCGTCATGTGGATCGACCTCGACGGCTTCAAGGAGGTCAACGACCACTACGGACACCGAGCGGGAGACGACGTCCTGCGTGAGATCGCGACGCGGCTGCAGAAGACCGCGCGCATGCAGGACCTCGTGGGCAGGCTCGGTGGCGACGAGTTCGCCGTACTGATGACCGAGGCCACGTCGGGGGACCGGCTCGAGATCGCGGCCGAGCGGATCCTCGCGGTGCTGCGCGAGCCGCTCGCGCTCAGCCAGAGCACGGTGCACCTGTCCGGCTCGATGGGCATCGCCGTGTCGCCGGGTGACGGCACGGAGGCGGAGGCGCTCCTGCACAACGCCGACACCGCGATGTACGAGGCGAAGCAGCGCGGGCGCGACCGCCGCGTCTACTTCCGGGCCGAGATGAACCAGGCTGCGGAGAACCGGGCCCAGCGACGCCACCAGCTGGCGGAAGCGGCCCGCCGTGGTGACTTCACGATGGTCTACCAGCCGATCCTGGGCTCCTCCCACGGCGAGCTGCGCATGGCTGAGGCCCTGGTCCGGTGGCGCCGCGACGGCGGGCTGGTCCCGGCCGACGAGTTCGTCGAGCTCGCGGAGCAGACCGGGCAGATGCGCACGATCGGCCGCACGGTGCTCGGGCTGGTCGACGCGGACCTCCAGGCGCTCTCCGCCCTGCGCGGCTCCCCGCTGCCTGTTGCCGTCAACCTGTCGCCGACCCAGCTCGAGGACCGCGAGACCACCGACTGGTTGCTTGCCTGGAACCCGCCCGGCGGTCTGGGTCGCATCGTCTTCGAGATCACCGAGTCGGTGGACCTGACCCAGAACGGCAGGGCCCTGGAGATGCTGACCCTCCTCCAACGGCTGGGCGCCAAGATCAGCATCGACGACTTCGGGACCGGCTACTCCAACTTCCGCCTCCTCGACAAGCTGCGGCCCGACATCATCAAGATCGACCGGAGCCTGCTCGCGGGCGCGTCCCGCGACCGCCACGGCTCCGACGTCTTCGCCGCCGCGGTGCAGATCGCTCGCGCCCTGGCGCGTGAGGTCGTGGTCGAGGGGATCGAGAACGCGCATGAGCAAGAGCTGGTCGAGCGACTCGAGGTCCCGCTGCTGCAGGGGCTCCACGTCGCACCACCGGAGGGCGTGACCGAGCTCGACGCGCGGGTGCGCCGGGCCTGAGAGGACCTTGCCGCTGCGGACCGCGGTGAAGTGCGGTGCTCTGGGCGGATGAGTAACGGCCGGTTCGGGTTCCACCACCCGTCGTGGGCCGAGCCCGGTGGCAGCAAGCCCGAGGCGTGGCACTGGGAGTTCAGCGGCTGAGCGACCGTCAGAACCCGTCTGCGCGCACGAAGGCGTATCCCCTCGCCCGCAGCCGGTCGATGACGCCCGCCAGGGCCTGCCAGTCGGTCGACGCCGCACCGACGTGCATCAGCACGATCTCGCCGGGCATGGCTGCCGCGAGCACGCGGCTGGTGACCTGCGCAGGGGGGACGCCCTTCCACCCCAGGGTGTCGACCGTCCACATCAGCTCGTACCGGTAACCGGCGAGCGCCACGTCGCGGTCCACCCCGGCGTCCCGGTCGCCGTACGGCGGTCGGAACCACGGCAGCGAAGCGACCCCGGTGGCCGCGCGGATCGAGGACTCGGCGGCCGACAGCGCCCGCAGCCGCTCGGCACGCGTCAGCGGTGCGGTGCCGGTGGAGCGCCCGGTGAACGACCGGTGCCGGTCGGTGTGGTTCACGACCAGGTGGCCGGCGCTGACGATGCGCCTCGCCAGCGCCGGGTTGGCGCGCACCCACGCCCCCGTCAGCCCGAACGTCGCCCGGATCCCCTTGGCCCTCAGCAGGTCGAGGATCTCGCGGGTGTGGCCGACGTCGGACCCGGCGTCGAAGGTCAGGGCCACCACCCGGCGGGCGGTCAGCCCGCGTGTGATCACCACCGCGGGGCCGCTGGGCGGCAGGGCCGTCGAGCGAGCCGGTGACGGTGCCGTGCTGGGGCGGTCCGTGACCGGCGCTGTTGGCGGCGCTGTTGCCGTCGCCGTTGGGCTCGTGGGCGCGGGAGAAGCAGCCGTCGGTGTGGCTGTCGGTCTGGCTGCGGGCGTGGACGTGTCGCGCGGTGACGTGCTGCAGGCCGGCAGGAGCGCGATCAGCAGCACGACCCCCGCTGCGCGCCCGCGCGGCCACCGACGACGCACTGGACCACCGCCTCCCCGGCACCTGAGCTCTCGACCGCACTCTGGCGTGGTCCGGGACCGGGTTCCAGGGCCGAAGGGCTCTCGCTCGTCGCGCTCAGCCGATGGTCACCGCTTGGTCTGCCGGCCGGTGTGGTGGGCGGCGTCGAAGGTCGCGGCGACGGGCGAAGGCGTCTGGCCGGACGTCTTCTTGTTGTGCTCCTGCTTGGGCTTGCGGGCCTCGCGGCCGCCCTTGTTCTTGCTGGACATCACTGCCTCCTGGAGGGGTCGTGCGAGGGATCCGCCCGGATCCCCGTCAAGGGCTCGGGCGCTCTGCCCGGCCACGGGGCTGCGGACACCAGCCGCTCGGGGCCGCGGGCCCGGAAAGGGTCTCGGAGGCTGTCACGTGGGTCGCCGCCTTGCGTCAGGAGCGGCGAGTGAGCACGAGGTGTCCGGGCCGGACAGATCCAGGCGCGCTGAGGTGACCTCACTGTCGCACGGATCGCGGGCAGGGGAGGAAGAACCCGCCGGTGAGGCGACGCCGGTAGCGTCGCCCGGCGATGAGCGTCTTCAGCAGGTACGGCGAGGTGCTGCGTCCGGCTGGCGCCACTCCCGCGCTGGTGGCCAGCGTCTCCGGGCGGCTGTCCCTGGGCATGACGGGACTCGCGCTGCTGCTGCTGGTGCGCGGGGCGACCGGTTCGTACGCCGACGCCGGCCTGGTGTCGGCCTGCTACGCGGTGGCCTTCGCGATCGGCGCACCCGGCAGGGCGCGCTCGGCGGACCGCCGGGGACCGAGCCGGGTGCTCCTCGCGTGCGCGATCGGCCACCCCCTGGCGTTCGTGCTGGTGATCGTCCTGGCGCAGCTGCACGCACCGGTCCTCGCGGTGGCCGCGGCCGCGGCGCTCGTCGGCATGACCGTGCCGCCGCTCGGCTCGGTGATGAGGGCGCTGTGGGGACAGCTCCTCGAGGGCAGGCAGCTCGCCACCGCCTACTCGCTGGAGTCGGTGGTGGTGGAGCTGTGCTTCGTCGCGGGCCCGCTGCTGGTGGCTGTTCTCGCCGCCGGCATCGATCCGGCGGCTGCCGTCGCGGCCAGCGCGGCGTGCGCCGGGCTCGGGGCGCTCGCCCTCAGCCGGGTACCCGTGGTGCTCGCCACCGCGCCCCACGCGCTGCGCCCTGTCCACGTGGCGGGACCGCTGGTGTCACCGGTGGTGCGGGCCTGCCTGCTGAACGTGCTGTGGATCGGTGTCGGCTTCGGCACCATCGAGGTGGGGGTGCTGGCGTTCGTCGAGGAGCGGGGGAGCGCCCGCGCGACGGCTGGTCTGGTGCTGGCGGTGTGGAGCCTGGGCTCGGTGCTCGGGGGCCTCCTGTACGGCGGGCTGCACCTGCGCGCGTCGGCCGCCCGGCAGCTCCCGCTGCTGGTGACGGCCGTGGGGGTCGGGGCCTGCCTGCCGGTCCTCGCGCCGGGCGTCGTGGCGCTCGCCCTGCTGCTGATGCTCTCCGGGTCCACCATCGCGCCCTTCAGCGCCTGCAACTCGGTGCTGCTGGGGAGCGCCGCGCCGCCCGGCACGGTGACCGAGGCCTTCGCGTGGAACGGCAGCATGATCTTCGGCGGTGCCGCAGCGGGGACCGCGCTGGCCGGGGTGCTGGTGGATGCCCACGGGGCCCGGGCGGCGTTCGTCGCCACTGCGGTGAGCGGGGTGCTGACCTGGCTGTCGTCGCTGCTGGGGGTGCGTGCCCTGCAGGTCAGCTGAGCTGGCGGACCCGGAGCACGCCCAGCCACCACGCCACGCTGCTGAGGGCGACGCCGCCCCACCACAGCGCGAGGGTGAGGAGCACGACGCCGGCCGTGCCTGCGGACTGCACGGCCTGCGCGACTGCGTTGCTGCTGCCCGAGCGCGACACCGCCAGGGCGCTCCCGTAGGAGACGAGGGCGTACGCGACGTGCCAGGCCAGCGCCGTCCGCAGCAGCGCTCCCCAGCCCGGCAGCGGGCCGGTCACGCGCGGTCTGAGGGTCAGCTCGCCGTCGTGCAGGGTGGCCAGCCAGCTCTTCACCAGCGTGGCCCGGTCGCGAAGGTCCAGGCGTCGTTCGGCGTGCATGCTCACACCGTCCCATCGGTCGGCAAGGGGCGCAGGCGAAGCCCGGAAATTCGCCGACCGCCGCGTTCCCCCGACGGCAGGTGAAGGCACTGTCCCGTGCTGGCGCGGGCGGGGCACTTGGCTGTCCTTCCGGTGCCGCGCCGTGCGGGCGGGTAGGCGAACGTCACCACCGACCGAAGGGGGAGCGCCGTGACCAGCGACGACGTCGTCGCCGTACTGCCACCGGTAGCCGCCTCCGCGACCCTGGCGCGCGAGCTCGTCACGGCGCGCTGCAGGGACTGGCACGTCGAAGGCCTGTCCGACGACGCCGCGCTGGTCGTGACCGAGCTGGTCGGCAACGCCGTACGGCATGCGGGAACCGAGGTGGTCCTGCGCATGGACAAGATCCCGTCGGGGGTGCGCCTGGAGGTCAGCGACGCGTCGACCCGGCCGCTGCGGCCCCGCAGCGCCTCGCGCGGCGAGGAGGGCGGCCGGGGGCTGCTGCTCGTCGACGCGCTGTCCACCCGGTACGGCGTCGAGGCCGAGCCGCGCGGCAAGCGGGTCTGGGCCGAGCTGCTGGCGGAGCGCACCGGCAGCCCGCGCGAGGGCGGAGGGGCCCCGCCCGTCATGTAGCGTTGTGAGCGGTTGCACAGCACGACCTCGAACGTCAGCAGGACGCCCGCGGAGTGTTTTGTCGCGGGGCCCTTCGTGCGCGCAGAGCCCTCCGGCGCAACCTGGGACCGGCAACGGTTGGTGGTCCCTCACACGGAAGGCACAACAGCATGGCTCAGGGCACTGTGAAGTGGTTCAACGCTGAGAAGGGCTTCGGCTTCATCGCGCAGGACGACGGCGGCGCCGACGTCTTCTGCCACTTCAGCGCCATCCAGACGCAGGGCTACCGCTCGCTGGAGGAGAACCAGCGCGTGGAGTTCGACATCACGCAGGGCCAGAAGGGCCCGCAGGCGGAGAACGTCCGCCCGCTCTAGGCATCGCAGCACGACGGCCCGGCCCCCCGCGAGGGGACCGGGCCGTCGTGCTTGTCGGGGCTAGCTGGCCGAGACCTGCCAGATGCCGCGGCCGTGGGTGGCGGCGTAGACGTTGCCGTCCGGGCCCGCCTTGAGCTGCATCACCGTGACGTACGGGAAGCCGGAGACCCGCTGCCACGTCCCGCCCTGGTCGGTGCTGGTGAGCACGCCCAGGTCGGTGCCGAGGTACCAGGTGCCGCCCTGGATCACGAGGGACGACGCCGGGACGTCGGGCAGGGTGGGGCCGGCGTCGGACCAGCTCGCGCCGCCGTCCTTGGTCTTGAACAGGTGCCCGATGCCTGCGCCAGGGCCCTCGGTGAAGCGCCGGCTGAAGCCGTTGACCACGACGTACGCCGTCTTGCCGGTGGCGTCCGACGGGTCGATGGTGACGCCCGCGAGGAAGCGGTTCGGCAGGGTGCTCACGTCGACCTGGTGCCAGGTGCCGCCGTAGTTGGTGGCCACGCCCCGGGTGAAGCCCGAGTTGTTGCACGGACCGCACCAGGTCACCCAACCGACGCCGTTCTGGAGCGCGGTCGCGGTGATCGAGTGCCCGGCGCCGACGTCGAAGGCGTTGGTCCAGTCCGCCCCGCTCTGGATGGCGTAGCCCTGGTCCTGGGTCCAGACGTACTGGCCGCCGGCGAGCCAGTGGTCGGGGTTGGCGCTGTCGGCGGTGAACGGCGCGATGAAGCGCGCGCCCGGGTCGCCCGGGTCGATGTTGCGGATCGCCCGCGTGGTGCCGTCCGACCGGCCGCAGTTGTTCGTGACCGACATCGACAGGTAGACGTACTCCGCGACGATGTTGCAGCCCTGGCCGGCGCGGGGGTCGACCAGGGTGTCGCCCCCGTCACCACCGAACGGCGAGCCGGCCTGGGTGTCGTCGCCGAGCTGCAGCCACTGGCCGTTGTCCTGCAGGCCGCCGGTCAGCAGGCTGGTCAGGCCGGTGCCGCCCTGCGCGGTCGTGCTGCCGATGCCGACCGAGTAGTACTGCAGCGTGTCGAGCCCCGCGTTGTGGCTCTTCCAGTCGTTCGCGTGCCCGTACTGGTCGAGGGTGCCGTGCACGGGGCGGCTGTAGATGCCGCCGTCGTTGCCGACGAAGACCCGGCCCCCGCCGATCGCGATGGAGTGCTGGTCGCTGTGGGTGGTCTTCGAGCAGGTGTTCTTCGCCGGGTCGAACGACCAGCAGGGGAACGAGAAGTTCCAGTACGGCCCGGGCGTCGTCCAGGTGCTGCCGCCGTTGGTGGTCTCGAAGACCTCCTCGAGGCCCAGCCAGACGTGGTTGGAGTTCGCCGGGTCGACCTGGATGAAGTTGTTGTACCAGGCCTGCACGCCGGGGCCGTAGCCCTTGTAGCCGTAGGCCTGCTTGAGCGCCGAGCCGCTGTTCGCGAGCTTGGTGGAGTCCGCGATGCTGTTCCACGGCCCGTCGACGCTGCCGTTGTTCGAGACGTAGACGCCGGCCAGGACCGTGTTGCCGTTCGCCGTGCCCTTGAGGTAGCTGAACGTCGACTCGACAACGGTGTAGAGCTTCTTGCCGTCCGCGGAGTAGGCGAACTCGGCGTTGCCGATCTCCTTCGGGTTGATGGCGCCACCCGGGTTGACCTTGCGCCAGGACGTGCCGCCGTCGTCGGAGCGGTAGAAGCCGTTGTAGGTGTCGCCGCCACGCCAGGCGATGTCGGCGACGATGTGCTTGCCGGTGCCGTCGGGCTGGACGGCGACGTCGTTCACGATGTTCTTGTACGGCGCGTTGGCGGCGCCGGCGTTCGCCCCGCCCGGCAGGTAGCTCGGGTTCGGCGCGTACCGGAACGACCAGGCGCCGCTCCTGGTGGCGGTGCTGTGCGACCAGATGCCGCGGTTGCTGGCGGCGTACGCCAGGCCCTTGCCGTCGAAGCGCACCTTGTTGATGACGGTGCTGTCCAGCTCGGTGCCGCCGACGCGGTCCGACGGTGCGAAGGAGTGCGCCGAGGGGTTGTCGAGCCGGTAGATGCCCGAGCCGGCGTAGGACGTGCCGCCGGTGTTGGCCTCACCCGTCGCGTACCACAGCGAGTCGGTGGTGGCGTCGTACTCGAGGTCGCCGGTGGACAGGGTCGGCAGGCTGTCGGCGATCGGGGTCCAGCCGGAGACCGTGTCGCCGCTGAGCGTCCCGCGGAAGACGCCGCCGTCCGCGCCGCCGGCGTAGACCTTGTGGTGCGCCTCGTCGACGGCGATGCCGGTGATGCGGCCGGAGACCAGGCCGGAGCCGCCGGTGGAGTTCGAGGCGACCGGGTCGCGGTAGCGCAGGTCGTCGCTGTTGTAGGGCAGCGTGCTCTTCTCGGTGGCGGAACCGCCTGCCGGGAGCGCGGCCAGCGAGGTGAAGGCCGCGGTGTAGGCGCCGGGCGCAACGATGCCGGGCGCGGTGCGAGCCTGGGCGTACTGCTCGCCCTGTGAGCGCAGCTCGGCGGACTCGCCGCCGCCGGCCCCGATGATGCCGAAGCGCTCCGTGGTGGGCGCGTTCGCGGCGCCGCGCAGGGCCGCCCGCAGGTCGGCGGTGGTGGCGCCCGGTGAGGCGGTGGTGGTGCTGCTGCCGACGGTCGTCAGCGCGGCCGCGACGCCGAGGGTGGTGGCGACGGCCAGCGGCCAGCGGCCGCGGGTGGGCAATGAGGGCATCGTTCCTCCGGAACGCTCCGGCGCATCAGGTGTTTGCGCGGGGCCGAACGTATCTCCGGATGAACTCGTGCGGCCATGTGGATGACAAGAAATTCTCGGAGATTCCGCCATTCGGCCCAGGAAATTCGGCGGGCGGTGTCCGCGTGGGCACAGAGCGTGAGGACCAGGGTCAAGTGGTCCTGGCCGGCGAGCAAGGACGGGTCCCGGTCGCCCGCCTGACCCGTCGTGACCAGCGCGCCGAAAGCCAGCGGTCAGCGGGCGACCACGAAAAGGCGGTCGGAGCCCTCGTCGGGTCGGGCGCCGCGGACGTACCAGGTGACGTCGGACAGGCCTGCCTGGCGCACCGCCTCGAGCACGCTCTCGCGGGTGTGCTTGACCAGTGTGAAGGCGACCTCGTGGCCGAGCCACTCGGTCGCCCGGCGCAGGCCGCCGCCCGTCAGGGTGCCGATGACGAGCGTGCCCCCGGGGGCGAGCGGCCGGGCGAGGGCTGCCACCGTCGGGGCGAGCTCCTCGGGCGGCAGGTAGACCAGGCTGAACCACGCCACGACGGCCGACCAGCCGGGTGCGCCGTCGGGACGCATGAGCTGCCGCTGGTCGCCGCGCTGGAACCGGATCCCGGGGTGGCGGGCCCGCGCCTGGTCGAGCATCGCGGGCGAGAAGTCGAGACCCTGGGCGTCGGCGCCTTGGTCGACGAGGAACGCCGTGACGTGGCCGGGTCCGCACCCGACCTCGATCACCGGTCCCGTTGCCTCGCGGGCCACCTCGGACAGCAGCCACCGCTCGAACGACGGGGCAGTCAGCGCGTCGGCGTGGCTGTCGGCGTAGGCCTCGGCGACGGTCGCGAGGGTCGCCAGCACCTCCTCGTCGGTGCTCGGCGCGACGTCGGGCTCCGGCGCGGGTGCGGGTGCCTCGCTGCCGAGCAGGTGCGTCCAGCGGTGGTCCCGCTCGCCCGCCCGGCGCGCGAGCTGCGCGACGAGACCTCGGCCGGCCATCCGCTCCAGGACGGCCTCCACGTCCGCGCGGTCGCCGAACCCGTGCAGCCGCTCCGTGCGGGTCCTCAGCTCGCCGGGAGCCTGCGGACCACGGAGCAGCAGCACGGTGAGCAGCGCCCGCTGGTCGTCGGGCAGCTCGACCACGTCGGTCAGCAGCTGGTGGTACTTCAGCGTGCGCCGACCCTTGTCGGCCCACACCACCCTGACCAGCTCGCGCTGCCGCAGCCGCCGTGCGATCGCCTCCACCGTCGGCTCGTCCCAGTCGACGACCGGCTCCCGGCTGCTGCTCTGGTTGCAGGCCGTGCGCAGGCTGTTGAGGCTGAGCGGGTAGCTGTCGGGGACGGTCAGCTGCTTCTCCAGCAGGCTGCCGAGGACCCGCTGCTCCTCGGCGTCCAGTACGGGCAGGTCCATGCCGGTCACGTTAGGACCAGGACGCGTCGAGCAGCTGCCGTCGTACTCGTGGCTCGTGGGCCTGCAGCTCGGCCTTGATCGCCTCGTCGCGCGTCGCGTCGAGCACCAGCCGCGCAGGGCTGTCCGCTCGCGCGGTGAGCAGCTCGAGACGGCGGTACGTCGGTGGGTGCTCGTCGTCGACGGACTGCAGCGTCCGGCGGGCGAGCAGCGGCTGGCGGGTGCGCTCGCGCTCCGGGACCGACGCCAGGTGCTGCTCCACGGCCTGCCACAGGTCGGCGCCCGGGTCGGAGCGCAGCGGCACGCTGGTGGCGAGCTCCAGGACATCGGTGCCCAGGAGCAGCTGCTGCACGTCGAGCGCGCCCTGCTTCCCGGCCAGGTCGGCACCGAGGTCGTCGCTCGTGTGCTCGTAGTACTGGTGGGCGCGCGAGGAGAGGGAGTCGAGCGCGACCTCGAGGGTGAGGAGCAGCAGCAGGACGGGGCTCAGCAGCACGACCAGCAGCCGGGCGACGATCACCAGGAAGCCCTGGGCACTCCCGTCCGTGGAGAGCCGGGGCGTCCGGAGCAGGCCGCGCCACTCGGCGAGCGCGTCGACGGCACCACCGACGAACAGGCCGCGCGTGAGGTCGCCGGTCGCCTCGTGCCCGAGCTCGTGGCCGAGCAGGGCGACCCGCCCCTGCCTCGTGAGGCCGGCCCAGAGCGGGTACCCGAGGAGCAGCACCCGACCGCGTCGCCACCCGACCCGGCCGTACGCCGCCTTGACCCACGGGACCAGCTCGATGCGGTCGGGTGACGGCGTGCCGACGGCCCGGGCTGCCTCGTCGACCAGCGACCACAGCTCAGGAGCGTCCTGCCGCGACAGCGGCTCTCCGAGCTCCTCCTCGCGTCGCGGCCGGGGCAGTAGCACGTACACCAGACCCGCGCCGATGATCGCGAGCACGACCTTGAAGCCGCCCCAGACCGGCCCGATCAGCACCAGCACGACACCGACGGCGACCAGGGCCGAGACCAGGTGCACGGCCGCGGCGAGCGCCAGCACCAGCCGGTGGTCGACGCTCGGGCCGTCGGAGAGGCCGTTGGCCAGCAGCCGGGCGTGCTCGCGGGCCGAGAGCGCGTTCAGCCGCCGCTGCCACCAGCGGTCGATCGGGGAGCTCCAGTCCTCCACCGGCGTCGGGTCGACGCCCCACTCGCACGACTCGCACCACGAGGCCCAGTGCGGGTCGAGCTCGCCGAGGTCGGCGCGGCAGCCCGGGCAGTGCATCAGCCGTGGGGCTGCCCGATGCCGGCGACCGGCTTGTCGAGGGGCGAGCCGGACCCGTCCCGCTTGCCGGTGGCGGGCGGCAGCTCCACCGGGTCGCCGTTGGCGGCGGCCGCCCAGGGGTTGGCCCCGGCCCAGCCGAGGACCAGCAGCGCCTCGCCGGACAGCAGCCGCTGGCAGCGGACACCTCCGGTCGCGCGTCCCTTGCGGGGGTACTCCGACAGCGGGGTCACCTTGACCGAGCTCGCGACGCCGACGCCCTTGCCGCGTCCCTCGGGCGGCAGCCCGCCGGCCGTCACCACGACCGGCTCCTCGAACAGCGTCTCCCCACCGGACAGCGGTACGGCGCTGAAGCCCACGAGGAAGGCGCCGGCGTCGAGCTTCATGCCGGCCATGCCCGCGGCCGCGCGGCCCTGCGGCCGCACCAGCTCGGCGGGGAAGCGCAGCAGGTCACCGGTGCTGGCGAAGAACACCAGCTCCTCCTGCCCGTCGACCAGCTCGACCGCGCCGACGACCTCGTCACCGGGCTTGAGGCTGATGACCTCCACGCTGTCGCTGCGCGCCGGCCACGCCTCCGGGGCGACCCGCTTGACGACGCCCTGCCTGGTGGCGAGCGCCAGCCCCGGCCCGTCCTCGCGGATCGCGGCGAGCCCCAGCACCCGCTCGCCGCGCTCCAGGGGCACGAACTCGCTCGCCGACGCGCCGCCACGCAGGCTGAGGGCGCCGGTCGTCACCGCCGGGACCTCGGGGATGTTGAGCACGTCGACCCGCACCAGGCGGCCGGCGCTGGTGAGGACCCCGACGACCCCGCGGGTGGTGGTGCGGGCCGTCGACACGATCACGTCGTGCCGGTGGCGGCGGCCACCGGGCTGGGTCTCGCCCTCGTGCACGGGGGTGCGGGCGACCAGGCCGGTGCTGGACAGCAGCACGTCGCACGGTGCGTCGGCGACCTCGAGGTCGCTGGCCTTGCGCGTCACGAGCGCCTTGAGGTCCCCGCCCACGAGGACGGTGCGGCGGGGTGTGCCGTGCTCCTCGGCGACCTCGGCGAGCTCGTCGCCGATGACGCGTCGCAGCACCGCCGGGTCGTTGAGGATCTCGAGCAGCCCGGCGATGGTGGCGCGCAGCTCGGCGAGCTCGGCCTCGAGCTTCTCGACCTCGAGGGCCACCAGCCGGCGCAGCTGCATGTCGAGCACGTAGCCGGCCTGGACGTCGGTGAAGCCGAACCGGTCGATGAGCGCCTGCCGGGCGACCGCCACATCGGGCGAGGAGCGGATGATCCGCACGACCTCGTCGATGTTGGCCAGCGCCAGCAGCAGGCCCTCGACGAGGTGGGCCCGCTCCTCCGCCTTGCGCAACCGGTAGCGGGACCGGCGCGTGACGACGTCGGCGCGGTGGTCGAGGAAGACCTGCAGCATCTGCTTCAGGCCCAGGGTCCGCGGCTGCCCGTCGACCAGCGCGAGGTTGTTGATGCCGAACGACTCCTCAAGCGGCGTCAGGCGGTAGAGCTCGCCGAGCACGGCCTGCGGGTTGAAGCCGGCCTTGATCTCGAACACCAGGTGGGTGCCCAGCGACCGGTCGGTGAGGTCCTTGACGTCGGCGATGCCCTGCAGCTTCTTGCCGTTGACGAGCTCCTTGACCTTGGCGATGACGCGCTCGGCACCGACGCCGTACGGGAGCTCGGTGACCGTGATCGCGCTCTTGCCGCGGGGGAGCGGGCCCACCTCCGCGGTGGCGCGCATGCGCACCACGCCACGGCCGGTCTCGTAGGCCTGGCGCACCTCCTCCATGCCCAGCAGCTGGCCGCCGGTGGGCAGGTCGGGTCCGGGCACGTGCCGCATCAGCTCGTCGAGGTCGGCCTCGGGGTTGTCGAGCAGGTGACGGGCCGCGTCGACGACCTCGACGAGGTTGTGCGGGATCATGTTCGTCGCCATGCCGACCGCGATGCCGGCGGTGCCGTTGACGAGCAGGTTCGGGTAGGCCGCGGGCAGGACCGAGGGCTGCTGCTCGGAGCCGTCGTAGTTGGGCTCGAAGTCGACGGTCTCCTCGCCCAGTCCTTCGACCAGGGTCATCGCCGCCTGGCTCAGCCGCGCTTCGGTGTTGTGGTTGACGAACCCACCCGCCAGGAACGAGTGCTCGTCGGTGTCGACCTTGATCGAGTAGACCTGTTGCGGCGCTTCGTCCTCGACGCTGACGATCTCGTCGTAGAGGTAGCCGGAGTCCATCAGGGGCAGGATGTCCGCGAGCAGGTGCTCGTCCTTGAACCGGTCGATGATGCGCAGGCGCTCGGTGGCCCATCGCTCCGTGCGGTCGAAGTTGTGCTGGAAGAGCCAGTGTCGCCCACTTCCTCGACCCTCGGGCAGCGTGCGCCTGACGTACTCGGCGACGTACGGCACGTGATCCTTCGACAGCCGGTGTGGTCTGAGCGGTTGTTGGCGGAGCGCTTGCTTGAGATGCGCTTGCTTGGTGCGCAGGAACCCCACGTCCTGGGCGAACAGCCTGATGTTGCGTTGACCCGTGACGAGCAAGCGCCACTCCCGGGCGCCGCTGGGCCGGAGGTAGCTCCTGCGCGAGGCCACGACGCCGAACTCGAGCAGCAGCTCCTGGACCTCTCGGGCCAGCTGCTCGCTGTAGGTGGAGTACTGGATGGTGAACCCCTCCAGGGCCGGGCGCACACCACCGTCACCCTCGAACAAGGCCATGAGGAACGCCCGCTTGACGCCGGGTCCGCCACGCCAAACGCACTCAGGGACGAACTTGTCCGCAGCCCGCTTGCCCATGAGAGGCGCCAAAGGGCTGGCGGAGAAGGCTGAGAGGTTCTGCACGTCCAGCTCGTAGATCAGCTTGTTCGATCGCCGAAGAGCACGCTGGTAGGAGTACCGAGGACCTCCCACGAGGGCGTCGTACGCGCCGAGCACCTCATCGAAGAAGGACTTGTCAGTGTTGTTGAACCCCGCGCGGGTGTGCGAGGCCCAGCCCTCGCTGGCCCAGGCCCCGAGAAGCAGGCCGAGCTGGTACTCCTGAACGTCGGGAATGGCGGTCTCGCCGGCGTTGCGCGCGACGCAAGCGACCACGCCAGGCTCGAGCTCGTCGAGCGTCTTCCACACCAGCCGAGGCGGTCCACCGTCGGCTCCCGCGACCAGGCAGAGCACCGGGTGGTTGCGCGAGCCGGCGAGGGTGAAGCCCCGGGAGGTCGTGATGCGCCGGACGTCGTGAACGCCGCTGTTGAACACCTTGCTGGCGTGCACCGCCTTGCCGTGGGCGTCGAGCACGTCGATGTCCGCTGGGGCCTCGGAATCCGGAGGCAGGTCGACGAGCTCATCCATCCGCAGTGACTGTCCGGATGCCAGGCGCACTCTCGTGTCACCGGTGACGCAGTACCTCGCAGCAGCAGGGGAGTCGTCGGGCGAGCCGAAGTTCCCGTGCCCGTCGACGAGCGGGACGCGCATCGCGAAGGGCTGTGCGAGCCGGACGAGGGCGTCGTAGATCGCCGAGTCGCCGTGCGGGTGGTAGCGGCCCATCGTGTCGCCCACGACCCGGGCGCTCTTGACGTGCGCCCGGTCGGGACGCAGGCCGGCGTCGTACATCGAGTACAGGATCCGGCGGTGCACGGGCTTGAGACCGTCGCGGGCGTCGGGCAGGGCCCGGCTGTAGATGACGGAGTAGCTGTACTCCAGGTACGAGGACTCGATCTCGTCGACGACGTCGGTGTCGATGATCGTGCCCTCGCCCTCGAAGGGCGGGATGTCCTTGTCGGACTGGCGCTTGCGGGGTGGCATCTGGACGTCCGTCTACGTGTCGAGGGTTGCGCGGTCGATCTTGGCGGCGCTGTTGATGATGAACTCGCGGCGCGGCGCGACCTCGTTGCCCATGAGCAGCTCGAGGGAGTGCTCGGCCATCTCGATCTCGCCGAGGTTGATGCGCCGCAGGGTGCGGGTCGCCGGGTGCATGGTGGTCTCGGCCAGCTGGTCGGGGTCCATCTCGCCGAGGCCCTTGTAGCGCTGCATCGGCTGCTTGACCCGCTTGCCGGAGGCCTCGAGGCGCTTCACCGTCTGCAGCATCTGCTTCTCGGAGTAGGTGTAGATCGGCTCCTTGGTGCCGGCCACCTCGATGCGGTGCAGGGGTGGCACGGCGGCGTAGAGCCGGCCGGCGTCGATCACCGGCCGCATGTACCGCGCGAACAGGGTGATGAGCAGGCAGCGGATGTGCGCGCCGTCGACGTCAGCGTCGGTGGTGATCACGATCTTGCCGTAGCGCATCTGCTCGAGGTCGAAGGTGCGGCCGGTGCCGGCTCCGACGACCTGGATGATCGAGGCGCACTCGGCGTTGGCGAGCATCTCGCCGACGCCGGCCTTCTGGACGTTGAGGATCTTGCCGCGCAGCGGCAGCAGCGCCTGGAACTCGCTGTTGCGGGCCAGCTTGCCGGTGCCGAGGGCGGAGTCGCCCTCGACCAGCCACAGCTCGGTGCGGCTCACGTCGGTGGAGCGGCAGTCGGCCAGCTTGGCCGGCAGCGTCGAGGACTC
>JBAVRG010000165.1:0-8868 GCA_049694795.1 Mycobacteriales bacterium
CCTATCGACGGTTGAAAATTGACCCCCTTCAGTCTTGTTGATCTTCAGTCGTCGGTGTTCTTGGCGGCGGGGACGCGACCGAGGTCGCGGTCTTTGAGTCGGTAGCTGTCGCCCTTGAGGCTGATGACTTCGGCGTGGTGCACGAGCCGATCGATCATGGCGGCGGCGACGACGTCGTCGCCGAAGACTTCGCCCCAGCGGCCGAAGGGCTTGTTGCTGGTGACGATCAGCGAGGCGCGTTCGTAGCGCGAGGACACGAGCTGGAAGAACAGGTTCGCGGCCTCGTGCTCGAACGGGATGTAGCCGACCTCGTCGACGACCAGCAGCGGGTAGCGGCCGAGGCGGACGAGCTCGGTCTGCAACCGGCCGGCGTGGTGAGCCTCGGCGAGCCGGGCGACCCACTCACTCGCGGTCGCGAACAGCACCCGGTGGCCGGCTTGGCAGGCCCGGATCGCCAGGCCGGTCGCGAGGTGGGTCTTCCCGGTGCCGGGCGGGCCGAGGAACACCACGTTCTCCTTGGCGGTGACGAAGTCCAAGGTCCCGAGGTGGCCGATGGTGTCGCGCTTGAGGCTGCGGGCGTGGTCGAAGTCGAACTCCTCCAGGCTCTTGCGGGCCGGGAACCGGGCCGCCCGGATCCGGCCTTCACCGCCGTGGCTGTCCCGGGCGGAGACTTCGCGTTGCAGGCAGGCGACCAGGAACTCCTCGTGTGTCCAGGACTCCGCCCGCGCCCGCTCCGCCAGCCGGCTGACGGCCTCTCGCAGGGTTGGGGCCTTCAGCGCGCGGGTCAGGAACACCACCTCGGCCGTGAGATCCCGAGCCGGCTCGGTCGCGGTGCGGCGGGCGGTCATCCGGCCACCTCATCGTCGATGTTGGTGTCCAGGCCCAGGGCGGTGTCGTAGTCGCTGAGCGGGCGCTGTTCGACCTCGGCCTCCCGGACCGGACGCAGCACCCCGACGCGTTCGCTGCGCAACGCGCGGGCGGCGGCGACGTGGTCGGGGTCGCTGAGGGTTTGGTGCCAGGCCCAGAGGCGTTCGTGGTCGGCGACCAGCCG
This sequence comes from Mycobacteriales bacterium, assembly GCA_049694795.1. Taxonomy (GTDB): domain Bacteria; phylum Actinomycetota; class Actinomycetes; order Mycobacteriales; family SCTD01; genus RYN-111. The sequence goes on from JBAVRG010000165.1 coordinate 1,052, forward strand.
GCCGTCGCTGAATGCCTGCACCCGTTGGAGATCTGCGACGACCTCGATCCGGCGTCCGATCACGGCGGGGTGGATCGAGTAGTCGTTGCTGTCCAGCCGGACGTAGTGGTCCCGGGCCAGCCGCGTCGACACGCGCCAACCCGTCACCGGCGCGACCGGCGGCAGCGGCAGCATCGCCGCTCGATCGGCTCCGATCCGGTCCGCCGGGGCGCAGCCCAACGCCCGGCGCACTCGGGTGTTGACCAGCGCGAGCCAGGCCTGCAGCTGGGCGTTGAAGTCAGCCGGTCCGGTGAAGGTGCGGCCGGGCAGGAACGAGCGCTCTAGGTAGTCGTGCGCCCGCTCGATGATGCCTTTGGCCTCCGGGTCGGCGGGCTTGCAGACGATGACCTTCGCGCCGAGCGTGCCGCGGAAGGCGTGACAGTCCGCGGTGAGCTCGGGTTGCCCGGCGCGCCAGCGACCGATCGCTCCCTCGCCGTCCCAGACCAGCACCCGCGGCACCGCGCCGAGCCCGTTGATGAGCTGCCACCAGCCGGTGAACAGGTCCTGCGCCGAGCGGGTCGGGATCAACACCGCGGACAGCCACCGCGAGTAGCCGGTGACCATCGTCAGCACCGGCAGCTGGGTCGGCTTGCGGGCCTGCCCGCAGCCGACGGGCAGCTGGATCGGCGGGAACCACAAGTCGCACTGCGCGATCTCCCCAGCGACGTACTCGGTGCGGCTCGACGGGTCCGGCGGCAAGTAGACCGGCCGCAGCTCTGCGACCCGCTCCTTGAACACAGTCATCCCGCGGGTCCAGCCGATCCGCTCCGCGATCACCGTCGCCGGCATCGTCGGATACGACGTGAGCAGCTCCCGGATCCGCGGCTCGACCTCATCGACGACCGACCCGGCCGGCTCGCGCTGGTACTTCGGTGGCGCGTCCGACGCCAACGCGGCGCGGACAGTGTTCCTCGAGACGCCAAGCACTCTGGCGATCATCTTGATCGGCAACCCCTCCGCCCGGCGCAACCTGCGGATCTCAGCCCAGTCCTCCACGGACAACACCCCTTCGTCCTCCCCGACTCGGATGAGCCGAGGTTCGGCGAAGGGGGTCAGTTTTCGGGCGTCGACACGGGGTCAGTTTTCAGGCGTCGCCGACATTCCCGTGGCGAGCAAGAGGCAACAACGGCGCAAGCAGTGCGGCGACAAGACCCCGTACAGCTCGAAGGCTGCTGCGCTCGATGCCGCGCATGGGACTTCACGCCGACTTGGCCAGCGCGTCATGAACGTCTACTGCTGCCCCTTTTGCCACAACTGGCACTGCGGTCATCCCCCGGGACGAGTTCGGCAAAGTCTTGCGGCGAAGCGCCGCAACCGCGCTGCTTAAGTGCGGCGACCAGCGGCAGAAGCGGACGTATTGGCGCGGCCCAGGATCGTTAGCCGCAAGGTGTTGTTGAGCCCGTCGACGGGTGGGAGCCGGCATTCACTAGGTACCTGGACGTGAGGGCCGCGCACGATAGTCACGGCCCCTATTCGGCCGCTCATGCTGCGATGACCACGTCGAAGAACTGTCACTGCCGATCGCCTTCACGGCTCGCATGTGCGGGTGCCGACGGCCGCCGCGAGGAGACAGGGCTGTCGCATTGGGGTCGGTCAGTACGCGTGCGCTCTGCGGTCCTGAACCATGTACGCCATGACCAGCGAAAGAGGGAAGAACAGCAGGCTCAGCAAAAAGTAGCCGAAGAAGCTGTGTCCCTTACGGCCGGCTACTCGCGCCGGCCAGAACGCGATCGCGACCCAGATGATGAACCCAACGATGCTGAATCCCCACCACATAGCTTCTCCTTCTGGTGTTCTGGCAGCAGCGGGCCGAGGCGCCTGACACTGGTGCTTATGTCGAGGCGCTGTCAGGGTCGCTTCGCCTCTCGTCATTTCACGGCCAACGATTCGTAGTTGATGAGGTTGGCTTCGTGTTCTCGTGAGCCCGTCTTCGTTCGTCACACAGCACAGCGCGAGGAAGATGCGGCCGAGCAGCGTGGCCTCGACGCGCCGCCGCCGCGCATTTCGGCCGGCTCGCGCACCTGGCTGCCGCTCGGACGAACAGCAGGGGATGGATCAGCTGCCGAGGATCTTCGTCTTTTGCGCGTCGAACTCAGCCTGGGTCAGCGCTCCACTGTCCAGCAGCTCCTTGAGCTTCGCCAGGTCGGCGTATGGGTCGCTGCTCACCTCGGCGGCGGGTGCCGCGGCAGAGGCAGCCGGAGGTTGCTGCGGCGGGGCCTGCTGCGCGGCCGCGGCACCCTTTGCCGCACCGCGCTTGGCCGCAACATGCGCCGTTGTTCCGACCACGGCTGCACGCCGCAATGCTCGTCCCATCGTGCTCTCCTTCGATTACGGCACGAGGCCAGAAAGTCGCGGTTTCGCTACCTCGCCGAACGTGCCAGCGTGGTCCGCCAGAGGGGCGCACGCACGCGTGAGAGGCGCTGTGCTCCGGCAGTTGAGGCACAACCGGCACGGGTGCCGACTGCAGCCGATCCCCACGCTTTGCCCTTCCACGTCAGGGCGCCTCATCCCCATGAGGTGAACTCCACGTCGGCCTCCGCGCGAATCCGCGGCTATAAGGGAGGACTTGTCGGCTGTCGGGAGCGTCCTGCCGCGTCGGCTTGCGGCCGGCCTCATCCGTTTGGGGTGACGTACACCGCGGCAGAGAGGGTCAGGGTGCGTGACATTCGGGCGGCCGAGCGCCTTCCACCCGGGACTGGAGTGGCAAATGACCGTTCTGCACATCGCGCACCCGACCCTTGGCGAGCGTGCCGCGCACGGCAGCCACGCGCGCGAACACACGCCGCTGGACAGCCACACCGACTGGCAGGCGGCGGCGGACCGTCCCGACCCGATCGCGTTGCTGGAGGAGCAGAACGCGACACGGGAAGTGGATCTGGTGCCGGTCCGGCACGGACGGATGATGGCCTCTCCGTTCACGTTCTACCGGGGCGCGGCCAAGGTGATGGCGGCAGACCTGAGCAAGACGCCCACCGCCGGGCTCGACGCGCAGCTGTGCGGCGATGCGCACCTGTCCAACTTCGGTGCTTACGCCTCTCCAGAACGACGGCTGCTGTTCGACGTCAACGACTTCGATGAGACGCTGCCCGGTCCGTTCGAGTACGACCTGAAGCGACTGGCCGCCAGCTTCATGATCGCGGCGCGCAACAACGGACACTCGAAGCCGGATGCCCGCGCAGCGACCATGGCATCGGTGACCGCGTACCGCGAGGCAATGACCGACTTCGCGCAGATGGGGACATTGGAGGTCTGGTACGCGCACGCTGCCGAGGACGAGCTCATGCAGTCGCTTCGCGCCACCGCCGCGGCGGCGACGAACGCGACCACCGGCAAGAAAGGCTCCACCAAGAAGGGCGGCGACAAGGGGATGAAGGCGGCGCTGAAGACCGCCGAGAAGAACGTCGCCAAGGCGCACACCCGCGACAGCCTGCAGGCGCTGTCGAAACTCGCCGAGCAGGTCAACGGCACGTTCAGGATCAGCAGCCAGCCGCCGGTCGTGGTGCCGATGCGTGACCTGGGTGGCGCCTACGGCATCGACGCTGACCACGCCGAGGAGACGATTCGAAATCAGTTCCGCGCCTACCGCGCCACGCTGCAGCCCGACCGGCGCCAGCTGCTGGAACAGTTCGAGTTCGTCGACGCCGCCCGCAAGGTGGTCGGCGTTGGCAGCGTCGGCACGCGGGCGTTCATCGTCCTGCTGCAAGGGCGCGATGGGCGAGATCCGCTGTTCCTGCAGATCAAAGAAGCCACCACGTCGGTGCTGGAGCAGTACCTGCCGAAAAGCCGCTACAAGCAGTCCAGTGAGCGCGTCGCCCAAGGACAGCGCATGATGCAGGCCGCGAGCGACATCTTCCTCGGCTGGACGAGAGGACTGGACGTCCAGCGCCACTTCTACTGGCGCCAGCTCCGTGACATGAAGGGCTCGGCGCTGGTCGAGACAATGATCCCGGCGACGCTCACCTTCTACGCGCGGACCTGCGGCTGGACCCTCGCTCGCGCGCACGCCCGTTCCGGCGACCCCGTCGCCATCGCGCAGTACCTCGGGAAGAGCGACACGTTCGATCGGTCGATCACCGACTTCTCCGCCCGCTACGCCGACCAGAACGAACAGGACTTCCACGCATTCGTCCAAGCGGTCCGGGCCGGACGGCTGGAAGCCATCGAAGGGGTGTAGCCGCGGGCCGATCGTCCGATGTGGGTGATGTCGACACGGTCGGCGCCGGTCATGGTCTGAGACCTGGGCGCGCGGTCAGCGCTGGCGCGTGCCTCGACGAGCGGGAGTACCACTCATGGCTAACGAGCCATTCAAAGGTGTTGTCAACGTCGACATTCGGGACTCCACGCCGGACTGGGAGCCGTTCCAGCCGCCGGTAGCGCCGGCGGGGGCGCCCAACGTCGTCTACGTCGTGCTCGACGACGTCGGCTTCGGCGCGATCGGTTGCTACGGCGGTCTGATCGACACGCCCAACATCGACCGGATCGCCGAAGAAGGCGTGCGCTACACGCAGTGGCACACGACCGCGCTGTGCTCGCCGACCAGGTCGTGCCTGCTCACCGGGCGCAACCACACCCGCAACAGCATGGCCTGCATCACCGAGGCCGCGGTCGGCTTCCCGAACGCGAGCGGCACGATACCGCCCGAGAACGGCATGCTGCCCGAGATCCTGGGCGAGCTGGGCTGGAACACCTACATGGTCGGCAAGTGGCATCTGTGCCCGGAGGCTGAGATGAACCTGGCCTCGACCCGGCGGAACTGGCCGAGCGGACGCGGCTTCGAACGGTGGTACGGCTTCCTCGGTGCGGAGACCAACCAGTGGTATCCCGAGCTGGTCTACGACAACCACCCGGTCGACCAACCCAGGTCGCCGGAGCAGGGCTACCACCTGTCCGTGGACCTCACCGACAAGGCACTGGAGTTCATCCGCGACGCGAAAGCCGTCGCACCGGACAAGCCGTTCCTGCTCTACTACGCGCCGGGCGCGGCGCACGCGCCGCACCACGTGCCGAAGGAATGGATCGGCAAGTACAAGGGCCGGTTCGACATGGGCTACGAGGCGATCCGCGAGCAGATCCTCGCCCGGCAGAAGCAACTCGGGATCGTGCCCGCGCACACCGAGCTCCCGCCGTTGAACCCGATCGGCACGCCGGAGACCCGGACCGGGCCAGACGGCAAGCCGTTCCCGCTGTTGGACTACACCAAGCCGTGGGCGACGTTGTCCGACGACGAGAAGCAGCTGTTCTGCCGGATGGCCGAGGTCTACGCCGGTTTCCTGTCCCATGCCGACCACCAGATCGGCAGGCTGCTGGACTACCTCGACGACTACGGCCTGCGCGAGAACACCGCCGTGATCGTCGTCTCGGACAACGGCGCCTCCGGTGAAGGCGGCCCGGACGGGTCGGTCAACGAGATGAAGTTCTTCAACGGCATCCCGGACGACCTGGCCGAGAACCTGTCCCTGATCGACGAGCTCGGCAGCCCCCGCACCTACAACCACTACCCGACCGGCTGGGCGATGGCGTTCAACACGCCGTTCAAGATGTGGAAGCGCTACGAGTTCGAAGGCGGCACCTGCGACCCGTGCATCGTGTCCTGGCCGCAGGGCATCAGAGCGCGAGGTGAAGTCCGCGACCAGTACCACCACGCGGTCGACGTCGTCCCCACCATCCTCGACATTCTCGGCGTCGAGCCGCCGAAGACCCTCAAAGGCCACACCCAGAGCCATTTCGACGGCGTCAGCATGCGCTACAGCTTCGACGCGCCCGACGCGCCATCCACGCGCGCGACGCAGTTCTACTCGATGCTCGGCTCGCGGGCCATCTGGCACGACGGCTGGAAAGCGGTCACCACTCACCCCGCAGTCAGCGGCTGGGGCCACTTCAACGACGACACGTGGGAGCTCTACAACACCGACGTGGACCGCTCCGAGCTGCACGACCTGGCCGCGACGAACCCGGACAAGCTACGGGAACTCGTGCACCTGTGGTTCGCTGAAGCCGGTGCGAACGACGCGTTCCCGCTGGATGACCGGGCACCGTTCGAGATCCTGATGACCCCGCGACCGCTGTTGGCGCCGCCCCGCAACCGCTACGTCTACTTCCCCGACCAGGCCGACGTCCCGGAGTCGCAGTCGGTCAACATCCGCAACCGCTCGTACTCGATCGGCGCCCTGGTCGACCTGCCGACCCCGAACGCCGAAGGCGTGATCTTCGCGCACGGCGCCCGGTTCGGCGGACATGCCCTCTACATCAAGAACCACCGGCTGCACTACGTCTACGACTACGTCGGCAGCCTGGAGCAGAAGGTTGTCGCCGACGAGGACATCCCCACCGGCGAGGACCTGATCCTGGGGGCGTCGTTTGACAAGAAGGGCGAAGTGCAGCCAGGCGTGGCCACCGGCACCTTGACGCTGTTTCATGGCGACAAGAAGGTCGGCGAGGCGACGATCAAGACTCAACCGGGCAAGTTCGTCATCGGCGGCGAGGGGTTGTGCGTGGGCCGCGACAGCGGCGCCGGAGTGACCAGCGACTATCCCGGTGTGATGCCGTGGTCGTTTACCGGCGGCACGATCAAGCGGGTCGCGGTCGACGTCAGCGGCGACCCGTACATCGACCTCGAACGCGAGGCCGCGGCCATGCTCGTCCGCGAATAGCCACCGCCCGATGGGCGTCACCCCGTTTCACCTAATGGCGAAACCCACCGGGGCGGTCTGCAACCTGGACTGCGAGTACTGCTTCTTCCTGTCCAAAGAGATGCTCTACCCGGGCAGCAGGTTCCGGATGGCCGAGGACCTGCACGCCACCTACATCCGTCAGCTGCTCGACGCGCACGCCGGCGCCTCCGAGGTGGTCGTCGCCTGGCAGGGCGGCGAACCCACGATGATGGGCCTGGACTTCTTCCGCCGATCCGTCGAACTCCAGGAGAAGTTCGCCCGCCCCGGCCAACGCATCCTCAACACCCTGCAGACCAACGGCACCCTGCTCGACCCGGCATGGGGCGAGTTCCTCAAGCAGCACGAGTTCCTCGTCGGGATCTCCATCGACGGCCCACCCGAGATGCACGACGCGTACCGGGTCGACAAGGGAGGCAGGCCCACCTACCACCGGGTCATCGAGGGTCTGAACATTCTCAATCGCTACGACGTCGACTGGAACGTCCTCACCACCGTGCACGCCGCCAAACGCCGACCACGGAAGACGGGTGACACGCACCTGCGCGACGCCCTCGGCGCGACGTTCATCCAGTTCATCCCGATCATCGAACGCGCCACCGCCCAGACGCTGCCGATCGCGAACGCCGGCTGGGGTCACGGCGTGAACGGTCGACCGCTCTACACCCAGAACGGCTGCCGTGATCTGAACGGGGTCAGGTCGTCAGCCAACCGCGGCTAACGACGCCTTCACAGGTCACGCCATCGGCTAGATCCGCGACAAGCGGCAGATGAGGGCGTTCCAGCGCCTCGTGTCGCCGCCTCGGGTGCCGCGCAGGAACGCTACGGTCGAATGTGCTGACTCCCTACGTAGAGGACGAGCGAGGGATGCTGCTCGGCTATCTGCAACGCCAGCGCGACCTCGTGGTTTGGAAGGTCTCGGGCATGTCGGAGGTTGACGCCCGCGGTGTTTCCAGTCCGACAGGTCTGACCATCCATGGCCTAGTCCGTCACTCATGGACGTCGAGCGGTCCTGGGTCCGCCGGTGGTTCGGGGGTGAGGCCGTATTGCCGTACCTGGGAGTGACCCCGGGCTACGTGGGAGGGCTGGCCGAGCCGAATGAGTCCCCAC
>JBAVRG010000166.1:0-4035 GCA_049694795.1 Mycobacteriales bacterium
GGTGTCACGCTGCAGGCATGGACGAGCGACCTGACCTGCGGCTCGTGGAGGACCTGGACGGTCCCTCCCCGGTCTGCACGAGCTGCGGCGAGGTCGCCACCACGACCTCGGCCGCAGACGGGTCGCCGCTGTGCACGAAGTGCTTCACCGAGACGCACTGGCACCCGTCGTGGTCGCGCGCGTTCGAGGAGCCCGAAGGCTAGATGTCCTTGCGCTCCTCGCTGAGCCAGTCGAGGCGGCGCAGGACGACCCCCTCGCGCATGGCCCAGGGGCAGATGTCGGCCCGCTCCACGCCGAAGGCCGCGAAGGCCTCCAGAGCCACGATCGCCCCGGCGGCCAGCTGAGCCGCACGTCCGGACGACACCCCCGGCAGGACGGCCCGCTCCTGCGCGGACAGGTGGACGACCCGGTCGACGATGACCTCCAGACCCCGCCGCGACAGCTGCCGCGGGACCCGCGGCCCGAGCGCGTAAGGAGCCGCCCCGTCCAGCCGGGCGAGCGACCGGAACGTCTTGGAGGTCGCGACGACCCGGTCCGGGATGCCCTGCTCGTCGAGCTGCGGGACCACCGCTGCGAGCTGCTGCCAGACGTGCTCGCGCAGCGCTGACACGTCCTTGCGCGAGGGCGGGTCGCCGGGAAGCCACTCGCGGGTGAGGCGCCCCGCGCCGAGCGGGACCGAGACGGCGAGGTCGGGCAGCTCGTCGCGCCCGCAGGCGATCTCGAGCGAGCCACCGCCGATGTCGAGGCACAGCAGCCGTCCCGAGCTCCAGCCGAACCAGCGCCGCACGGCGAGGAAGGTCATGGCCGCCTCGTCCGGTCCCGAGAGCACCGCCAGGTCGACACCGGTCTGCTCGCGGACCGCCGCGAGGACCTCGAGTCCGTCGACGGCCTCGCGTACGGCGGAGGTCGCGAACGCGACGAGGTCGTCCACCTGCTCCTCCTCCGCGGCTGCGGAGGCGGCACGGACCGCAGCCAGCAGCAGGTCTTGTCCGTGCGCACCCAGCCGGTTGTCCGGTCCGATGAGCTCGGCCAGCCGCAGCTCGGTCTTGTGGCTGCGCACCGGGTCGGGGTGCGACCCCGGGTGGGCGTCTACGACGAGCAGGTGGATCGTGTTGGACCCGACGTCGAGGACTCCCAGCCGCATGCCCGGCAGGCTAGGGCAGCGGTGTCGTCTCCCGGGCGCTTCGCAGCAGCTCGGTCTGGACGTCGACGCCACCCGTCTCCGGCCGACGGTGCCAGGCCCCGTGCTGGTCGAGGTCCCACCGTCGTACCTCGTCCGCGGTCATGCGGTCGAGCATCGCGCCCAGCCGCTCCCTGACGGCCGGGTCCTTGACGCGGACCAGCGTCTCGACGCGGCGGTCGAGGTTGCGGTGCATGAGGTCCGCGCTGCCGAGCCAGTACTCCGGGTCGCCGCCGTTGGCGAAGGCCAGCACCCGCGAGTGCTCCAGGAAGCGCCCGAGGATGCTGCGCACGCGGATGGTCTCCGACAGGCCCGGTGCTCCCGGGCGCAGGGCGCAGATGCCACGGACCACGACGTCCACGGGGACGCCGGCGGCGCTCGCGGCGTACAGCGCGTCGATGACCTGCTCGTCGACGACGCTGTTCGCCTTCAGGCGGACGCCCGAGGGGCGCCCCGCCCTGGCGTGCTCGGCCTCGGCCCGGATCCGCTCGACGAGGCCGCCACGGATGCCGTGCGGTGCGACCAGCAGGTCGCGGTACTCGGTCTGGTTGCTGTAGCCGGTGAGGGCGTTGAAGAGGTCGGTGAGGTCGGCTCCCAGCTCCGGGTCGGCAGTGAGCAGCCCGAGGTCCTCGTAGAGCCGCGCGGTCCGAGGGTGGTAGTTGCCGGTGCCGATGTGCGCGTACCTGCGGATGCCGGTGCTCTCCTGCCGAACCACCAGCAGCGCCTTGCAGTGGGTCTTGAGACCGAGCAGGCCGTAGACCACGTGACAGCCGGCGCGCTCGAGCTTGCGGGCCCAGCGGATGTTGGCCTGCTCGTCGAAGCGGGCGGTGATCTCGATGACCACGACGACCTGCTTGCCCGCCTCGGCGGCGTCGACGAGGGCGTCGACGACCGGCGAGTCACCGGAGGTCCGGTAGAGCGTCTGCTTGATGGCGAGCACCTGCGGGTCGTTCGCGGCCTGCTCGAGGAAGCGCTGGACGCTGGTGCTGAACGAGTCGTAGGGGTGGTGCACGAGGACATCGCCCTCGCGCAGCGCCGCGAACACGTCGGCCGGCTGCTCGCCGTCGACGAGCCGCGGGTGGGTCGCCGGCACGAACGGCTGGTCCTTGAGCTCGGGCCGGTCGACCGCGGCGAGCTCCTGCAGCGACGACAGCGCGAGCAGGCCGGGCACGGCGACGACGTCGTCGGTCGTCACCTCGAGCTCGCGCACCAGCAGGTCGAGAACGTGCGGGTCCATGTGCTCGCCCACCTCGACGCGCACGACGGGACCGAACCGCCGCCGCGACAGCTCGCGCTCGAGCGCCTGGAGCAGGTCCTCGTCGCGGTCCTCGTCGACCTCCAGGTCGGCGTTGCGGGTCACCCGGAACAGGTGGTGCCCGATCACCTCCAGGCCGGGGAACAGCTGGCCGAGGTGGTTCCCGATGAGCTCCTCGAGCGGCAGGAAGCGCGCGCTGCCGGGCGGGCCGCCCTGCACCTCGACGAACCGGCCGACGTTGTCCGGCACCTTGACGCGGGCGAACCGCTCGGCACCGCTCTGCGGGTCGCGCACCAGTACGGCGAGGTTGAGCGACAATCCGCTGATGTAGGGGAAGGGGTGCGCCGGGTCGACGGCGAGGGGGGTGAGCACGGGGAAGACGCGCTCGCGGAACCAGCCGTGCAGGCGCAGCTGCTCGGAGGCCGGCAGGCCGTCCCACGTGAGGATCTCGATGCCGGCCTCGGCGAGCGCCGGCCGCACCTGGTCGAGGAAGGTGCGGGCGTGCTCCTGCGCGAGCGCGCGTGCCCTGTCGCGGATGAGATGCAGCTGCTGACGGGTGTTGAGCCCATCGGCGCTGCGCACCCCGAGACCGGTCTCCTGACGGCGGATCAGACCCGCCACCCTGACCATGAAGAACTCGTCGAGGTTGGTCGCGAAGATCGCCAGGAACTTGGCGCGCTCCAGCAGGGGGGACGCAGGGTCCTGCGAGAGGGCCAGCACCCGCGCGTTGAAGTCGAGCCAGGAGATCTCGCGGTTGAGGAAGCGGGTCGGGGTCTGCGCGGCCGGACCTGCTTCTGCCACGGCGGGCGCGGCGGCCGAGTCGATCACGTGCGGATGCTTCACGTCCTGAGTGAACACCCAGTGGACGGACAGCGGCGGCTACTCCAGGTGCCGCAGGCGCTCGCGGGCCCCACGGCGCGCGAGCACGGGGACGAAGGCGCGCACCGGGGCCCGGGTGAAGGCGCGGACCGCCTCGGACAGCTGGTCCTGCACCACCTCCGGCGGCACGTCGGCGAACTCCTGGATCAGGTCGTCGCGGACGTGGTCGAGCTGGCGGCTCTCATCGCTTGCGGGGTCCAGGGTCATCCGGTCCTCCTCGGCGCCGTCGCCGTTCAGGTGCAGGCGCCCTCAAGGGCAGTGTGGAGGCTTCCTGCCCTGTGCCACAAGGCCACCCCCCGGATGGTCGGATCCGCACAACAGCGCTCCTTCGCGTGCCGTTCACCCGAAGGTCACCGTGGCGCGAGGTCGGACTGCGACCTTCGTCACGTGCCTGCGACGCAGACCCCTTCCCCCCGGCCCCTCCTCGCGCCTGACGTCCCCCGCGTCTTGCTCGCCTCGCCCGAGGGCGGCCGGTCGGCGCTGCTCGAGGGCCTGCGCAGTGAAGGGCTCGCGGTGCTGGTGGCGCCGGCGCACGCCCTGCTCGAGCAGGTCGAGAGCGGGGCGGTGCACCTGGTCGTGCTGCACTGCGACGCCGAGGCCGCGCTGCAGGACCTGGACCTGCTGCGTCGCGGCTCGCAGGTCCCCGTGGTGGTAGCCCTCCGCGAGCGCGCGTCCCTGGACCGGCTCCTCGAGGCGGGGGCCGACGACTGCGTCGCGACCG
>JBAVRG010000167.1:0-2670 GCA_049694795.1 Mycobacteriales bacterium
GTCCCGGCCCGCCGCGAGGGCCTCGTCCCAGCGAGTCAGCGCCGGCTCGAGGGCCCGGCCGCGCGCGAGCGCCTCGGCGGCCGCGGTCGCCGATCCCGTCCTCACCCCGGCGCTGGTGTCACGAAGCACCGCCGCCAGCTCCGCGACGTAGCCGCACCGCAGCCGCACCACCTGCCGCCAGGGGTCCTGCGGCAGCAGCGCCGCGACGAGCAGCGCGGTGGCGCCCCCGACGATGGCGTCCTGCCAGCGGTGCAGCCCGCTGTGCGGGAGCCGCGGCAAGGCCACCACGAAGACCGCCTGCAGCCCGGCCTGGCTCACGACCAGCCCGCGCCCCCCGACCGCGACGGCCAGCAGCAGCCCGACGAAGACCACGACCCCGATCTGCCACGCGCCCTGCCCGATCAGTCCGACGAGCAGGTCACCGACGGCCACCCCGATCGCGACACCGACGGCCAGCTCCGCGGTACGGCGCAGCCGGCCACCACCGGACAGGCCGAGCGCCACGACGGCAGCGACCGAGGCGAAGAAGGGGCGCAGGTGGTGGAGCACCTCCGTGGAGAACGCCCACGCGCCGGACGCGGCCAGCCCGCACTGGGCCGCTCCCCAGGCCCCGGCACGCACCCGGACCCCTGCGTCACCGACCGCCGTCCGCAGCTCCACGCCCCAAACCTAGACTCAGGGCATGCCCGAGTTCGCCTACGAGGACCTGCTGCCCACCGGACCGGACGAGACGCCGTACCGGTTGCTGACCGCGGAGGGGGTGTCGACCGTCGCGGCGGCCGGCCGGACCTTCCTGCAGGTCGAGCCCGAGGCGCTGACGCTGCTCGCCCGGACGGCGATGCGCGACATCGCGCACCTGCTCCGGCCGGCGCACCTCGCGCAGCTGCGCCGGATCCTCGACGACCCCGAGGCGTCCGCCAACGACAAGTTCGTGGCGCTGGACCTGCTCAAGAACGCCAACATCGCGGCGGGTGGCGTGCTGCCGATGTGCCAGGACACCGGCACCGCGATCGTGATGGGCAAGCGCGGGATGTCGGTGCTCACCGACGGCCGTGACGAGGAGCACCTGTCGCGGGGCGTCTACGACGCCTACACGCAGCTGAACCTGAGGTACTCGCAGCTGGCCCCGTTGACGATGTGGGAGGAGAAGAACACCGGCAACAACCTCCCCGCGCAGATCGAGCTCTACGCGACGGGCAAGGACTACTACGAGTTCCTGTTCATGGCCAAGGGCGGCGGCTCGGCCAACAAGAGCTACCTGTACCAGGAGACCAAGGCCGTCCTCAACGAGAAGGCGATGATGCGCTTCCTCGAGGAGAAGATCGCGTCGCTCGGGACGGCCGCCTGCCCGCCGTACCACCTGGCGATCGTGGTCGGCGGCACCAGCGCGGAGTACGCGCTGAAGACCGCGAAGTACGCGTCCGCGAAGTACCTCGACAACCTGCCGACCTCGGGGTCGACGACGGGGCACGGGTTCCGCGACCTCGACCTGGAGCTGCAGGTGCTGGAGCTCACGCAGCGGCTCGGGATCGGCGCGCAGTTCGGCGGCAAGTACTTCTGCCACGACGTGCGGGTCGTGCGCCTGCCGCGGCACGGAGCCTCGTGCCCGGTCGCGATCGCCGTGTCCTGCTCGGCCGACCGGCAGACGCGGGCGAAGATCGACGCCCAGGGGGTGTGGCTGGAGCAGCTGGAGACCGAGCCCGCCCACTACCTGCCCGAGGTGACCGACGAGCACCTCGACGACGAGGTCGTCCGGATCGACCTGCGACAGCCGATGGCGCAGATCCGCGCGACGCTGTCGAAGCTGCCGGTCAAGACCCGGCTGTCGCTGAGCGGCCCGCTGGTGGTGGCCCGCGACATCGCGCACGCCAAGATCGCCGCGCTGCTCGACGAGGGCAAGCCGATGCCCGACTACCTGCGCGACATGGCGGTCTACTACGCCGGACCGGCGAAGACGCCCGAGGGGATGGCCTCCGGGTCCTTCGGTCCCACGACCGCCGGCCGGATGGACTCCTACGTCGACCGGTTCCAGGCCGCGGGCGGCTCGCTGGTAATGCTCGCGAAGGGCAACCGCTCGCAGCAGGTCACCGACGCGTGCAAGAAGCACGGCGGCTTCTACCTCGGCTCGATCGGCGGCCCCGCCGCGCGGCTCGCGCAGGACTGCATCAAGAGGGTGGAGGTCCTCGAGTACCCCGAGCTCGGCATGGAGGCGGTCTGGCGGATCGAGGTGGAGGACTTCCCGGCCTTCGTCGTGGTCGACGACAAGGGCAACGACTTCTTCTCCTCCCCCGCCGACCCGGGCCCCACCCCCGTGACGATCGGTCCCGCCCCGACCACCTGACCCCCTGGGTGTGCAGCTGAACCACGTGTGCGAGCAGACGCAGCGGGGGGAGGATGGGGGGATGAGCGAGTGGCGCACGGAGCACGACAGCATGGGCGAGGTGCAGGTCCCCGCGACCGCGCTGTGGAAGGCGCAGACCCAGCGCGCGGTCGAGAACTTCCCGGTCAGCGGACTGCGCGTCGAACCCGCCCTCATCCGGGCCCTGGCGGCGATCAAGGGCGCTGCTGCCCGGGCCAACGCCGAGCTCGGCGTGCTCGACACCGGCCTCGCACAGGCCATCAGCGAGGCCGCCGCGCAGCTCGAGCGGGGTGAGCACGCGGACCAGTTCC
>JBAVRG010000168.1:0-5167 GCA_049694795.1 Mycobacteriales bacterium
GCTGGGTCTTGGAGAACCGGTGCACCTCGTCGACGAACAGCACCGTCTGCGCGCCGGTCTCCCCCAGCGCGCGCTTGGCCTCCTCGACGACCAGCCGGACGTCCTTCACGCCGGCCGTCACGGCGGACAGCTCGCGGAACCGGCGCCGCGTGGAGCGGGCGATGAGCATCGCGAGCGTCGTCTTGCCGGTGCCCGGGGGGCCCCAGAGGACCACGCTCAGCGGGGCGTCGCCCTCGACCAGTCGGCGCAGCGGGGTCCCGGGGCCGATGAGGTGCTGCTGGCCGACCACCTCGTCCAGCGTGCGGGGCCGCATCCGGACCGCGAGCGGGGCGACGCGGGCCGCGGCCTCGTCCTCGGCGGCGTCGAACAGGCTCTCCACCCGCCCGACCCTACGTCGGCGGCACGCAGGAGAACCGGCACGCCTGGCGAAAGGGACGGGACACCGTCGTGAAAGAGGCCCAGCTGTGCGTCGTACCGCCCTGATCGTCGTCCCGGTCGCGCTCGCTGTGGGCGCAGCCGCGTTCGCGCCTCCCGCCGGCGCCGCCAAGCCCTCCGTCACCTTCGGCGTGCCGCGGGTCGTCGACCCGATCCACGTCTACGGCGAGCCGAACCTCGAGGTCAACCCTCGGAGCGGCGCCATCCACGCGACCGGGCCGCAGGGCACCGGCACCCAGCGCAGCATCTGGAACGTCAGCGTCGACGGGGGCGACTCGTACCGGATCGTGCAGAACCTCCCCGCCAACACCGACCAGCTCGAGCAGGCCTCGGGCGCGGTGCCGACCAAGAGCGCCCTCGGTGCCGGCGGCGGCGACACCGAGATCAAGATCGCCCACAACGGCCGCGCCTTCTTCAACGACCTGGCGGCGCTGGCCTCCTTCACCGCGGTCTCCACCGACGACGACGGCGCGCACACGAGCGTGGCGAACCCGGCGGCCATCGGCTTCCCGGTCGGCGACCGGCAGTGGATGGCGCTGTTCGACCCGCAGCCGAGCGACCGCACCGTCAGCCCCTACAAGGGCCCGCGGCCGCTCGACTACATGGAGTACGCGGACCAGGTCAACGGCGACGCGGTCGACATGACGACCGACGGGACCACCTACACCGTGGCCGGCGAGTACGCCAACGACAACGTGCACCAGCCCAACCACGGGGTCCCGCTGGTGGACCAGCACACCGGCCGGTTCCTGGGCATGACGTCCGGCAAGAGCGGCAACAGCCTGGCGCTGGTCGTGGGGGTGCCCAGCGCCACCGGGCTGCTGACGTTCCACTACAACGAGATGGTCAAGGGCCTGCCCGGCAGCCCCGAGACACTGTTCCCCGTCCTCGCCCAGGACGGCGCGCGCAACCTCTACGCCGTGTGGGTCGACGACAAGACCTTCCAGGTCTGGTACTCGTGGGCCGCCCCCGGCGCGGACAACGAGTGGCGGCACTGGAGCACGCCCCGGCAGATCAGCAAGGCGCCCGCCGACGTCAACGTCTTCCCCTGGGTGGCGGCCGGCAAGGCGCCCGGCATCCTCGACGTCGCGTGGTACGGCACGAAGAGCACCCTCGCGCAGCTGGGGACCCAGGGCCCCTCGGCGAAGAAGGGCCAGACCTGGGACCTGTGGTTCAGCCAGGTCTCGCGGGCGAACGGGAGCGCGCCGGTCCTGGCGCAGGTCAAGGCCGCGCCGCACCCGATGCACTACAACGACATCTGCCTGCTGGGGACCGCCTGCATCACCGGGCAGGGCAACCGCAACCAGGCCGACTTCTTCAAGCTCGTGGTCGACCCCCGGAACGGCCGCGCCCGGATCATCTACACCGACTCCAGCAACCGGCTGTCCCAGACCGTCAACTCCGACACGGCCGCCGACCACCAGGGCGCGGCCCTCGACACCGTGGTCACGCAGAACACCGGTCTGGACGCCAACACCGGCAAGCCGCTGGCGCCCTACGAGTCGACCGCTCCGGTCCGGGGGATCACCGACCCAGCGGGCGACAGCCTGTTCAAGCCTCTGGGCGGGACCTACCTGCCGGGCGCGGACATCCTGTCGGTCGGGCTGCGGCGCACCTCGTCCACCCTCGACATCACCGTCAAGACCAAGAGCGACCTGGCGAGCGCCGCCGCCGCTGCCGGCGTCGCGAGCGCCCAGCTGGTGGTGCGCTGGCAGATGGGCGACACGCTCTACTTCGCGTCGGCCGAGCAGACCGCCGCCGGTGGCCCGGTGCAGTTCTTCGCGGGCAGGAGCGCGACCGTCGACCTGTGCTCGGTGTCGGGCTGCAAGCCCAACTACCTCACCTACAACCAGTCCGCGACCTCCAGCGCGTCGGGCAGCACCGACGGTGGCTACCGGATCTCGGTGCCACTCGCGGTCGTCGGCAACCCGTCGGCCTCCAGCCTGCTCGAGGAGGTCATGGCCTTCGTCACCGTCAACCCCAAGACGGGCGGCCTGGTGCCGCAGGACAACGTCAGCGACGTCGCGGACGAGGCACCGCTGCAGGTCGAGGGCACCCGGACGTTCAACTACCGCGCCGCAGCCGGCGGCCCGGTCACCGCGGCCCTCCCTCGGACGTCCTCGAGCGGAGCACCCGCGAACGGGACGTCAAGCGGGGCGCTGGCGGCGACCGGCCTCGGCACGACGGCCCCGGCGCTCGCCCTCGTGCTGCTCGGTGCCGGCCTGCTCGTCCGGCGTCGCCGTACCGGGTGAGGTCCTAACCTGCCCAGGTGGCCCTGACCGTCCTCACCTCCGCCGCGGAGCTGCTCGTCGCGACCGGCCACGACCCCTACGCCCGCGGCCGTCTGCTGCGGCCGCACGTCTCCGGCTGGGCCGGGCACGACGCGGTCGCCTGGCACGCCACGGACGCTGACGAGCGGGTGCCGTACCTCATGACGCTCGGCGCGCCTGCGGACGTGGCGCTGCTCGTCGAGGAGCTGCTGCCCGAGCTGCGCAACAACCAGCCGGTGACGCTGCCGCGCGGCACCGCTGCCCTGCTGCCGGCCTGGGTCGCGCTGGACGGCACGGAGTGGGACTTCCGCTGGACCGACGCCGCGCCGCCGGAGCACCCGGCCGAGCGCGACGTCGTACCGGTCGACGGCGAGGACGTGGCCCCGCTCCTCCAGGTCGCCTCACCCACCGCCTCGGCGCAGCCCGGAGACCCTGCAGTACGGCGGTGGCTGGGCGTGCGCGGGCCGGACGGCCTGCTCGCCTGCGCCGCGGACACCTCCGGCGCGACCGGCGTCGGGCACCTGTCGTCGATCGCGGTGCACCCGGACGCCCGTGGTCGCGGGCTGGGCTTCGCGGTGACGGCGGCCCTCATCCGGGTGCTGCTGGCGGAGGGCTGCGACGTGGTCACGCTCGGGATGTACGCCGACAACGGGGCCGGGAAGGCGCTCTACGACTCCCTCGGGATGCGCGACGACCACCACTTCACCAGCGGCCCGCTGCAGATCCGCAGCCGCTGGTGACGTCGTCGCTTGTCAGGCCCCCGGCTCCTCGGGGGTGGCGTCCACCCCTGCCTCGGCGCGCTGCTGCGCGGTGATGGGCGCCGGGGCTGCGGTCAGCGGGTCGTAGCCGCCACCGCTCTTCGGGAAGGCGATGACCTCACGGATCGACGGCGACCCGGCGAGCAGCGCCACCACGCGGTCCCAGCCGAGGGCGATGCCGCCGTGCGGCGGCGCGCCGAAGGAGAACGCCTCGAGCAGGAAGCCGAACTTCTCCTGCGCGTCCTGCTCGGACACGCCCATGACCTTGAAGACCCGCTCCTGCACGTCGCGGCGGTGGATGCGGATCGAGCCGCCGCCGATCTCGTTGCCGTTGCAGACGATGTCGTAGGCGTAGGCCAGCGCCGACTCGGGGTCCGTGTCGAACGTGTCGAGGAACTCCGGCTTCGGCGACGTGAACGCGTGGTGCACCGCGGTCCAGGCACCCGCGCCGACCGCCACGTCACCGGAGGCGGTCGCCACCGACGCGGGCTCGAACAGCGGCGCGTCGACGACCCACACGAACGACCAGTCCGACTCGTCGATGAGCCCGAGCCGGCGGCCGATCTCCAGCCGGGCGGCGCCGAGCAGAGCCCGGGCAGCGCGGGTGTCACCCGCCGCGAAGAACACGCAGTCCCCCGGCACCGCGCCCACCGCTGCCGCGAGCCCGGCCTGCTCGGCCTCGGACAGGTTCTTGGCCACCGGGCCGCCGAGCGTGCCGTCCTCGTTGAACAGCACGTACGCCAGCCCGCGGGCACCCCGCTGCTTGGCCCACTCCTGCCAGGCGTCGAGCTGCTTGCGCGGCTGGGAGCCGCCGCCCGGCATGCGCACCGCTCCGACGTACTCGTCCTGGAAGACCCGGAACGGGGTGTCCTTGAAGTAGTCGGTGACCTCCACCAGCTCGAGCTCGAACCGCAGGTCGGGCTTGTCGGTGCCGAACCGGCGCATCGCCTCGGCGTAGGTCATGCGCGGGATCGGGGTCGGGATGCGGAAGCCGATGAGGTCCCAGAGCGCGACGAGGACCTCCTCGGTGAGCGCGATGACGTCGTCCTGGTCGACGAAGCTCATCTCGACGTCGAGCTGCGTGAACTCCGGCTGCCGGTCGGCGCGGAAGTCCTCGTCGCGGTAGCAGCGGGCGATCTGGAAGTACCGTTCGGTGCCCGCGACCATGAGCAGCTGCTTGAACAGCTGCGGCGACTGCGGCAGGGCGTACCAGGAGCCCGGCCGCAGCCGGGCCGGCACCAGGAAGTCCCGGGCGCCCTCAGGCGTCGACCGGGTGAGGGTCGGCGTCTCGATCTCGAGGAAGCCGTGGCGGTGCAGCACCTCGCGCGCGGCGTGGTTGACGTCCGAGCGCAGCTTCATCGCGGCCGCGGGCCCGGAGCGGCGCAGGTCGAGGTAGCGGTACTTCAGCCGGGTCTCCTCCCCCACGTGCGGCTCGTCGAGCTGGAACGGCAGCGGCGCGGCCGGCGCGAGCACCTCGAGCGACTGCACCGACACCTCGACCGCACCTGAGGGCAGGTCGGGGTTCTCGTTGCCCGCGGGGCGCTTCTGGACGGTGCCGACCACCTGCACGCAGTACTCCGCGCGCAGCTCGTGCGCGGCGGCCCCCTGCACGCTCTCGTGCAGCACGACCTGCACCAGGCCGCTGCGGTCACGCAGGTCGAGGAACGCCACCCCGCCGTGGTCCCGGCGCCGGGCCACCCAGCC
>JBAVRG010000169.1:0-1852 GCA_049694795.1 Mycobacteriales bacterium
GGCCGGGCAGGTCGGCCAGCGTGGCCCGGGCGCCCTGCTGCACCACCCGGCCGGCCTCGAGCAGGACGACGCGGTCGGCGCGCGCGGTGGTCGAGAGCCGGTGCGCGACGACCACCCCGGTACGGCAGGCCAGCAGCCGGTCGGCAGCCTGCACGACCCTGGACTCGGTGACCGGGTCCATCCGCGCGGTGGCCTCGTCCAGCACGACGACCTGCACGTCGCGCACGAGCAGCCGGGCGAACGCGACGAGCTGCTCCTCACCCGCCGACAGCGTGACGCCTCCTGGCCCGAGCATGGTGTCCAGGCCGTCGGGCAGGCCGGCAACCCAGTCGCTCAGGCCGAGCGTGGCGAGGGCGTCGACCACGGCGCGGCGGGGCACATCGGCGAACAGGGTCACGTTGTCGGCCAGGCTTGCGGCGAGGATCTCGGTGCGCTGGGTCACCACGCCGACCGCGGTCCGCAGCTGCTGCAGGTCCAGGTCCAGAACGTCGACCCCGCCGAGGTGCACGGTGCCGGGAGGCGGGTCCACGGCCCGCGAGAGCAGCGCAGCCAGGGTGGACTTCCCGCTGCCGGTGCGACCCACGAGCGCAGTGGTGCGCCCTGCAGGGACCTCGAGGTCGATGTCGTGCAGCGCGAACGTGCCCTCGGGGTAGGCGAACGACAGACCTCGCACCGACACGGTCAACGGCCCGGAGGGCACGGGCAGCCCTCCGGTCGGCTCCGCCTCGACCGACAGCAGCTGGCGCAGCCGGGCCAGCGCGCCGAGGCCCTGCTGGAGGTCGGGCACGTGCCGGGCGACCTGGGAGATCTGGCCGACGAACGCGCTCGTGACCAGGAACAGCGTGACCAGCGACGCGGTGGACATCCGGCCGCTCGACACGAGCGCCACACCGGCCACGGCGCTGCCGGCCAGCAGGCCGTTCAGCAGCAGCCCGGCGCGGCGGCTCAGGCGGCTCGCCGTGCGGCAGGTGGCGGCCACCCGGGTCTGCACCTGCGCTGACAGCTCGGCGCAGCGGCGCACCAGGTAGCTCTGACCCAGGCTGGAGCGGAGGTCGTCCCGCGCGGCCACGCCCTCCTCCATCGCCGCTGCGTGGTCGGTCCACGCGATCTCCTCCGCTATCTTGCGCCGGGCCACCTCGGCGGTGAGCGGCCGGACCGCGGCCACGGTGACGCTCCCGACCAGCGGGAACAGCAGCCAGGCGGGCCACCAGGTCAGGCCGGCCACCACCCACATCGGGCCGGCGCGCAGCAGCGTCCGCGTGAGGTCCCAGACCATCCGCCGCAGCAGGAGGCCGAGCTCGTGGGTGTCGTCGTCGACGCGGTCGAGCACCTCTCCCACCGCCGTCTCCGACAGCACCGCGAGGGGCTGGCCCAGGGCGGCGTCCAGCAGGTCGGCGCGCAGCCCACCCTCCGCGCGGTCGACGACCCCGGACCATGCCGTCCGGCCCGCGGTGTCGAGCACCGCACCCCCGACCAGGAACAGGGCGAGCAGCTGCACGAGGCCGGCGCTCGGCCTTTCGGCGAGCCGGCCCGCGACAACGGTGCCGCCGGTCTCGCCCAGCGCGGCGGCGGCAGCGGCAGCGAGTGCCCACCACACCACGGGCCCGCGCAGCCGTGCCCATCCCAGGTTCCTTGGCCGGCGGCCGCTGCGCACCACGGACTCGGGGCGGGTGGTTGCGGAGAGCTCGGCCTCGGCCCGGGTCGTCGTCATGGCCGTCGGGACGCTATGCGAGCAACCGCCGAGCAGTCGCCTGGTTTTGCCGCACTCGGCGGCGCCGGGTCAGCGGACTGTCACCCCCGCGACGGCCCAGCCGCCGGCGGTCACCCGATGCGCCGGAAGCGCTGCACCCCC
>JBAVRG010000170.1:0-6745 GCA_049694795.1 Mycobacteriales bacterium
GATCGTCGGGATGCTCATCCCCGCCGCCCACCCCCGAGCGATCACCCCTCGGTCATGCTCAGACAAGCGCGCACCCGGCACAGCCACTCCCAGAAGGTCGTCGTTGCATCAACCCTCTGATTCCGCCGGCGGGTCGGACACCACGAGAGGTAGATCGGCGACGGGGCCGGACTGCTCAGCCGGGAGTGACAGCTGGGGCGGCACGCGCTCACGGCCAACACCCACCAAGGTCCCAGGCACTGCACAGGTTCGGCGCGCACGGTGAGGGTGCACCTCCAGAGAGAGAAGACCCGTCATGGACCACCTCCACCTGCACCGCGTGCGCACGCTGGTGCTCGTCGCGGCCGGGATCGCAGCCGTCACCCTCGCGCCGCGGCTCGTGCTGCTGACCCTCGGCGTCGGCGTCGCGCTCCTCGTGGGCGCCGTCCTGCTGGGAGCGCTGGCGTTCTGGGCGATGAGGCGCCAGGTACGCCGGGTTCTGCTCGAGCAGCAGGCAACCTTCGCAACCGACCGGGTCGTCGACGGCGAGATCGTCGAGGCCCGGTGATGCACGGCCGGGCCGGTCTGGTCGGCACCGCCCTGGCGGCAGCCGTCCTCACCGCAGCGGCCCTCGGCGGCGAGCTGCTGGGGCTGCTGGTCCTCGCCGGCTTCGTCGTGACCTGGATCGGCTTCTACGAGACGGCTGGCCTCGGCGGCTGAGCGCTTGCGGGGCGCTGGTAGCGGAGCAGGACGACCCCGTTGCCGAAGACCCGCGTCTCGGCGAGCCGCAGGTCGACCGGGTTGTCCGACGGCGCGAACAGGGGCTTGCCCTGCCCGAGGACCACCGGGTGGACGTAGAGCCGGTACTCGTCGACCAGGTCGTACCGCCGGAAGGCTGTGGCGAGGTCCGCGCCCCCGACCACGAGGTCACCGCCGGGCTGCGCCTGCAGCTCCCTGACCTCCTCGGGGACCACCTCCCGGACCACCGTGGTGTTCCAGTCGGCCCGCTCCAGCGTCCGCGAGTACACGATCTTCGGCATCTCCCGCCAGATGCGGGCGAACTCGACGACGGTCGGAGGGCTGGCCGGGTCCGCGTCCGCCGTCGGCCAGTAGTCCGCCATCAGCTCGTAGGTGACGCGCCCGTCCAGGAACGCGCCCATCGCGGCGAGCTCCTCGTTGAAGTGCGCGTGCAGCTCGTCGTCCACCAGGTGCCAGTCGAGCTCGCGGTCGGGGCCCTCCATGAAGCCGTCGACAGACACGGACATCATCACGATGATCTTCCTCATCGGGGCTCGCCTCCTGCGCGCTCGTGAGCCTGGTCGCCCGCGGTGGCGAGCACGATCGGCTGGTAGTAGCCGCTCTCTCCTGGCATCACCCACTCCACGTCGGTGAAACCGCCGGCCAGGAGCGCGGCCGTGAGCGTCGCTCGCTGCAGGGCGCGGTACCTCGTCTCGTGCGCCGACACCTGCCAGCCGTCGTCAGCCTCCGCCAGCGTGAACAGGGTGATGTCCACGACGTCCGCGCCGCGCGACCAGCGCCAGGACTGACCCGCACCGCGCCGGCGGCCCGCGACGCCGTACAGGGTGATCGGCACTCCGGCTGGGCGTTCGGTGACGAGCGAGTCGTAGTCGCGGAGGGACGCGAGGAGCAGCCCGCCCTCCCGCAGGCACGCCCGGACACTGCGCAGCGCGGCGCCGAGGTCCGCATCGGTCAGCAGGTGGGGCAGCGCGTTGTCGCAGGAGATCGCGGCGTCGAACACGCCGGCGACGGAGGCACGCACGTCGCGGACGTCCGCGGTCGACAGCGGGACGTCCAGACCCCGCGCCGACGCCTCTGCCCGGGCGCGCGCGACAGCGCGTGAGCTGATGTCGGTGCCCGTCACGGCATAGCCGCAGGAGGCGAGCGGCAGCGCCTGCGTGCCGATGCCGCACGTGCAGTCGAGGATCCGGGCAGGCGGACTCACACCACGTGACGCCAGCACCTCCGCGACGACGGAGCCGTGCCACTCGGCGGCCTTCCACCAGTCCTCGAAGAGGACGTCGTAGTCCTGCGCCAGCCCGTCGTAGAACTCCTGCGCGTCGACCACGACCGGAGAGTGGCACGAAGACACGCCAGGGGCACCGCCCTGGCGTCTCTACCGGTCGAGCAGCCCCCTGCGCCGCGCAGCGCGCTCCAGTCCGTCACGGGCGTCGGGGTGCGCCGCGTCGGAGACGATCGCGCGCGCCTGGTCGGCCTGGCTGCGCCCGAAGATCGTGGCGACTCCCTGCTCGGTCACGAAAGCCGAGTGCTGGAACGACGTGACCGGCCCGTCCACGAGCTCCACGACGGTGGAGACCTGCGCCTTGGGGTGCCAGGACGGCAGCGCCATGATGGCCTGGCCGCCCCTCGAGTGCAGTGCTCCGACGATGAAGTCCGTCGAGCCGCCGAACCCGGAGAAGATGCGGCCGCCAGGCCGGCGGGAGGCGTTCGCCTGGGCGTAGAGGTCGACCTGCATC
Organism: Mycobacteriales bacterium; assembly: GCA_049694795.1. GTDB lineage: Bacteria > Actinomycetota > Actinomycetes > Mycobacteriales > SCTD01 > RYN-111. The sequence continues at coordinate 2,475 of JBAVRG010000170.1, forward strand.
GCCGTGTTGACCGACGTCATGGCCCGCTGGCGCGCGATGGCCGACGGGTCGTTCGTCTTCTCGGTGCGGAGCACCCGCACCCGGGGGTTGGCGTGCGCCCAGGCGTACAGCTCAGCCGACCCGGACAGGAAGGAGCACACGAGCGGCTCGAGCGGGTCGAGCGCACCCCTGCGGTCGAGCTCGAGCACGCCGTCGCTGAACATCTCGGTGAAGACGCGCAGGCCCCGGCGGCCGGCGAGGCTCCGCAGCGTCGCGTCCGGCACCGCACCGATGCCCAGCTGCAGCGTGGCGCCGTCGGCGACGAGCCCCGCGACCCGGCCACCGATCACCTCCGGTACGTCGTCCCCACCAGCACGCGCTGTCGCCCCCGGCAGCGGGAACGGCAGCTCGACGGCCAGGTCGACCTCCTCCACCGGCAGCACCGCATCGCCGTACGTGTAGGGCATCTCGGGGTTCAGGAGGGCCACGACGAGGCCACCTCGGGCGCGCACCGCCTCCACCGCGGCGGGCAGCACGTTGACCTCGATCCCGAGGCTGACCGTGCCGTCGCGAACCACCGAGGTGTGCAGCAGGACGACGTCCGGCGCGCGCGTGCCGGTGAACAGCGCAGGCACGAGCGACAGCCTGGCGGGGAGGTACTCGAGCGTCGGCTGGTCGCGCTGCCCGGCACCGACGAACGGGGTCTCCAGCACCACCCCCGCGCGCGCAGGCACGCCGGCCGGCGCGTTGAGCAGGAAGAGGCGGTAGCGCTCGAGCACGCTGTCGACCAGCTCCAGCGCAGGCAGGTGCGTCGCGGCGTTGCCGCTGGTCACGATCCGGGGCTCCGGCTCGGGCAGGGCCGACAGCGTCCGGGAGAGCACGTCCGGGGTCACGATGCGCATGGCCTGGTCCTACCCCCGCGCGGCCGGCTGCCGCCGCTCGGCTCGCCGGTCACACCTGCTCGACGGTGAGGCCGTCCTCGGCGTACTTGGCTCGCAGCACCTTCTTGTCGAACTTCCCGACGCTGGTCTTGGGGACCTCTTCGATGAAGGTCCAGCGCTCGGGCAGCCACCACTTCGCGACCTTGTCCTCGAGGTACTCGCACAGCTCGGCGGACGTGACCGACATCCCCTGGCGCACCACCACGCACGCCAGCGGGCGCTCGTCCCACTTGGCATCCGGTACTGCGACGACGGCGGCCTCGAGGACCGCGGGGTGGCCCATGAGGGCGTTCTCGAGCTCGACCGAGGAGATCCACTCGCCACCGGACTTGATGACGTCCTTGGCCCGGTCGGTGATCTGGATGAAGCCGTCGGCGGTGACGGACGCGACGTCGCCGGTGCGCAGCCAGCCCCGGTCGAACTTCGCGGGGTCCGGGTCGCGGTAGTAGGCGCCGGTGATCCACGGCCCGCGCACCTGGATCTCACCGACGGACTCACCGTCCCAGGGCAGCGGGTCCTGGCCGGGCTCGGCCACGATCCGCATCTCGACACCGGCGCACAGCCGCCCGGTCTTGGCGCGCCAGGGCCACTCGTCCTCGACGTCCCTGGGCGGGATCGCGACCGCGGCCAGCGGCGAGGTCTCGGTCATGCCCCAGGCCTGGATGATCCGGACCCCGTGCCGCTCCTGGTAGGCCTTCATGAGCGACAGCGGCACCGCCGAGCCGCCGCAGGGCACCAGTCGCAGCGACGACAGGTCGGTCGGGTGCGCGTCGACGTAGTTGAGCAGGTCGTTCCAGATGGTCGGCACCGCACCGGCGACGGTGGGGCGCAGCGTCGAGATCATGCGGGCGAGCGGCTCGGCCTGCAGGAAGCGGCCGGGCATCACGAAGTCTGCGCCGACCAGCCAGCCGGCGTACGGCAGGCCCCACGCGTTGGCGTGGAACATCGGCACCACCGGCAGCAGGGTGTCGTGCTCGTTGAGGGCGAAGGTGTTGCCACCGCTGATGGCGAGGGAGTGCAGGTAGGTGGAGCGGTGGCTGTAGACGACGCCCTTGGGGTTGCCGGTGGTGCCGCTGGTGTAGCACATCGCCGCAGCCGCCCGCTCGTCCAGCTCCGGCCAGGAGAAGTCCGCCGAGGAGGCCAGCAGGGCGTCGTACGAGATGACGGGCTTGCCGAGGGAGCTGGTGTCGCCCTCCCCGATCAGCACGTACTGCTCGACCGTGGTGAGCTCTCCGGCCACCCGCGCCAGCAGCGGCAGGACGGTCGCGTCGACGATGACGACCTTGTCCTCGGCGTGGTTGATCGTGTAGGCGAGCTGGTCGGGGAACAGCCGGAGGTTGAGGGTGTGCAGCACCGCGCCCATCGACGGGACGGCGAGGTAGGCCTCGAGGTGCTCCTGGGTGTTCCACAGGAGCGTCCCGACCCGGTCCCCCTCGCGCACGCCGAGCCCGGCGAGCCCCGCAGCGAGCCGGGTGGCACGCTCCCCGATCTCGGCGTAGGTCGCCTCCCGGACGTGGTCGCCCTCGAACGTCCGCACGACGCTCTTCGCGTGCACCCGGCGGCTGTGCTCGAGCAGGGAGGAGATGGTGAGCTGGGCGTCCTGCATGGTGCTCTCGAGCACGTGCGCCTCCTGGTGCAGGGGTGTTGCACGCAACCTGCCGCACACAGGGCCCGGGCTCAACCCCGCAGCGACGATTAGAGTGGCGCCGTGGCTTCCTGGAGACGGTGTGACAGGTGCCGGAAGGTGCTCGCGGCGGAGGCGTTCGAGGGTGAGGCGACGACCTGCACCACGTGCGTGTCAGGTCCGACCCCCAAGCCCCGTACGACGAGAGCGTCCGCGGTGAAGACGGTCCGTCCGGCGGCGCCGGCGTCCCGGCCACCCGCCGAGCGCGCTCCCCTGCTGGGCGTGACGGGCAGCGGCGACCTCGAGGTGCGGGAGCGGCGCGCCAAGCGGGCGGCGCTGGAGCAGCTCGCCGAGGTGCACCCGGAGGACTACTCCCAGCTGCTGCAGGCAGCGCGCCGGGCCGAGGGACTGCGCTAGCGGATCAGTCGGAGTTCGCGCTGGGCGACGGCTTGGCGTTGATGAGCTCCGTGCCGTCCTCGACGAGGATCGCGGCCCGTTGCAGAGGCACGAGCAGCGCCCGGCCGTGGTGCCCGCAGAACATCAGCTCCCCGGACACGAAGACGGCTCGGACGAACGCCTGCGCGCCGCACTGGTCGCAGCGGTCGGCGAGGGTGAACGGTGAGGTCCGTTCCTGCGTGAGCGTCGATGCCGTCATGGTGATCCCGTCCCTGGGTTGGTGCTTCGTGAGACCTTCATCGACGGGCCTGCAGGACCCAGGCATCACCTGGACGGGTGAGAGCGGCGATGCTGCTATTGTTTCGCCTCGATCGACCGGCGCCGCTAGCTCAACTGGCAGAGCAGCGGACTCTTAATCCGCGGGTTCGGGGTTCGAGTCCCTGGCGGCGCACCCGTTCTGACCTGGGCTTTCTCTCCACGGAGAGGGAGCCCAGAGTCGTCTCAGGGCCACGTTGCCAGGGACGTTGCCAGGGACGTTGCCAGGGACCCAGCCGGGCGGCTGACGCGCGCCGCCCACCACTGCCGTGGTGCGACCGAGCCAGGCCCCGACCGTGCGCCGGTTGGCAACCTCAGTGGCCCGTAGCGCGTAAGAAGGATCAGCGAGGGACCGCGTACGCGGGACCCGGGGGCTCGGGAGGACCGGATGGCGCGAGCAGACGACTCGTTCGACGCCGCCTTCGACGACCTGCGCGTCCTCGCCTACCGCGCGGCCTACCGGCTGCTCGGCTCGGCAGCCGACAGCGAGGAGATCGCCGCTGAGGCCCTCGTGCGCACCTACGCCAGGTGGTCCAAGGTGCAGGGCCACGCCCAGCCCTGGGTCGTGACAGTGGCCACGAACCTGGCCTTGGACCGCGGACGTCGGCTGACCGTCGCCCGGTCGCACGAGAGAGACCTCCTGGGGCCCGACGCCGTCCCGGACCCGTACCTGGAGGAGCGCCTGGACCTGCAAGCGGCCCTGCGTCGCCTGCCTCGGCGGCAGCGGCAGGTCGTGGCGCTCCGCTTCCTGGCCGACTGGAGCGCCCGCGACACGGCGCAGGCCCTGCAGGTGGACATCGGCACCGTCAAGAGCCAGACCTCCCGTGCGCTCGCCCAGCTGCGCACTCTGATGATCCCGGAGGCATGACATGACCTCGCGCCCGCTCGGCCACCTCGACGACCCGCTCGGCCCCACGACCAGCACGGCATCCGACCTGACCCGGACGAGGGTCCTCGGCCGCCGTCGCCGCCGGCGTCGCCGTCTGCTGCAGGCAGCGCCGGTCGCGCTCCTGGCA
>JBAVRG010000171.1:0-4526 GCA_049694795.1 Mycobacteriales bacterium
GTCGAAGAACCTGGCCGCCTGCGCGGCGAACTGCATCATCAGCACCGCGGCGATCCCGAAGTTCGGGGCGATGAGCACCCCCACAGACGTCCCCTCGAGCCACGCACGCAGCTGGGCGAGGCGCTCCTCGTCGAAGCCGGTGGTCCCGACGACGGCGTGCACGCCGGCGTCGATGCACGCCTTCAGGTTGTCCATCACGGCCGACGGGTGGGTGAAGTCCACCGCCACGTCGACACCGGCCAGGTCGAGCCGGTCCCCCACGTCGTACGCCGGTCCGAGGGTGAGGTCGTCGGCCGCGGTGACCGCGCGCACCACCTCCGAGCCCATCCGGCCGTTGGCGCCGAAGACTGCCACTGTCGTCACTGGAGAACCTCCGCGAAGTCCCGGTCGGGGAACGGGCCGATGATGCCGAGCGACAGCGGCCGGCGCAGCACGTCGTCGGCGACCGCGCGCACGTCGTCGGGCGTGACCGCGTCGATGCGGCCGACCAGCTCGTCGACGCCGAGCACGTGCCCCTGCACGAGCTCGGCCTTGCCGATGCGGCTCATCTGCGAGCCGGTGTCCTCCAGGCCGAGCACGAGCGACCCGCGCAGCTGGCCCTGCGCGCGGGTGATCTCCTCGTCGGTCAGGCCCTTGTCGGCCACCGCGACGAGCTCGTCGCGGCACAGCTGCAGCACCTCGTCGACCCGGCTCGGCGAGCAGCCGGCGTAGATGCCGAACATGCCGGTGTCGTGGTGGTGGCTGGAGTAGCTGTAGACGCTGTAGACCAGGCCGCGCTTCTCGCGGACCTCCTGGAACAGCCGGCTGCTCATGCCGCCGCCGAGGGCGTTGTTGAGCACCGACAGCGCCCAGCGCCGCTCGTCGTCGCGGGCCAGCCCGTGGGTGCCCAGCACGAGGTGCGCCTGCTCGGTGGGGCGGTCCTCCACGACCGTCCCCGAGAGCTCCGGGGGCGGCGCCCACGGCCGCAGCGGGGCCGGTGCCGCCGTACCGGTGTCGCCGAAGGCGTCGGCGACCAGCCGCACCACGGCGTCGTGCTCGACGTTGCCCGCGACGCTGACCACCATCTGCGGCGCGGTGTAGCGGCCGCGGTAGTAGGCGGCGACCGTCTCGGAGGACAGCGCCTCGATGCTGTCGACCGTCCCGATGACGGGACGACCGAGCGGGTGGTCGCCGTACAGCGCCTCGCCGAACGCGTCGTGGACGACGTCGCCAGGGTCGTCGTCGTGCATCGAGATCTCCTCGAGCACCACCCCCCGCTCCGACTCGACGTCCGCCGGGGCGACCAGCGCGTCGGTGACCAGGTCGCAGACCACGTCGACCGCGAGCGGCAGGTCGGCGTCGAGCACCCGCGCGTAGTAGCAGGTGTACTCCTTGGCGGTGAAGGCGTTGAGCTCACCGCCGACGGCGTCCATGACGGCCGCGATCTCGAGGGCGCCGCGCTTGCGGGTGCCCTTGAACAGCAGGTGCTCGAGGAAGTGCGAGGCACCGTGCTCGGGCAGCGCCTCGTCGCGGGAGCCGACCCCCACCCAGACGCCGAAGGCGGCGCTCCGGACCCCGGGCACCGCCTCCGTGACGACGCGCAGGCCCCCAGGGAGGACCGTCCTGCGGAACCCTGGAGACCTGCGCGTCAAAGGACCTACTCCGCCGCGGCAGGCTCGGCGGCACCCTCGTTCTGCACGGGGGTCAGGCTGATCTTGCCGCGCTGGTCGATCTCGGTGATCTCGACCTGCAGCTTGTCGCCGACGTTGACCACGTCCTCGACCTTGCCGATGCGCTTGCCGTTGCCGAGCTTGCTGATGTGCACCAGGCCGTCGCGGCCGGGGACCAGCGAGACGAAGGCGCCGAAGGCGGCGGTCTTGACGACCGTCCCCAGGAACCGCTCGCCGACCTTCGGCATCGTCGGGTTGGCGATCTGGTTGATCACCGACAGCGCGGCCTCGGCCGCCGTGCCGCTGGTGGCACCGATGTAGATGGTGCCGTCGTCCTCCACCGTGATGTCCGCACCGGTGTCGGCCTGGATCTGGTTGATCATCTTGCCCTTCGGGCCGATGACCTCACCGATCTTGTCGACCGGGATCTTCACCGAGAGCACGCGCGGCGCGTACGGCGACATCTCGTCGGGCTCGTCGATGGCCTCGCTCATGACCTCGAGGATCGCGAGGCGGGCGGTGCGGGCCTGCTGCAGCGCGGCGGCGAGCACCGGCGACGGGATGCCGTCGAGCTTGGTGTCGAGCTGCAGCGCGGTGACGAACTGAGGGGTCCCGGCGACCTTGAAGTCCATGTCGCCGTACGCGTCCTCGGCGCCCAGGATGTCGGTGAGGGTGGCGTACTCCGTCTGCCCGTCCATGACCTCGGCGATCAGGCCCATCGCGATGCCCGCGACCGGCGCCTTGAGGGGCACACCGGCGTTCATCAGCGACATCGTGCTGGCGCAGACCGAGCCCATCGAGGTGGAGCCGTTGGAGCCGAGGGCCTCGGAGACCTGGCGGATGGCGTAGGGGAACTCCTCGCGGCTCGGCAGCACCGGCACGAGCGCCCGCTCGGCGAGCGCGCCGTGGCCGATCTCGCGGCGCTTGGGCGAGCCAACGCGGCCGGTCTCGCCGGTGGAGTACGGCGGGAAGTTGTAGTTGTGCATGTAGCGCTTGCGGTTCTCGGGGTTGAGCGTGTCGATCATCTGCTCCATGCGCAGCATGTTGAGCGTCGTGACGCCGAGGATCTGCGTCTCACCGCGCTCGAACAGCGCGCTGCCGTGCACGCGCGGCAGCACCTCGACCTCGGCGGCCAGCTGGCGGATGTCCTCCAGCCCACGGCCGTCGATGCGCACCTTGTCGTTGACGACGCGCTTGCGCACGACCTTCTTGGTGACCGAGCGGAACGCGGCGCTGATCTCGCCCTCGCGGCCCTCGAACTTCGGCGCGAGGTCCTCGACGACCTTGGCCTTGAGCTCGTCGGTGGCGCTCTCGCGCTCCTGCTTGCCAGCGATCTGCATGACCGTGGTCAGCTCGGCCTCGACGGCCGCGACGACGGCGTCGTAGACGTCGTCCTGGTACTCCAGGAAGACCGGGAACTCGATCGGCTCCTTCGGCGACTTCGCCTTGAGCTCGTTCTGCGCCCGGCAGACGGCCGCGATGGCCGGCTTGGCGGCCTCGAGGCCCGCGGCGACGATCTCCTCGGTGGGGGCGGTGCCCCCGCCGTTGACGACCTCGTAGACGTTCTTGGTGGCCTCGGCCTCGACCATCATGATCGCGACGTCGCCGTCCTCGAGCAGGCGCCCGGCGACGATCATGTCGAAGGTGGCGTCCTCGAGCTCGGAGTGCGTCGGGAACGCCACCCACTCGCCGTTGATGCACGCGACGCGGGTGGCGCCGACCGGGCCGGTGAACGGCAGGCCGGACAGCAGCACCGAGGCGGCCGCGGAGTTGATGGCGAGGACGTCGTACAGGTGGTCGGGGTCGAGCGACAGGACGGTCGACACGACCTGGACCTCGTTGCGCAGGCCCTTCTTGAAGGACGGGCGCAGCGGGCGGTCGGTGAGGCGGCAGGTGAGGATCGCGTCCTCGGAGGGCCGGCCCTCGCGGCGGAAGAAGCTGCCCGGGATGCGACCCGCGGCGTACATGCGCTCCTCGACGTCGACCGTGAGCGGGAAGAAGTCGAAGTGCTCCTTCGGCTTCTTGCTCGCGGTGGTCGCGGACATCACCAGGGTGTCGCCCTGGTAGATGGTGACCGCGCCGGCGGCCTGCTTGGCCAGCCGTCCGGTCTCGAAGCGGATGACGCGCTTGGCGCCACCCGGGTTGTCGATGACGGCCTCGGTGAACTCGCTGCCGTAGATGTTGCTCTCGCCCGTCATGGGCACTCCTCTTCGGTGCGGGCCGCGTCCGGTGCGAGGAGTCCCGTGGAGCCGGTCATCAGTGGAAGCGGCCGATCTCTGTCGCCAGAGTCTCGGCTGCCACTCCCGAGGACCGGGTCCGGGGCGCTGCCCCCGGGTGCGCGGCTCGTGTGGGTGTCGCTGGACAGGGCGTCCAACGACGAGGGGAGTGCCCCGAGTGGGCACTCCCCGTCGTGCTGCCTAGCGGCGCAGCCCCAGTCGCTCGATGAGCGTGCGGTAGCGCTGGATGTCGGTCTTCTCGAGGTACTTCAGCAGCCGGCGACGGCGCCCGACGAGCGCGAGCAGGCCGCGGCGCGTGTGGTGGTCGTGCTTGTGCTGCTTGAGGTGCTCGGTCAGGTCGGCGATGCGCTTGCTCAGCATCGCGATCTGCACCTCGGGCGAGCCGGTGTCGCCCTCGACCGTGGCGTACTCCGCCATGATGGACTTCTTCTGCTCAGTGGTGAGCGCCACGGGCATCTCTTCTCTGCGTCTGGTGTGTGCCCGGGGTCTTCTGCACCCGGACAGGTGAGCACACCACCGGTTCTCCCGGCGTGATCCCACGCTACCAGCCACGCGCCCCGGCGAGCGGGAGGCCCGCGCGGGGAACGGCGACGGGCGGGCGCGCCCCGGTGGGCACGCCCGCCCGTGGTCGTCCGGGGGG
>JBAVRG010000172.1:0-2132 GCA_049694795.1 Mycobacteriales bacterium
GGGGGCGCCACCTTGGCGAGCAGCTTCTCGTAGGCGGACTCGCGGTCGACCGGCGTGCCGTACTCCGCCTGCAGGGGTGACGCGCTCACCATCGCCTGCTGCCGCGCCGGGTCGAGCTGCGCCATGAGCGAGGCGGGCGGCCGCATCCTCGTCCACGCGACCGGCGTCGGCGCGCCGTTCTCCGACAGGATCGTCACCACCGCCTCTCCGATGCCGAGGGTGGTGAGCAGCTCGCCGAGGTCGTCGTACACGTCGCTCTTGGGGAAGGTGCCGACGGTCGCCTTCAGCGCCTTCGCGTCGTCGGGGGTGAAGGCCCGGAGGGCGTGCTGCACCCGGTTGCCGAGCTGGGCGAGGACGTCCGCGGGGACGTCCTTGGGCGTCTGCGTGACGAAGAAGACCCCGACGCCCTTGGAGCGGATGAGCCGGACGGTCTGCGCGACGGCGTCGAGGAAGGCCTTGCTGGCGCCGTCGAAGAGCAGGTGCGCCTCGTCGAAGAAGAAGACGAGCTTGGGCTTGTCGACGTCGCCCATCTCCGGCAGGTCGTGGAACAGGTCCGCGAGCAGCCACATGAGGAAGGTGGAGAACAGCTGCGGAGAGGCCTGCAGGCCCTGCAGCTCCATGATGCTGAGGACGCCCTTGCCGTCTGCGGTGGTGCGCATCAGGTCGTGGGTGTCGAACTCCGGCTCCCCGAAGAAGACGTCACCGCCGTTGTCCTCGAGGCTGACGAGCTCGCGCAGGATGACGCCGGCGGTCGCGGTCGACAGCCCGCCGAGCTGCTCGAGGTCGGCCTTGCCCTCGTCGCCGGTGAGGTGCGAGATGACGGCCCGCAGGTCCTTGAGGTCGAGCAGCGGCAGCCCGGCCTTGTCGGCGAAGTGGAAGACCAGTCCCAGGCTGGACTCCTGCGTCTCGTTGAGCCCGAGCACCTTGCTGAGCAGCACCGGGCCGAACGACGTCATCGTGGCCCGCACCGGCACACCGGTGCCCCCCTGGCCGCCCAGGTTGAGGAACTCCGCCGGAAAGCCCTTGGCCTGCCAGTCGGTGCCGGTGTCCTTCGCCCGCGCGGCGATCCGGTCGCTCGGCGTGCCCGGGGCCGCCATGCCGGACACGTCGCCCTTGATGTCGGCGAGGAAGACCGGGACCCCGTTGTCGGAGAGCTGCTCGGCGATGAGCTGCAGCGTCTTGGTCTTGCCGGTGCCGGTCGCACCCGCGACCAGGCCGTGCCGGTTCAGCATCGACAGCGGCATCCGGACCCGCGCGTCCGGGTGCGCCTGTCCCCCGAGCACGAGAGCGCCCAGCTCGAGCGCCGGGCCCGTGAACGCGTAGGCCTTGCCGATCTCGTCCGCCTGGCTCATGACCGGACCCTAACGCCGCGGCCCGCGGAGAACCGGACTCCGGGACCGAGATCGGGCAGGCTGGGTCGATGGCTAGATTGACCGGGTGACGGACCGGCTGGTGTGGATCGACTGCGAGATGACCGGGCTCGACCTGGGCTCCGACCTGCTCATCGAGGTCGCGGCCCTGGTCACGGACTCCGAGCTCAACGTGCTCGGGGAGGGCGTGGACGTCGTCATCGGCGCGACCGCCGACGAGCTGGCGCGCATGCCCGACGTGGTGCGCGACATGCACGCCGCCTCCGGCCTCACCGACGCGGTGCTCGCGTCCTCGGTCACGGTCGCCGAGGCCGAGGAGAAGGTGCTCGCCTACCTGCGCGAGTGGGTCGAGGAGCCGGGCAAGGCCCCGCTCTGCGGCAACTCCATCGCCACCGACCGCGGCTTCCTGGCCCGTGACATGCCGGCGCTCGACGGGTTCCTGCACTACCGGATGGTGGACGTTTCCTCGGTGAAGGAGCTCGCCCGGCGGTGGTACCCGCGGGCCTACTTCAACTCCCCGAAGAAGGCGGGCGGGCACCGGGCGCTCGCCGACATCCTCGAGTCGGTGCAGGAGCTTCGCTACTACCGGTCCACCGTCTTCGTGCCCGCGCCCGGCCCGACGTCGGAGGAAGCGGCCGCCGCGGCGGCCGCGCTCACGAACGGCTAGACTCTCCGCCGCACCAGTGGTGGGTGTAGCTCAGCTGGCAGAGCACCGGGTTGTGATCCCGGTTGTCGCGGGTTCGACCCCCGTCACTCACCCCA
>JBAVRG010000173.1:0-5558 GCA_049694795.1 Mycobacteriales bacterium
CTTGTCCACGTCGATCTCGTGGAACATCGACTGCTCGTTGAGGCCGAACGTGTAGTTGCCGTTGCCGTCGAACTGCGTCGCCGACAGCCCGCGGAAGTCACGGATGCGCGGCAGCGCGAGCGTGACCAGCCGGTCCAGGAACTCCCACATCCGGTCGCCGCGGAGGGTGACCTTCGCGCCGATCGGCATGCCCTCGCGCAGCTTGAACTGCGCGATGGACTTGGTGGCGCGACGCAGCTGCGGCTTCTGGCCGGTGATGGCCGTCAGGTCCTTCAGCGCGCCGTCGATGAGCTTGGAGTCCTTGGCCGCGTCACCGACACCCATGTTCACGACGACCTTGACGACGCCGGGGATCTGCATGGGGTTGGAGTAGGAGAACTGCTCGGTCAGGGCCGGCTTGATCTCGCTGCGGTAGCGCGCCTTCAGGCGCGGCATCTCGCGAGCCTCTGTCTCTGTCGTGGCAGTCATCAGATGTCTCCGTTGCAGCGCTTGCACACGCGCACGCTGTGCGTCTTGCCGTTGGTGTCGGGCTCGCTGCGGCGGTGGCCGATGCGGCTCGGCTTGCCGCAGGACGGGCACACGACCTGCACGTTGCTGACGTGGACCGGGGCCTCCTGCGTGACGATGCCGCCCTGCTGGGAGCCACGCGCCGACTGGGTGACCTTGGTGTGCTTCTTGATGCGGTTGGCACCCTCGACCAGGATGCGGCTGCTCTCGGGGTCGGCCTGGATGACCTTGCCCTTCAGCCCCTTGTCCTTGCCGGCGATGACCTGGACGGTGTCGCCCTTCTTCACGAACAGTCCGGCCATGGCTAGAGCACCTCCGGTGCGAGCGAGATGATCTTCATGAACCGCTTGTCGCGCAGCTCGCGACCGACGGGACCGAAGATGCGGGTGCCACGGGGGTCCCCGCCGTCCTTGATGAGGACGGCGGCGTTCTCGTCGAAGCGGATGTAGCTGCCGTCGGGACGGCGCCGCTCCTTCACGGTGCGGACGACGACGGCCTTGACGACGTCACCCTTCTTCACGCCGGCGCCCGGGAGGGCGTCCTTGACGGTGCAGACGATGATGTCGCCGATGCCGGCGTAGCGACGGCTGGAGCCACCGAGAACGCGGATGCAGAGGACTTCCTTCGCACCCGTGTTGTCGGCGACGCGCAGTCGCGACTCCTGCTGGATCACTGTGTCTCCTGGTGTGAACCCCGTATCCCCTTCTCAGGGGACGCGGGCTCGCGGGTCGGTCTCGCCCGGTGACGGACCGCTACTGCTTGCGGACTACTTCGCCTTCTCGAGGATCTCGACGACGCGCCAGCGCTTGCTGGCCGACAGCGGCCGGGTCTCCATGAGCAGGACCCGGTCGCCGACGCCGCAGCTGTTCTGCTCGTCGTGCGCCTTGAGCTTGTTGGTGCGGCGCAGCGTCTTCTTGTACAGCGGGTGCTGGACGCGGTCCTCGACGGCGACCACGACGGTCTTGTCCATCTTGTCGCTCACCACCAGGCCCTCGCGGGTCTTGCGGAAGCCGCGGTGCTCTTCAGTGCTCACGTTCGTGCCCTTGTCAGAAGTCATGCCGCGCCGCCCGTGCGGACGATCCCGAGCTCGCGCTCGCGCATCACGGTGTAGATGCGGGCGATGTCGCGACGCACGGTCTGCAGACGACGGTTGTTGTCCAGCTGGCCGGTCGCCACCTGGAAGCGGAGGTTGAAAAGCTCCTCCTTGGCCTCGCGCAGGCTGACGACGAGCTCCTCGTCACCGAGCTCACGCAGGTCGTTGGTCCGGTTGTCGGCCATCAGTCACCCACCTCCCGAACGACGAAGCGGCACTTCATGGGCAGCTTGTGCATGGCACGGCGCATGGCCTCGCGGGCCAGCGGCTCCGGCGGACCAGCGAGCTCGAACAGGATGCGGCCGGGCTTGACGTTGGCCACCCACCACTCGGGCGAGCCCTTGCCGGAGCCCATGCGGGTCTCGGCCGGCTTCTTGGTCAGCGGGCGGTCCGGGTAGATGTTGATCCAGACCTTTCCACCACGACGGATGTGGCGCGTCATGGCGATACGCGCGGACTCGATCTGGCGGTTCGTGACGTAGGCGGGCTCGAGAGCCTGGATGCCGTACGTCCCGAACGTCAGCTCGGTGCCGCCCTTCGCCGCACCGCTGCGGTCGGGGTGGTGCTGCTTGCGGTGCTTGACCCTGCGGGGGATCAGCATGGTCAGGCCTCCGTCTCGGTGGTCTCGGCGGCGGCCACGGGCGCCTCGACCGCGGGGGTCTCGACAGCCTCGGGGGCCGGAGCCTCGGTGGGGGCGCCGTCGGTGGTGCCCTCGGCTGCGCGACCGGCCTCGGTGCCGCCGGCGGTGGTGCCGGTGGAGCCCGAGCGCGGGCCGCGGCGGGCCGGGCGGTCACGCCGCTGCTGACGCAGCGCGGCCTCCTGGGCCTCGCGCTCAGCACGCGACATGACCTTGTCGCCCTTGTAGATCCAGACCTTCACTCCGATGCGGCCGAAGGTGGTCCGGGCCTCGTAGATGCCGTAGTCGATGTCGGCACGCAGCGTGTGCAGCGGGACGCGGCCCTCGCGGTAGAACTCCGAGCGGCTCATCTCGGCACCGCCGAGGCGGCCGGCGCACTGCACCCGGATGCCCTTGACGCCGGGGCTCTTCATCGCGGACTGCATCGCCTTGCGCATGGCACGGCGGAAGCTGACGCGGCTGGAGAGCTGCTCGGCGACGCCCTGGGCGACCAGCTGCGCGTCGCTCTCGGGGCTCTTGACCTCGAGGATGTTCAGCTGGACCTGCTTGCCGGTCAGCTTCTCGAGGTCGCCACGGATGCGGTCCGCCTCGGCGCCACGACGCCCGATGACGATGCCGGGGCGCGCCGTGTGGATGTCCACCCGGACGCGGTCACGGGTGCGCTCGATCTCCACCTTCGAGATACCGGCGCGCTCCATGCCCTTGCTCATCATCTTGCGGATCGCCACGTCTTCCTTGACGTACTCCGCGTAGTTCTTGTCCGCGTACCAACGAGACGTCCAGTCGGTGGTGATCCCGAGCCGGAAGCCGTGCGGGTTGACCTTCTGACCCACTAGCGGGCCCCGCCCTTCGAGTTGCCGGCGCCGACAGTCTCGTCAGAGACGGACTGCACGACGACCGTGATGTGGCTGGTGCGCTTGCGGATGCGGTAGGCCCGCCCCTGTGCCCGAGGGCGGAAGCGCTTGAGGGTCGGGCCCTCGTCGACGTAGGCCTGCGCGACGACCAGGTCGCGCCGGTCCAGGTTCTTGTTGTGCTCGGCGTTGGCGATCGCGGAGGCGAGCACCTTGCCGATCGGCTCCGACGCCGCGTGCACGTCGAAGCGCAGGATGTCGAGCGCGTCCTGGACGGGCAGGCCACGGACCAGGTCGATGACGCGACGGCACTTCATCGGCGTCATCCGCACGAACTTGGCCTGCGCCAGCGCGGCGTTGGCCGGCAGGTGCCGGGTCTTGTTCTCAGCCACGACGCGACCGCCGATCGTCCTTCACGTGCCCGCGGAACGTGCGGGTGGGAGCGAACTCCCCGAGCTTGTGACCGACCATCGCCTCGGTCACGAAGACCGGGACGTGCTTGCGGCCGTCGTGCACGGCCAGCGTGTGGCCGAGCATGTCGGGGATGATCGTGGAGCGACGTGACCAGGTCTTGATCACGTTCTTGGTGCCCTTCTCGTTCTGAGCGTCCACCTTCTTGAGCAGGTGGTCGTCGACGAAGGGCCCCTTCTTCAGGCTGCGCGGCACGTCGGTTCCCCTAGCGCTTCTTGTTGGTCTTGCGACGGCGGACGATGAGGGCGTCGCTGGCCTTGCGGCGACGCGTGCGGCCCTCGGGCTTGCCGGCGGGGTTGACCGGGTGGCGACCACCACTGGTCTTGCCCTCGCCACCGCCGTGCGGGTGGTCGACAGGGTTCATGGCGACACCACGCACGGTCGGGCGCTTGCCCTTCCAGCGCATGCGGCCGGCCTTGCCCCAGTTGATGTTGCTCTGCTCGGCGTTGCCCACCTCGCCGACCGTCGCGCGGCAGCGAAGGTCGACGTTGCGGATCTCGCCGGACGGCATGCGCAGCTGCGCATAGGGGCCGTCCTTGGCGACCAGCTGGACGCTGGTGCCCGCCGAGCGGGCGATCTTCGCGCCGCCGCCGGGCCGGAGCTCGATGGCGTGCACCACGGTGCCCGTCGGGATGTTGCGCAGCGGGAGCGCGTTGCCGGGCTTGATGTCGGCGTTCGGTCCCGCCTCGACGACGTCACCCTGCGACAGGTTGCGGGGGGCGATGATGTAGCGCTTCTCGCCGTCCGCGTAGTGCAGCAGCGCGATGCGCGCGGTGCGGTTGGGGTCGTACTCGATGTGCGCGACCTTGGCCGGTACGCCGTCCTTGTCGTGGCGACGGAAGTCGATGACCCGGTAGGCGCGCTTGTGGCCGCCACCCTGGTGCCGCGTGGTCACACGCCCGTAGTTGTTGCGGCCGCCCTTGTTGTGCAGGGGACGGACCAGCGACTTCTCGGGGGTGTCGCGGGTGATCTCGACGAAGTCGGCCACGCTCGAGCCACGACGGCCCGGGGTGGTCGGCTTGTACTTGCGGATGCCCATGTCAGTTCCTCTTCTGTCGGAGATCCGGCCGCCTAGGCGACCGGGCCCCCGAAGATCTCGATGCGGCCCTCGCGCAGCGTGACGATCGCCCGCTTGCTGTCGGCCCGCTTGCCGAAGCCGGCCCGCGTGCGCTTGCGCTTGCCCTGACGGTTCAGGGTGTTGACGTCGCTGACCTTGACGTCGAACACCTTCTCGACCGCGATCTTGATCTGGGTCTTGTTGGCGTCCGGCGCGACGAGGAACGTGTACTTGTTCTCGTCGAGCAGGCCGTAGCTCTTCTCGGAGATGACGGGCGCGAGCAGGATGTCGCGCGGGTCAGTCAGGTCGGTCATGCCGAGACCTCAGCTTCTGTGCTGGAGGCGGCAGCCTTGACCGACTTGCCCTTGGTGGGGCCGGCCAGGAAGGCCTGCAGAGCAGCCTCGGTGAAGACGACGTCGTCGCTGACGAGGACGTCGTACGTGTTGAGCTGGCCGGGCGACAGCAGGTGCACGGCCTCGTGGTTGCGCAGCGACTTCCAGGTGAGGGAGTCGGTGCGCTCGGCGACGACCAGCACGTGCTTGCGCTCGCTGATCGCGGCCAGCAGCGTGGTGGCGGTCTTGGTGCTGGGGACGTCGCCGCCGGCGAGCGAGTCGACGACGTGGATCCGCTCGTGCGCCGCCCGGTCGGAGAGGGCACCGCGCAGAGCGGCCGCCTTCATCTTCTTGGGGGTGCGCTGGGCGTAGTCGCGCGGCACGGGGCCGTGGACCACGCCACCGCCGGCGAACTGAGGCGCGCGGGTCGAGCCCTGGCGGGCGCGACCGGTGCCCTTCTGGCGGTACGGCTTGCGGCCACCGCCGCGGACCTCGCCCCGGGTCTTCGTCTTGTGCGTGCCCTGACGGGCGGCAGCGAGCTGCGCGACGACGACCTGGTGGATCAGCGGGATGTTGACCTGGACGCCGAAGACGTCCTCGGGCAGCTCGA
>JBAVRG010000174.1:0-3703 GCA_049694795.1 Mycobacteriales bacterium
TCCGCATCGGGAACTTCCGGCGGTGGGGGCGCGGACGTCTCCGGCTGCGGCTCCGGGCACGGCGTGCGGCGACGAGCTGCCCGGTCGTGCCCGGGCAGCTGCTGCCACCAGATGTAGGCACCCGCGAGGGCGAAGAAGGGCCACTCGAAGACGTAGGCCCAAGCGATGGCGTGCCCGGCGCGCGCGCGGGTCAGCTCGAACCACCCTGCGGCGAGGCAGCCAGGGACACCGACAACCACGGGGAGCGCCAGGCCGAGGGTGTGCAGCACCCGGTGCGACCGCCGGACGGCTCTCATACGGCTGCCGCCGCGGTCTCCTGGGCGAGCTGTGCGTCAAGGCGTCGGGACCGCCGTTCCTCGGCGCTGAGCCACTCCAACGTGCCGAGGGCGATCCAGACCGCGTCGACGACCATGCTGCCGGCCCACATGAGCGCGCCGCCGAGCTGCTGGTCGGCGAGCGGCCCGGGGCCGAACGGTCGATGACCGCTGGCGTAGAACGGGTAGCGGACGTAGCTGGACATGTAGAGGAAGAAGCCGGTCAGCGTCTCCGGCACCATCATCAGGAACAGCGAGACCACCCGCAGCGCCGGTGCGGGACGGCGAGGCGCGGGGTTGGAGCCGAGCAGCGGGTAGAAGTAGAGCAGCCCGGCCCCGAGGTAGAGCGGGTGCTCGACGCCGAGATGCACCCACCGGTGGCGCAGTGCGACGTCGTAGAACGGCGTGAAGTGCGTCCCCACCACCACTCCGGCGAACAGCAGCCAGCTGAAGGTCGGGTCGGTGAGCAGGCGCACGGGCTTGCTCCGCAGGACGGGCACCAGGACGTCGTGCCGCGTCGCCGGTGAGCACGCTCGCAGCGCGAGCAGGACCGGGGCCCCGAGAAGCAGGAGCGGGGCCACCACCATCATCAGCAGCAGGTGCTGCGTCATGTGAGCCCAGAAGAACACGTCGTCGTAGCGGCCGACCGGTCCGAGCAGCGCGAACCACGCGAGGGCGAGACCGGCGAAGAACGCGGCTGCCTTGCTCCGGGGCCACGGACGGTTCGGGTGGCGCTGCGACACCGATCTTGCCGCGGCGGCATAGCTGCCCCCCAGGCCCACAAGGGGAAGCGCGACCACGGGGTCGAACGTCCAGGCCCGCCCCAGTTCTGAGAGGCCATCCACGACGTGATGCTAGGACTTCCGGCTTCCCCAGGAAATGGCGGGAAGAGCTGTCATGTATCGCTCGCCGCAGTGGGAGTTCTTTGTGTTGGGGGGAACGTGCGGTCGGCGCGACGTGAGTCGATGGCGGCAAGGGGGATGCATGAAGACCCAGCGCTCAGCAGTCGGACCGGTCCTCGCCGTCCTTGGCGGGGCGGCCGTCGTCGCCGCCACCGGCGGGGTCCTCGCCTGGGGCAGCGCCCCGCCCGCGGTGTACCGGGCCAAGCTGGTGGGGTCAACGAGCACAGCGAAGGGCCCGCTGCCGCACGCCTTCCTGGACCTGTCGACCTACCCCGACAGCGAGCAGGGCGTGCACGGCAAGGGCGGCGGGGTGCACCCGGACTGGGTCACCTACGGCCCGTCCACCAACCTGAGCGTCCCGGCGCACAGCCTCGTGACCGTCACGGTGAAGCAGTACGACACCGGCGGCACCATCACCAACCCGTACTTCGCGAAGGTGCAGGGCACCGTCGGTGGCACAGCCGTCGTCGACGGCAAGACCGTGACGGGCATCAACCCGGACAAGGTCGGTCACACCTTCACGCTCCACAGCCTGTCGACGAACCAGGACTCCCTGTTCATCAGCGTGCCCCTGCCGGCTGAGGACGACGACGCGC
Organism: Mycobacteriales bacterium; assembly: GCA_049694795.1. Lineage (GTDB taxonomy): Bacteria > Actinomycetota > Actinomycetes > Mycobacteriales > SCTD01 > RYN-111. Next base: position 1,813 of record JBAVRG010000174.1, read on the forward strand.
CGCCTGCCAAGGGATCGGCCTACCCCGCCCCGCACGTCGTCACGTTCTCCTTCGTGACCGGTGGCAAGGGCCAGTACGTCTGGAACTGCGAGTTCCCGTGCGGCGACGGCTACTACGCACGCTTCGGCGGCCCCATGGCCACCCGTGGCTACATGTCCGGCACCCTGACGGTCGCCTGAGATGACCACGCTCGACGGGACGCTCGACGGGACGCCCGACGAAGGCGCAGGCCGCCAGCTGACACTGGGAGAGCGGTTCCGGGCGCTCCACCGGGATCGCGACCACCGCCGCATCGCTGCGCTGTGGGCGGTTCTCACCGTCGTACTGGTGATCTTCGCGCTGACGGTGCCGGCGCGGCTCATGGGCTCGCCGGCGTCCCCGACGATGCGGGCCATCGAGGACACGATGACCGCCTTCTCCGTCGCAGCGGCCCCCGTGGCCGCGCTGGTGTGGGCGATCGCTGCGTACAGCCTGTTCGCCTGGCGCTGGCGGGGAGCGGAGCGTCCCGACACCGACGGTCCGCCGCTGCGCGGCAGCGGTCCGGCCACCGCGCTGTGGCTGCTGGCCTCCAGCCTGCTCTGCGTGTTCCTGCTCATCTGGGGTCTCGCGGAGATCCCGACGGTCTCGGCTGCGGCCGAGTCTCCGAACGCGCTGGTCGTCGACGTCACCGGCCAGCAGTGGGTGTGGACGTTCGCCTACCCGGGGGAGGGCGGCGTCGAGTCCGACCAGCTCTACCTGCCGGTCAACCGCCCTGTCGTCTTCCACGTCAAGAGCGACGACGTCATCCACTCCTTCTGGGTCGTGCAGATGGGCGTCAAGGTCGACGCCAACCCCGGGAAGACGACGAAGGCCAGTGTCGTGCCGAACCGGCTGGGGGTCTTCGACGTCCGGTGCGCCGAGCTGTGCGGGCTGCTGCACTCGCAGATGCAGACCCAGGTGCACGTGGTGACCGCAGACCAGTTCTCGACGTGGTTGAGCTCGAGCCGGAGGTAGCCGACATGACTGACGTCGCGGACGCGCCGGTGCTCAGCCCCGCTGCGGGCGGCCAGATGCGCCACCTGAACCTCGGCACCGCCGTCGTGGCGGGAGGCGTGTTCGCCCTCATCGGGTGGCTGCTGACGCACCACTTCCTGCAGAGCCACGACCAGGGCTCCGACCAGGTGGTGATCTTGACGATGGCCTCCTGGGTCCTCGGCTTCCTGGCCGGGATAGGGGCCTTCAACGGCCCGTTCCGCTGGCTCCTGGGCCGCGACCTGACGCACGAGGACGAGATGTTCCTCGCGGGGAAGGACCAGGGGGTCGCTCGGTACTTCCGCTTCACGACGGACCACAAGGTCGTCGGCATCCAGTACCTCGTCGTGACGATGCTCCTGCTCGCCGTGGGCGGCACCCTCGCCATGCTGATCAGGACCAACCTGATCACCCCGCAGTCGCACTTCGTCGGGCCCCAGACCTACAACGCCATGGTGGGCCTGCACGGCATCATCATGATCATCGCCACGATCATCATGGTGACCGGGCCGTTCGGGAACTTCATCCTGCCCATCATGATCGGCGCCCGTGACATGGCCTTCCCGCGGCTGAACGCCCTGAGCCTGTGGCTGATCGTCTCGGTGCTCCCCGTCCTGCTGTCGGCAGGGCTGCTCGGCGGGATCCCGACGGGCTGGTCGGGCTACGCGCCGCTGTCGGACCAGGCTCCGCCGGGGATGGACGCCTACCTGGTCACCATCATCGTGTTCGCCGTCTCGAGCGCGATCGCGGGCGCCAACATCACGACGACCGTCATCACCATGCGGGCCCGCGGGATGACGTGGAACCGGACGCCGATCTTCGTCTACGGCGCCGTCGCCAGCGTCGCCCTGGCGCTCCCCGCCTTCCCGATGTTCATGGC
>JBAVRG010000175.1:0-10094 GCA_049694795.1 Mycobacteriales bacterium
GCGTCGTCGAGGCGCGCCGCCCCACGACGCCGGTGGCCACGCCGGCCACGGCGAGGCCTGTCAAGGCGCTCAGCGCCGCCGCAGCCAGGACCGCCGCGCCGCCGCCCAAGGCAAGCGTCAAGACAAGCACCTCGGGCAAGAACGCGAAGGGCGTCAAGGCAGCCGCCGCCGTCGCCACCCGGCCGCCCCGGCCCGTCGCAGCCCGCCCCGTCACGCCGAAGACCCCCACCGCGAAGCGCGCGGGCGCGCCGCGCCGCACCCGCTCCGGAAGCGGTGGCTGGAGCCGCACGGCGCTGCGGGACCTCGGCCTCCCTGAGGCCGTGCTCGCCGGGCTCCCGGCGACGGACCCGACGGACGACCTGGCCTGGGTGGCCGCCCTGGCCTCGGCGATCGAGGCGGTGCTGCCGGCACCGGTGCGGCTCGGCGCGGCGCACCCCGTCGCGGTCGACGGTTACGGCGTCGCCGGGGCGCTCGCCCTGATCCACGCTGCCGCCTGCGGGCTGCCCCCGGGCACGCTCACGGTCGGTGAGCGCACCGCCCCGGCCACGGCCACCGAGCTCGCGCTGGTCCTGCGGAGCGCTGTCGTCGGATGGTCGTCGTGAGGCTGCGGACGCCCTTCCTCGGGTTCCTCGGCCTGATGGTGCTCGGTCTCGTCGCGGTGCAGCTCGTGAAGGGCGACCTGTCGATCACGGACGCGGCCCTCCGGGTCGGCGTCGTCGCCGGAGCGCTCGTCGCCGTCGAGCGCTTCCTGCTGCCCATAGCGGCTGCGCTGGTCAGCAGCAGCCGCCGCCGCGAGGACTGAGCAGCCCCCTCAGCGCCGCGTCGAGCGCCGGTGCGGCGCCGAGGGCCCTGCGGCCGGGGCGTGCAGCAGCAGCCAGGCCGACAGGGCGACGGTCCACACCGCCACCCCGGCCGGCGGCAACCAGTCCCACACCGGTGTCGCCTAGACGTGCGCCATCGAGACGCCGTGGTGGCGCTGGCGCAGCGTGTCGACGACCTCGGTCACCACCGCGGCGAGCGCGGCAGCCGCGAGGGCGATGAGCACGATCGCCCACCACTGCAGCCCCTGCGCGTCGTGGACGACGTGCGTCACCGGCACCACCACCGGGCCGTTCCCACCACCGACCGGGTCGGGGGCCGGGACCTGCGCCGACGCGGAGGGAGCGACGAGCAGCAGACCGGTCACTGAGGTCACGACGATCGTGAGCACTGCCAGCAAGCGACTACGAATCATGACTTCCCCCCTTGAGAACGTCCCCTCGGGCGGGGACGTGAGCAGGACCGACGATGCCCGCTGCGCACAGGGGCGACATCGGGTGCACCCCCTGATCTCTCCGCCGGTGGCCCCTTAGCTCGTTCGAGCTGGTCCCCTAGAAGGCCTGATACACAAGGAAATCCTTCCGGGTGACGGTTCCCGGCGCGCCACGAGCAAGTCATAGTCGGGGGATGGCTGAAGCCGGACCCTTCGTCGGTCGCGCCCCCGAGCTCGACCGGCTCCTGCGCTGGGTGCGGCACTCCCCGACGCGAGCAGTGCTCGTGCACGGCGAGGCCGGCATCGGCAAGAGCCGGCTCGTCCAGGAGCTCGCCGAGCAGGCGTGTTCGCGGGGCTCGCCTCAGCTCCTCGTCGGCCACTGCGCCGCGCTGACCGGCGACGCCCTGCCCTTCAGCGCGATCACCGAGATCCTGCGCCAGCTGCTCGGCAGCCGTCCCGCCGCTGCGCGCAGCCTCGTCGGCAACGCCGGTCCGCTGCTGATGCACCTGCTGCCCGAGCTGGCACGTGGCGAGCCGCCCCCGTCGCCCCAGCCGACCGGGAGGCTCCAGCTCTTCGACGCCGTCCGCCAGGTGGTCGCTCGCAGCACTGCCGGACGCCCGACGCTGATGGTCGTCGAGGACGTGCACTGGATGCCGGAGCCCGGGCTCGAGCTGCTGGACTTCCTGCTCCGCTCACAGCTCGAGCAGGTCGGGTTCCTCGGAACCGCACGCGACCACGACCCCACGTCGCCCCTGCTCACCCGGCTGGTCGTCGAGGCCGAGCGGGACCAGCTGCTCGAGCGGCTCCCGCTCGGGCCGCTGCCCCTCTCCGCGGTGGAGGCGATCGTGGCCTCGGTGCTGGGAGCAGCACCCGAGGCCGCGGTGACACGCCGCATCCACACACTGGCGGCCGGAAACCCCTACTACGTCGAGGAACTGGCCCGCCAGGCGGCTGCCGGCGGCGGCGCGCAGCTGCCACCCGCGCTCACCGAGCTGATGACGGGGGCCACCCCTTCCCTGTCGGGCCCGGCTCGCACGGTCCTGGGTGTCGTCGCCGCAGCGGCGGGGCCCGTGCGGCACCCCCAGCTCGCCGCCGTGGCCGACCTGGACGAGCGAGAGCTGCGGGACGCGGTGCGAGAGGCGCTCGACACCAGTCAGCTCGAGGTGACCTCTGACGGTCTCGGCTACCGGTTCCGGCACGAGCTCGCCCGCACGGCCTGGTACGACGCCCTGCTGCCTGCGGACAGGATCGAGGTGCACGCCCGCTACGCGAGCCTGCTGGCCGCGCAGGTGCAGGAGGCGAGGCCGCCCGACCTCGGCGACCTGTTGCAGCTGGTCCACCACCACGAGCAGGCCGGAGACGACGCGTCCGCCCAGCGCTGGACCCTGACCGCGGCGGAGGCCGCCGAGCGGGCCCACGCCTACCGGGATGCCCTCGACCTCTACCAGCGCGCACTCGGGTTGCTGAGGGAGCATCCACCTCCGGACCGGGCCGAGCAGGTCGCGCTCATCCTGCGCGCCCTGCGGGTGGCGGACCGCGTCGCAAACCACGCGGTGGGGTTGACGGTCGCGGAGGAAGGCCTGCAGCTCGTCGACCCGGTCACCGATCCCCTGACGGCGGGGGTGCTGGAGGAGCGCCGAGCCTGGTACCGGCTGCTCACGTTCGCGGACCCGGCCCCGACCGACTGCCGGCGTGGGGTGGAGCTCGTTCCCGCGACGCCACCGACACCGCAGAGGGCACGCGTGCTGGCGACGCACAGTCGACTGCTCGCGCTCTTCGGTCAGGCCGACGCGGCCCTCGCCCCGGCCGCAGAGGCCCTGGAGGTCGCCCGGGTGACGGGCTCGGAGCCGGAGCGGGCCGCGGCACTCGTCAGCATGGGTACGGCGCGCACCCTGGGCGGCGACCCTGTCACGGGCGAGGCCCTGCTGCAGCAGGGCGTGGAGGTCGCCGGTGCTCTCGACGCGGTCGAGGACCTGGCCGCCGCGTACGTCCTGCTCGCCGGCAGCCGGCTGCTCGGCGACCCCGACCTGACCTCGGTGCTCGAGGTGACCTCCGCCGGCATCGAGGAGCTGAGTCGGCGCGGGGTCACGGAGGTGCACCTGCACCTGCTGACGGCCATGGCGCAGAGCGAGCTCGGACGCTGGGACGAGGCCGACGAGGCAGCTCAGTGGGCGGCCTGCGGCTCCCGCACGCACGCAGGGCTGCTCGCTGAGGCGCTGCTGCTGCTGCTGGCGACCGCCCGCGGAGAGCAGGCCCCGGTCGACCGGGTGCCGGCCCACGTCCCGGAGGCCGAGCTGCCGGGACAGGCCTGCAAGTGGTACGGCGAGTGGCTGGCCGAGATCGCGCTCCTGCGTGGCGAGCCCGCCGAGGCGACGGCCTGCGTCGCCCGGGCCCTGCGGCAGCTCGACGGGCGCCGGGAGGATGTCTTCTCCGGTCGGCTTCTCGTCCTCGGGATGCGCGCGCAAGCCGACCGGGCGACCATCGGGCGGGACACCTCCGACGGCGACCTCGTGGCGGGCGCACGGGCGGCAGCTGCACGCCTGGTCGCCCGCGCGGGCAGGATCGAGCCCAGTCCGTTCGACCCTCTCAGCAGTCCCGCACCGGACGCCGCGGCCGAAGCCGCCACCTGGGAGGGCGAGCGCGTGCGGCTGGCCGGACGGCCCAGCCCGGACCTCTGGGCCGCCGCCGCGTCGGCCTGGCTCGCGCTGCCCCGGCCTTACCCGGCGGCGTACGCGCTGTGGCGCCAGGCCGAGTCACTGCTCTCCGCACGGCAGGGCCGGCGCGACGCCGGCCCTGTCCTGCGCCGGGCGCTGATCCTCACCCGCAGGCTGGGCGCCCTGCCGCTCCAGCGCGAGCTCGACCGGCTGGCGCGGTGGGCGCGCGTCCAAACTCCGGCGCGGGAGCAGGACGAGGCGCAGGTCGCGCAGGGGGCGGGCCGTGCTCGGGTGCTGACGCCACGCGAGGCCGAGGTCTTGCGGCTGATGGCAGAGGGGCTCAGCAACCGCGCCATCTCGGACGCGCTGGTCGTCAGCCTGAAGACGGTGGACACCCACGTGTCGCACCTGCTGGGCAAGCTCGACGTGCACGACCGGGTGGCCGCGGCCGGCCGCGCCCAGCGCCTCGGACTGCTGGGGTAGCGAGGCACCGGCTCGCCAGTGCAGCGGTCAGGCAGCGCGACGACGGCGACGCGCGAACGCCACCGGCAGCGCACCCACGACCCCGAGCGCGTACGGAGCGGCCGGGAGCGCCATGCCGGAGAAGGTGGACGGGACGTGCAGCAGCCGCGCCCGACCGAACGGGTAGACGATCGTGAAGGCGCGCCCGACGACCTTGTCGGACGGCACCGTGCCCTGGTGGCTGTCGTGGATGTGGGCCCGGGAGTCCGCCGAGTCGCCACGGTGGTCACCCATCACCCAGAGCCGCCCCTTGGGCACGAGCACCCCCTCGGCCCCCGGCGGGCAGGCCTGCCGGGCCGAGCCGGAGCTGTTGGCGGTGCTCGCCTGGCAGAAGTAGCGGCCGTCGGTGTCGTCGTTCTGGAAGACGTACGGCTCGTCGAGCGAACGCGGCGAGCCGTGCGCAGGGGTGACCACCACCCGGCCGGCGGTGTCGCAGCACATCACCCGGTCGCCCGGAACGCCGATCACGCGCTTGATGTAGTCCTTCTCGTCCGGTGCGCCCAGCCCGACGGTGCTGCTGACCTTGCGCAGCACCTGCGCCACCGGGTTGCTCGGCTTCGGCAGGGTCACGCCCTCGTCGAAGTTGTCGAGGCCGTTGAACACCACGATCTCGCCGCGGTGCGGATCGCGGAAGAAGTAGGGGACCTTGTTGACGAGCACCCGGTCGCCGACCGCGAGGGTCTGCTCCATCGACCCGGACGGGATGTAGAACGCCTGAACCAGGAAGTGCTTGATGAGCAGCGCGAGCACGAAGGCGAGCACCACCAGGAACGGCAGCTCACGGAAGAAGGACCGGCGATGGGTGACCTCAGGAGCAGGGGCGGGAGCAGCCGTCACGGTCTCGTCGGTCACCCGACCACCCTAAGGGGCGGTTCAGCCAAGGGCCCGCAGCTCGGGGGCGTCGTGGTCCGACGGGCGCTGCGCAGGGATGCGCGACAGCCTCGCCGCGTACGTCGAGCGCGCGGCCAGCTCGGCGGAGAACGCCGCCTGGCGGTACGCGGTGCGGGTGGCGTCAGCCTTGCCGCCCCGGTCGTCGTCGTACTGGGACTCGATGCCCGCGCGCATGAGACCGAGCGCCTCGGTGCGCATCTGCGACACCCGCGACTCGGTGACGCCCAGCTCGGCGGCCAGCTCGGCCGACGAGCGGCCCTCGAGGAAGTAGCCGACCACGACCTGCTGCAGGCGCTCCGGCAGGCAGCCCAGGGCATCCCGGACGTAGCGGGCGCGCTCGCGCTGCTCGAGGACCTCGACCGGCTGCAGCTGCACCTCGTCGATGAGACCGCTGCCGAGGGTGAGCGGGTCGCCGTCCTGCTCGCCGTGCGGCGCGTCGAGCGAGAGCACCAGCGAGCGGTGCACCTTGCCCTGCAGCGCGGCGAGCTCCGCGGCCGGCACCCCCATGTGCTGGGCGGTCTCCTCGAGAGTGGGCGTGCGACCGAGGCGACCCTCCAGGTCCGCGCGGGCGGTCTCGGCGTCACGGGCTGCCGACCGGAGCATGCGGGGAGCGAAGTCGAGGGCGCGGACGGCGTCGACGATGGCACCGCGGATCCGCAAGGCGGCCCAGCGGTCGAAGGGGACGCCGCGCGAGGCGTCGTAGCGGGCCGCCGCCTCGACGAGGCCGAGGGCCGCAGCCTGCGCGAGCTCCTCGCGGTCGGCGTGCCGGGGGTAGTGCGCCGCCACACCAGCGAGCACGTGCCGCACGAGCGGCAGGTGGATCTCGACGAGCGACCTGGCCTCGTCGGTGAGCGGGGTCACGTTCACGTAGGTCTCCTGGCGGGGGGCGGAGGGTCGTGCGGCGCGGTGAGGAAGGTCAGGCAGCGCGACGGGCGCGTCGCAGGTACGACGCGGTGCGCGGTGGCGCGGGCGGCACGACGGGGGCCGCCCCCTCGGTGAGGACTGCGGAGGTGTTGGCGTCCGTGAGGGCGGCGAGCAGCTCCTCGCGGTAGACCTGGACGTCGCGCGGGGCGGTGATGCCCAGGCGGATCTGGTCGCCCTTGACGTCGAGGACGGTGACGATGATCCCGTCACCGATGACGATGCTCTGGTTCTTGCGGCGGGTCAGGACGAGCATGGCGGTGTTCCTTCCTTGGAAACGACTAGGCCGCGGTGGTCGAGCGCAGGTGGACGCGAGTGCTGTAGCCGGACTCGGCGAGCACGGCCTGCATCCCTTCGCGGGTCTGCAGGTTGATGACGACCGGTCCGAGCAGGTTGGCGGTGGCCTCCTCGGCCGACGCGCCGAGGGTCACGATCACCAGCAGCAGGCAGTCCTCGGGCTTGTCGAGGTGGATCTTCGCCGCGATCGCGTCGTCGAGGTCGACGACGTAGTCGGGGAAGAACACGAACGGCGGCATGACGAGGAAGCGCACGTCCGGGTTGTCGAGGTCGACCATGAGGGAGTAGGGACCCTCGGCGCCCCAGCGCACCAGGGCGAAGCGACGCGCGCCGGGGAAGCCGGGCAGTCCGTGGGCGAAGTGCAGCTCCGGGACGTCGACCGCAGCGGTGGGGAGGGTCGTCGACTGGGTGGGGCTGCTCACGCATGTCCTCCGGCTGTCCGGACCCCCACCTCTCGGGGGCGCAGACACAGACTCGTCCCCGGGCTCAGCCGCCTACATGGCCTTTCGGTATCAGCAGCGGAAACCACCCGTGACAGGTCCGTCCGCATCAGTGACCGGAGCGAATGGCCCCACGCGGGCGGCTTGTCCCCTCCCGAGGAGCCCGAATGCCGCGCCTCGTGGCCGAGGTGGACTAGGTGAGCATGATCACAGCGGGGGGCTCGCCCGCAGGACCTTCGGCCCGCCGCGCTGCGAGGGGAGGGCGGCCGCGCACGGGCCTGTCGTCACGAACGCGGGACTTGTGAGCCCACGGCGGGACCGATTCGCCTGTCGACACATGACGAAGGTCGCGTCAGGCCCCTTTCCCGACTGGGAGGTGGGGCCTGCCGCGACCCTCGACGGCAGGTGCGGGGGGCCTACCGGCCGCGGCGGCGGAGCTGGCGCAGGACGAGGACCCCGAGGCCGCCTCCCAGGATCCGCTTGCCGTGCGGGGACACCTTCGCGACAACGGGCTGGGCCTTCAGGAAGCCCTGGAGCATCGCGTTCTGGGCGGGCTGCGGCGCCTTCAGGTAGACCTTCAGGCCGACCTCGCCGGCCTTGGCCTTGAGCCCCGTGGGCTTGACGGTGGACTCGACGGTGGGCGCGTCCACGGCTGTCGTGCTGTCGGTCATCTGCTGCCCTTCGTCGTGGAGCAGCGTCATCCCGCCGCTCAGCGGCAGACGGTAGCGCCCGTCCGGCGGCCCTCCACCGGCACCCATCGTCGCCCTGACCGCCTCGGTCAGTCGCGGGTGAGCTTGCGGTAGGTCACCCGGTGCGGACGGGCCGCGTCCTGACCGAGCCGCTCCACCTTGTTCTTCTCGTACGACTCGAAGTTGCCCTCGAACCAGTACCACTTGGCGGGGTTCTCGTCGTCGCCCTCCCACGCGAGGATGTGGGTCGCGACGCGGTCGAGGAACCACCGGTCGTGGGAGATCACGACGGCGCAGCCGGGGAACTCCAGCAGCGCGTTCTCGAGCGAGCCGAGGGTCTCGACGTCGAGGTCGTTGGTGGGCTCGTCGAGCAGCAGGACGTTGCCGCCCTCCTTGAGGGTGAGCGCCAGGTTGAGGCGGTTGCGCTCACCACCGGAGAGCACGCCGGTGGGCTTCTGCTGGTCCGGCCCCTTGAAGCCGAACGCCCCGATGTAGGCCCGCGACGGCATCTCCTGCTGGCCGACGTTGATGTAGTCGAGCCCGTCCGAGACCGCCTGCCACACCGTCTTGGCGGGGTCGAGGCCGGCGCGGGACTGGTCGACGTACGAGAGCTTGACGGTCTCGCCGATCTTGACCTCGCCCGCGTCGGGCTGCTCGATGCCCACGATCGTCTTGAAGAGAGTGGTCTTGCCGACGCCGTTGGGGCCGATGATGCCGACGATGCCGCCGCGGGGCATGGTGAACGACAGGTCCTCGATGAGCACCCGGTCGCCGAACCCCTTGGTCAGGCCCTTGGCCTCGATGACCACCGAGCCCAGCCGGGGTCCGGCCGGGATCTGGATCTCCTCGAAGTCGAGCTTGCGGGTCTTCTCCGCCTCCGCGGCCATCTCCTCGTAGCGCGCGAGGCGGCTCTTGCTCTTGGTCTGCCGGCCCTTGGCGTTCTGCCGGACCCAGTCGAGCTCGTCCTTGAGGCGCCGCGCGAGCTTGGCGTCCTTCTTGCCCTGGACCTCCAGTCGCTCGCGCTTCTTCTCCAGGTACGTCGAGTAGTTGCCCTCGTAGGGGTAGGCGCGGCCGCGGTCGAGCTCGAGGATCCACTGCGCGACGTTGTCGAGGAAGTACCGGTCGTGGGTGACCGCGAGCACCGCGCCCTGGTAGCGCGACAGGTGGTTCTCGAGCCACTCCACGCTCTCTGCGTCGAGGTGGTTGGTGGGCTCGTCGAGCAGCAGCAGGTCGGGGGCCTCCAGCAGCAGCTTGCACAGCGCCACGCGGCGGCGCTCACCACCGGACAGGTGGCCGACCGGCTCGTCCGGCGGCGGGCAGCGCAGCGCATCCATCGCCTGCTCGATGAGGCTGTCGATCTCCCAGCCGTTCTTGGCCTCGATGACGTCCATGAGCGGCGCCTGCTCGGCCAGGATGGCGTCGAAGTCGGCGTCCGGCTCGCCCATCTTCTCGTTCAGCGCGTTGTACTTCGCGAGCACGTCCATGAGCTCGCGGACGCCGTCCTCGACGTTCTCCTTGACGGTCTTGGAGTCGTCCAGGTGCGGCTCCTGCATGAGGATGCCGACGCTGAAGCCGGGGCTGAGCCGCGCCTCGCCGTTGGAAGGCTGGTCCAGGCCGGCCATCATCTTGAGCACGGTGGACTTGCCCGCGCCGTTGGGACCGACGACGCCGATCTTGGCGCCCGGGTAGAACGACAGCGTGACGTCGTCGAGGATCACCTTGTCCCCGACCGCCTTGCGCACCTTCTGCATCACGTAGACGAACTCAGCCATGCCGATCAGCCTAGGTGCTGGCCGCTCAGGGCTTCGGCGGCCGGGCGCGGTCGCGGAACAGCGGTGGCAGGCAGCGCACCATGAGGGCCGACCAGGTGAGGTGCGTGAGGAGGGGGGCCTGGATGCCGCCGGAGGCCCGCCGCTGCAGGCCGAACAACGTCCCCATCACCCCGGCGGCGAGCACCAGGGCCGGGTTGCCGGTGCCGGCGGTGGCGAGGACGTAGACCGCGGTCGACGCCGGGACCTGGTGCTCCGGTCCGACGGCGGCGTACAGCGCACCTCGGAAGAACACCTCCTCGGCCGCTCCGGTGGCCAGCGTGGTGGCCAGGACCAGGGGGGTCCGGCCCTGCTCGGCGTAGCTGAGGACGGAGGCGATCGCGTCCGACAGCACCGGAACGCGGCGGGCCGCGAGCGCGCAGCCGTAGAAACCGGCGAACGCAGCGAGCCCGGTCACGACCGGTACGGCGACCGGCCGGCGCAGCCGTCCCGTGGACCCGCGCTCCCTGCCGAGGTGCGGCGGACCGGAGGCCAGCCCTCCCGCTGCCCAGGTCGCCGCGACGGCCGCGGCATGGCCGTAGAACGCCCCCGAACCGGGGGGCCGCGACAGCGAACGGCGCAGCAGCCCGCTGCCTGCAAGCCCGGTCGCCGCGACGACC
>JBAVRG010000176.1:0-6711 GCA_049694795.1 Mycobacteriales bacterium
ACTCAAAGACCGCGACCTCGGTCGCGTCCCCGCCGCCAAGAACACCGACGACTGAAGATCAACAAGACTGAAGGGGGTCAATTTTCAACCGTCGATAGGGGGTCAATTTTCGGCCGTCGTTGACACGCCGTGACGGGCGTCGGCTGGCTGTCATGGGTCGCGATCGCCGCCCTTGTGGTCTGGGGCGCCTTGGAGGTCTGGAGCGGCGCCTCGCCATTCCGCCGCGTGCTCGGCGCGGCCGTGCTCGCTGCGACGGTGCTCAGCGCAGTGCTCTGACGGAGCGGGCCGATCAGATCCAGTTGCACCCGAAAGGCACGGCAACCAGGGGACGTTCTCGGACGCCCTGCTCGAAGCACAGGACGATCACGTGGCGTACCGAGTCTCGGGCCAACCGCACCGGATCAGGGTCTGCACGTACAGGTCCCTCCGCACGCTGAGAAGCGCCGTGTCGCCGTCCTTGCCCACGGGCACGCGGGCCGGTCTGGGCCGTGACCGTTGTCGGTGTTGCCTCGGCGCCGATCGTCTTCTGGCGAGGGCAGCTGCCACGTGAGGCGCGAGAGCAGGCTCCATGCAGCCGGGGTCAGGTCCCGACGGGCGGTAACGTCCGAGCGTGAAGTTCCCCCAGATGACGGGCGAGATCGAGCGTCGCTTGCTCGTGAACTACCGAGTCGACCCTGCTGCCCTGTCCGGACTTCTGCCTTCACGGCTGCGTCCGCAGCTCGTCGAGGGACGGGCGGTTGCCGGGATCTGCCTCATCCGTCTGGGCAGCCTTCGGCCCAAGGGCCTCCCCACCTCGCTGGGCGTCACCACCGAAAACGCCGCACACCGGATCGCCGTGGAGTGGGACGACAAGGACGGGACGCGGACGGGGGTGTTCATTCCGCGCCGCGACAGCGACTCCCGGCTGACCGTCCTGCTCGGCGGACGCATCTTCCCTGGGGCGCACAGCTACGCCCGCTTTTCCGTCGAGGAGACCGAAGAGCGACTGCAGGTGGCCTTCCGGTCGGCGGACGGGGTTGCCGAGGTGGAGGTGACGGCGTGTGTTGAGCCGACGCTGCGGAGTGAGCTGTTTGCAGATGTGTGCGAGGCGTCCCGGTTCTTCGAACAAGGCGCCCTGGGCTTCTCCCCGGGCAGAGACCCGTCGCGGCTGGAGACCGTCCGCCTGAGTACCAACGCCTGGCGTGTCGAGCCCTGTCGAGTACTCAGTTGCCGGTCGAGCTTCTTCGAGGATTCGTCGCGGTTCGCGCCCGGGACCGCCGAGTTGGACTCGGCCCTGGTGATGCGCAAGGTGCCCGTGGTGTGGGACTCGCTCCCGGACGTGGTGGCGAGCGGCGTCTGACTGGCGAAGAGGTGCCGCGCGCCTCCCCCGGCAGGCTGGTCCTCGTAGAGCAGGTACTTCTGCTTGTCAGCGGACGCCCGGCCCAGACATCGCGGGGGGCGAACAGCCGTTCTCGCTCACCTCGGCAAGGGCGGTCAACGAACCCAGCAGTGGGCTAGTAGGCCGCACCCTTGCGCCACTCCATCTCCTGCAGCTCGAGTGTGTTGCCGTCGGGGTCGGCGAAGTCCGCTCCTTTGACACCACCCCCGAAATCACGGATCTCGCCGATCTCGACACCTCGGCGCACAAGCTCGGCACGCGCCGCGACGATGTCATCCACCACCAGGTGCAGACCTCTCACGCTGCCAGGTTCTCCTGCATAGACGTCCAGGCCTGTCCCGAAGCCGACCGAACAGCTCGACCCCTCTGGGGTCAGCTGGACGACCCGGACGCCCTCGCTGGGCCGCACATCATGGTCCATCGTGAATCCGAGCTTGTCGGCGTAGAAGGCGATGGCACGGTCGACGTCCGAAACGGGGAGTGGGATCAGCTCGATCTTCATCTGCATCGCAGTCGTGCCCTCTCTAGGGGTCAGTCTCGTCCGAGACCTTGACATCTGAACTTCATCCACACGACTGGGAAGTCCTCGCCGAGATCCACGGGCCTCATGGCTGAGCCCACACCGTCGCTCATGAGGCGTCGACGTCTTCCCTGCGACGGATGGTCGCGACAGTGTCGCAGAGGTGCCGGCTCTGCACTGAGCCCTTCTTTGCGTTCGGGGAGGGAGATCATCGTGTACGTCAGCAAGCGCGCGACGGTCCCCCGACAGACACGATGATCTCCATCACGACGTGCCTGGTGGGCGCATGAAGATCATCGTGTCCAGGAGCCTGCTCGACGGCGGCTCCCAGCGGACACGATGATCACCACCGAGGGCAGCGAAGAGGTGTCCAGACCCATCCCATCCGGCTCGTGAGCCGTACTCGCCCTCCCCAAGGGGGCCTCACCCGTCGGTCGGCACCGCCAGGCGCTGCTGCGCCAGCGCCGGCTCGACGGATCTCAGGCGCAGCCAGGTGCGCACCGCCAGCACCGAGACGGCCGCGTACAGCCAGCCCAGGAGCACGTCGGTGACGTAGTGCTCGCCCGTGTAGACCAGGGTCAGCGCCATCGCGAGCGCGTAGAGCGCCAGCAGGAAGCGCCCGCGACGCCGTACCTCGGACCAGAAGAACAGCAGCAGCATCATCGGGATCGCCGCGTGCAGCGACGGGATCGCCGCCACCGGGTTGGAGTAGGCGGCACCCTTCTCGACGGCGGTGTTGACCGTCTCGCCGCCGAGCACGTGCAACGTCGCCTCGACGACCCGGTGCACCGGCGGGATCTTCTGGTTGAGGGCGGCCATCCACGGCGGAGCGGCCGGGTAGAGGACGTAGGTGGTCAGCGTCAGGCAGGTGAGCGTCACGAGCGCGGCGAGGTAGCGCCGGAACAGCCGGTAGTTCACGCACCAGAGCACGATCGCGAGGATCAGCGACACCAGGAAGTGCGAGAGGTAGACGGGCACCGCGATGCGGTCGTACCAGTGCGCGACGCCCTGCGTGTAGAAGTGCTCCTGCAGCCAGACCGTCGGCACCTGGCCGCCGAACATCGCCTCGTCGCCGTGCGCCGGCTCGAGCAGGTGCGCCCGCACCGACGACACGACGTTGTCGGGGTTGCTCAGCCAGCGGGGCAGCCCGAACAGCGAGCCCCCCACCTCGTTGGCCAGACCGCGCAGCAGGTCGTAGGCGAACAGCACCCCCAGCAGCGGCAGCCAGTCGCGCACGACCGCCCGCCGCCACACCGCGAGGTCTCCACCGCAGGCGGCCAGCAGGGTGATGAGCATCCAGGCCGTGAGCCACTCGCGGCCGGTCGGGACACCCGCGAAGGCGACGAAGAGCGTGAACGCGACGACCACAGCGAGCAGCAGCCGACGCCGGCGCTGCCGGGCCTGCAGGCCCGCCTGCCGCCAGGGGGAGAGCTCGGGGTCGTCCACCTGACGGGCGTCCTCCACCTGTGCTGTCACCTCCCCAACCCTAGGCGTCCCCCCGAACCGTCGTACCATGCGGGCATGCAGATCGAGCTGCTCCTTCCCGAGCCGCGCTGACCTACCCGGTCATGCGCGGCGCCCTCGTGGACCACGAGGGCTTTTTTGTGCCCCGGAGCAGCACCTGAGAGGACGACGATGAGCAGCCCACACGACGCGGAGCCCGAGGGCTACGACCCGCACGCGGTGCAGGACACCTGGTTGCCGGTGTGGGACGCGCTCGACCTCAACCGGGCGGGCCTGCGCGCCGGGGCGCCGAAGAAGTACGTGCTCGACATGTTCCCCTACCCCAGCGGTGACCTGCACATGGGGCACGCGGAGGCCTTCGGGATCGGTGACGTCGTCGCGCGCTACTGGATGCGTCGCGGGTACGACGTCCTGCACCCCATCGGCTGGGACAGCTTCGGTCTGCCGGCCGAGAACGCCGCCATCAAGCGCGACGCGCACCCGGCGGAGTGGACCTACGCCAACATCGACACGCAGGCCGAGTCGTTCCGGCGGTACGCGGTCTCCTTCGACTGGTCCCGCCGGCTGCACACCTCCGACCCGGAGTACTACCGGTGGACGCAGTGGCTGTTCCTGCGCTTCATGGAGCGCGGTCTGGCCTACCGCAAGAACTCCTCGGTCAACTGGTGCCCCAACGACCAGACCGTGCTGGCGAACGAGCAGGTCGTCGGAGGTCGCTGCGAGCGCTGCGGCGCCGAGGTCACCAAGCGCGAGCTGACCCAGTGGTACTTCAAGATCACCGAGTACGCCGACCGGCTGCTGGACGACATGGCGCAGCTCGAGGGGCACTGGCCCGACCGGGTGCTGCTCATGCAGAAGAACTGGATCGGCCGCAGCACCGGCGCGCACGTCGACTTCACCGTGGGTGACCGCAAGGTCACGGTCTTCACCACCCGGCCGGACACCCTGTACGGCGCGACGTTCTTCGTCGTCGCCGCGGACGCGCCGCTGGCCGACGAGCTGTGCGCCCCCGAGCAGCGGCCGGCCTTCGAGGCCTACCGCGAGCAGGTGCGCAAGCTCTCGGACATCGATCGCGAGGCCACCGACCGCCCGAAGACCGGCGTCTCGCTGGGGGTCACCGCGGTGAACCCGCTGAACGGCGAGGAGCTGCCCGTCTTCGCCGCCGACTACGTGCTGGCCGGCTACGGCACCGGCGCCATCATGGCGGTGCCTGCGCACGACCAGCGCGACTTCGACTTCGCGCAGGCGTTCGGCCTGCCGGTGCGCATGGTCGTCGACACCGGTGAGGGCGACCCGGCGCAGACCGGCATCCCGACCGCGGGCGACGGCGTGCTGGTCAACAGCGGGCCGCTCGACGGGCTGCGCAAGGAGCAGGCCATCGGCAAGGCGATCGAGGTCCTGGCCGAGCGCGGCACCGGTGAGCCGGCGGTCAACTACCGGCTGCGCGACTGGCTGCTGTCGCGGCAGCGGTTCTGGGGCGCCCCGATCCCGGTGGTGCACTGTCCCTCGTGCGGCGAGGTCGCCGTACCGGACGACCAGCTGCCGGTGGAGCTGCCGTCGGACATGCGGGGTCACGACCTGCAGCCCAAGGGGCAGTCGCCGCTGGCCTCCAACGAGGCGTGGGTGTCGACGACCTGCCCGTCCTGCGGCGGCCCGGCGCGCCGTGACACCGACACGATGGACACCTTCGTCGACTCGTCCTGGTACTTCCTGCGCTACTGCTCACCTGACTACGAGGAGGGGCCGTTCGACCCGGCGGCCGTGCGCGAGTGGATGCCGGTCGCGCAGTACGTCGGCGGGGTCGAGCACGCGATCCTGCACCTGCTCTACAGCCGCTTCTTCACCAAGGTCCTGCACGACATGGGGATGGTCGACTTCGTCGAGCCGTTCAGCGCGCTGCTGAACCAGGGCCAGGTCATCCTCAACGGCTCCGCGATGAGCAAGTCGACGGGCAACCTGGTCGAGCTGGGCAAGGAGCTCGCGGCCTACGGTGTCGACGCCGTACGGCTGTCGATGGTGTTCGCCGGGCCGCCGGAGGACGACATCGACTGGGCCGACGTGTCGCCGACCGGGTCGGTGAAGTGGCTGGCCCGCGTGGTGCGCCTGGCCACGGACGTGGCAGCCCTCACCGGTGACGGGCGGGACCCCGCGGTCGACAAGGCGGTGGCGAAGACCGTCGACGAGGTCACCCGGCTCACCGAGTCGCACCGCCTGAACGTCGCCATCGCGCGCTTCATGGAGCTCACCAACGTGATGCGCAAGGCGGTCGACGGCCAGGGCAAGCCGGCCGCCTCGCTGCGCGACGGCGTGACGGCGCTCGCGACCATGCTGAGCTGCTACGCGCCCTACACGGCGGAGGAGGTCTGGTCGCGGCTGGGCCACGACGTCCGCAGCGGCGACTCGGTGCACGCCTCGACCTGGCCGACCGCCGACCCGGAGCTGCTCGTCGACGACACCGTGACCTGCGTGGTGCAGGTGGCGGGCAAGGTGCGCGACCGGCTCGAGGTGCCGCCGTCGATCACCGAGGACGCGCTGCGCGAGCTGGCGCTGGCCTCGGCCAAGGTGCAGGAGGCCGTCGGCGGTCGCGAGCTGCGCACTGTCGTCGTGCGCGCCCCCAAGCTCGTGAACGTGGTTCCGGTCTAGCCTGCGGCCATGTCCCGGGTCGCGGTCGTCACCGACTCGACGGCCTACCTGCCCGACGGGGTCGCGGACAAGCACGACGTGCAGGTCGTGCCCCTGCACGTCGTCCTCGGCGGCTGGTCGGGCAAGGAGGCCGTCGAGGTGTCGCCGGCCGACGTCGCAGCGGCCCTGGGGGAGCGGCGGGTGCAGGTCAGCACGTCCCGCCCGACTCCCGGGCAGCTGGCTGCGGCCTACCGCGCGGCCGGTGCGGCGCAGGTCGTCTCCGTGCACCTGTCGGCGGCCCTGTCGGGCACCGTGGACTCGGCGCGGGTCGCGGCCGAGCAGGTCGCGCCGGACGGCATCGAGGTGCGCGTCGTCGACAGCGGCTCGGTGGCGATGGGCCTGGGCTTCGCCGTCATCGCTGCGGCCGAGGCTGCAGCCGGTGGCGCGGAGCTGGACTGCGTCGAGTCCGCCGCCGCGCAGACCGTGACGACGGCGCTGTTCTACGTCGACACCCTCGAGCACCTGCGCCGGGGCGGCCGGGTCACGGCCGCTTCCGCGCTGGTCGGCGCGGCGCTGGGCGTCAAGCCGCTGCTGGTGGTGCGGGACGGCCGGATCGAGCTGCTGGAGAAGGTGCGCACCTTCTCGAAGGCGCTGGCCCGGCTCGTCGAGCTGGCGGCTGAGGCGGCCGGTGACGGCGCCGTCGACGTGGCCGTGCACCACCTCGCCG
>JBAVRG010000177.1:0-4300 GCA_049694795.1 Mycobacteriales bacterium
TAACCCAGGCCACGCACGGTGAGCAGGTGCTTCGGGGACGCAGGGTCGGGCTCGATCTTGGCCCGCAGCCGCTTCACGTGGACGTCGAGGGTCTTGGTGTCGCCGACGTAGTCGCTGCCCCAGACCCTGTCGATGAGCTGGCTGCGGGTGAGGACCCGGCCGACGTTGCGCAGCAGCAGCTCGAGCAGGTCGAACTCCTTCAGCGGCAGCTGCACCGGTTCGCCGGCGACGGTCACCAGGTGCCTCTCGACGTCCATCCGCACCGGACCCGCCTCGAGCGCCTGCTCCTCCGCCGCGGGCGCTCCCTGCCGGCGCAGCACCGCACGGATGCGGGCCACCAGCTCGCGGTGGCTGAAGGGCTTGGTGACGTAGTCGTCGGCACCCAGCTCGAGCCCCACGACCTTGTCCACCTCGCTGTCCCGGGCAGTCAGCATGATCACGGGTACGGCGGAGCGCCCGCGCAGCTCGCGGCAGACCTCGGTCCCGGACAGCCCGGGGAGCATCAGGTCGAGCAGCACGAGGTCGGCGCCGTCGCGGTCGAAGGCCGCCAGGCCGGCGGGGCCGTCCGTGGCGACGGCGACCTCGAAGCCCTCCTTGCGCAGCATGTAGGCGAGCGGCTCGGAGATCGAGTCCTCGTCCTCGACGACCAGCACGCGGGTCATGCGTCCTCCTCAGGACTGGGGGCGGCGGGGAGCCGGAGGGTGAAGGTGGAGCCGTAGCCCTCGGTCGAGCGGACCGACACGGTGCCGCCGTGGTTGCTGGCGACGTGCTTGACGATGGCCAGGCCCAGTCCGGTCCCGCCGGTCGCGCGGGACCGCGCCGGGTCGGCGCGGTAGAAGCGCTCGAAGACCCGCTCGACGTCCTTCTCCGCGATGCCGATGCCCTCGTCGGTGACGTTGACCTCGACGACCGGTCCGGTCGGCTCCTGCACCAGGCGGGCGCCGATCACCACGCGGGCACCGTCCGGGCTGTAGTTGACGGCGTTCTCGAGCAGGTTGCCGAGGGCGGTGGTGAGCTGCGCCTCACTGCCGCGCACCTGCACCCCGTGGTCGCCGCTGCGCACGACGGAGATCCCGCGCGCCGACGCTGAGGTCCGCACCCGGTCCACGGCCTCGGCCATCGCCCGGTCCAGGCGGACGAGCTCGGGGTCGGGCTGGCGCTCGGCTCCCTCGAGCCGGGACAGCGCCACGAGGTCCTGCACCAGTGACCCCAGCCGGGCGGACTCCTTCTGCGAACGGGCGGCGAAGGTGCGCACCGCCTTGGGGTCCTCGGCGGCGTCCAGCAGCGCCTCGGCCAGCAGCCCGAGGGCCGCGGCAGGCGTCTTCAGCTCGTGCGAGACGTTGGCGACGAAGTCGCGGCGCACGTCCTCGAGCCGCCGGGCGTCGGTGACGTCCTCGAGCAGCACCGCCACCGTCCCGTCCCCGATCGGCGCGAGCCGGGCGCGGTAGACGGCGGGTGGGCGGCCCGGGCGCACCAGCGGCGCCTCGAGCTCGGCGTCGTACGGGCGCCCGTGCACCCGGGTGTCCCGGACCAGCGGGCGCAGCTCCGGCAGGGCGTCGAGGACCCGCTGCCGGCCCAGCCCCAGTGCTCGGGCGGCGCGGTTGCCGACCAGGACCTGCTCGTCGGCGTCGACGATGAGCACGGCGACGGGCAGCGCGTCGAGCGCGTCGGAGGCTGTCGGGCCCGGCGCGGTGGGACGTTCGGACCGGGTCGTCGGCCGCCGCAGGGAGGTGGCGAGCACCAGGCCGAGACCCACGCCCACGAGCGCGCTGACGACGGCAAGACCGATCTCCGCCGCAGCCACGACGGCGATGCTAGGCCGGTGACGGCCGCGCAACGGTGTCCGTGCGAGGTGTTCGTGGTTCGTTCATCCGCACGCAAGGTGCGCGGTCAGTCCGGTGGGGGTCGCAGCATCGCGGGGTGCAGGAGGGTGGCGTCCCCGCGCCGGTACAGCGCCGCCGGGCGGCCACCGCCGGGACCGGGCGCCGAGTCGCGGCCGACCGGCACCAGGAAGCCCGGGGTGCCGGTCGTCTTGCGGTGGAAGTTGCGGGGGTCCAGGCGCACGCCCCACACGGCCTCGTAGACGTGCCGCAGGTCGGCGACGGTGAACTCCTCGGCGCAGAAGGCAGCGGCGACCGGCGAGTACTCCAGCTTGGCGCGGGCCCGTTCGACCCCGGCCGCGAGGACCGCCGCGTGGTCGAACGCCAGCCGGTCGGTCTCGACCGCGCGCACCGGCACCCAGGCCACCCATCGCGCACCCGCGCCGGGGGTCGGGGCGGGCAGGTCAGGGGCGAAAACCAGGTAGGCGACCGACACGACCCGCATCCGCGGGTCCCGGCCGGGGTCGCCGAACGCGCCGAGCTGCTCGACGTGGGCCACCGAGCGCCGTACGCCGGTCTCGTGCTCGAGCCGACGGACGGCGGCGGCGTCGAGGTCCTCGTCCACCTGCACGAAGCCGCCCGGCAGGGCGAGCCGGCCGCGGTAGGGGTGCGTCTCGCGCTCCACGAGGAGCACCGAGAGCACGCCCTCGCGGACGGTGAGCAGGACGACGTCGACCGTGACGGCGAAGGGCGGGAACGCGGTCGGGTCGTAGGCCGCGAGGAACGACTGCTCGTCGTCCCCGCTGCCGGCCACGGGGCGGACCGTACCCGCGATCGCCCGCTCGGGTGATCACCTGGGCGAGCTCGCACCGATGGTCAGGGCGCGGACCACGGACGGGCCGCGGAAGGGAGACCTGTCATGGTTGCTGTCCTCCTCTGCACGTGCCTCGGGCTGCTCGCCGCCCTCGTGGACTCCCGGCGCCGTGCGGCTGCACGGCTCGCCGAGGTCCGGGCGGAGCACGCCGAGCAGTTGACCGAGCTCGGCGAGCTGGCGCTGCACGATCCGCTGACGGGCCTGCCGAACCGGCTCCTGCTCCAGGACCGGTTGCGGCACGCGCTGTCGCGCCGGACCGGTGGGGTGGGCGTGCTGTTCCTCGACCTGGACGGCTTCAAGGGCGTGAACGACGGCTACGGCCACGCGGTCGGCGACGCCGTGCTGACCACGGTCGCGCGCAGGCTGCAGGCCGCGGTGCGGCTCGAGGACACCCCGGCGCGCCTGGCGGGGGACGAGTTCGTGGTCGTCTGCGAGGGCGTGGAGGACTCGGTCTCGCTGGCGGCGGCCGCGGCCCGGCTGGAGGCGGTCCTTTCGGCGCCCATGGACATCGACGGGCGGCGCGTCTGCCTCGGCGTGAGCATCGGTGCGGCGCTGCACACCCCTGACCCGCAGGAGTCGCCCGCACTCGCGGCGGCCCGGCTGCTCGTCGAGGCGGACACGCGCATGTACGACGGGAAGCGGGCCCGGCAGCTGCGGGTGGCCGAGCTGGGGCTGCTGAACCAGCTCGCCGCCCGCTCGGTGCCGGTGGGCTGATCGGGTCCGATGTGGCAGCGTCGGGAGCGTGCCGGAGCTGCCCGAGGTCGAGTCGCTGGTCGCCTTCCTGCGCGAGCACGTCGTGGGTCGGGTGGTGGCCCGGGTCGACGTCCCCGGCATCCACGTCCTGAAGACCTACGACCCCCCGCCGACCGCGCTGGCCGGGCTCGAGGTCACCGGTGCGGCCCGGCACGGCAAGTTCCTCGACCTGGACGTCAGCGGCCTGCACCTGGTGACGCACCTGGCCCGGGCGGGCTGGCTGCACTGGCGCGCGTCCCTGCCGCCCGCGCCGCCCCGGATGGGCAAGGGGCCGATCGGGATGCGGGTGCACCTCGATGACGGCTCGGGCTTCGACCTCACCGAGGCGGGCACGCAGAAGCGCCTGGCGGTCTACGTCGTCCGTAACCCGGGCGAGGTGCCGGGGGTCGCCCGGCTCGGCGTCGACCCGCTCTCGCCGGAGTTCACGCCTGAGCGCCTCGCCGGGCTCCTCGCCGGTGTGCGCAGCCAGGTCAAGGGCGTGCTCACCGACCAGTCGGTGATCGCCGGGCTGGGCAACGCCTACAGCGACGAGGTGCTGTGGGAGGTGCACATGTCGCCCTTCAAGCCGGCGGCCAACCTCACCTCGGAGGACGTGGAGCGCCTGCATGCGGCGATCCGGCGGACACTGCTCGCGGCTGTCGAGCGCTCCGCGGGGCTGGCCGCCGGGGAGCTCAAGGCGGAGAAGAAGTCAGGGCTGAGCGTGCACGGCCGCACCGGACTGCCCTGCCCGCGCTGCGGCGACGAGGTCCGCGAGGTCTCCTTCGCCACGAAGTCGCTGCAGTACTGCCCGACCTGCCAGACCGACGGCAAGCCGCTCGCGGACCGTCGGCTGTCGCGGCTGCTGAAGTAGCCC
>JBAVRG010000178.1:0-3273 GCA_049694795.1 Mycobacteriales bacterium
CCGCCGCCCGGGTGCCGCTGGTGCCGGTCCTCGCCGCCCTGCCGCTGCTCACCGACCCCGGACTGGTGGGCGAGGTCCTCCAGGGCGGGCGGGTCGTCGTACCCGCGATCGGCGCCGAGGGCTGGACACGCGGGGTCGGCGCGACCCGCACCCCCGACGGCTGGTCGTTGTCGGGCACCCAGGTCGCCGTCCCGTGGGCCCGGCAGGCCACGCACGCCGTGGTCGCGGCCCGTGCCGACGACGGCACCGACGTGCTCGCGCTGGTGGACCTCGCGCACGCCTCGCTCCAGGACGAGGTCGTGAGCTCGCACGAGCCGCACGCGACCGTGTCGCTGGCCGAGGTCGCCGCTGTGGAGCTGGCCACCGGGGCCGACGCCCTCGAGGGGGCGCTCGCCCGGCTGACGCTGCTGCAGTGCGCCCAGGCGGTGGGCGTCGCCGAGCACGCGCTGCAGGTCGCCGCGCAGCACGTGTCGACGCGCGAGCAGTTCGGCAAGCCGCTGGCCACCTTCCAGGCCGTCACCTACCAGGTGGCCGACTGCTGGATCGACGTCGAGGCCATGCGGCTCACCATGCAGCAGGCGGTGTGGCGCACCGACCAGGGGCTGCCCGCCGCCGAGCAGACCGCCATCGCGGCCTTCTGGGGCGCCGAGGGCGTGCAGCGCGTGGTGTCCAAGGCGGTGCACCTGCACGGGGGTCTGGGCGTCGACGTCAGCTACCCGCTGCACCGCTGGTTCCTCGTCGGCAAGGTGCTCGAGCTGTCCCTGGGCGGCGCGCAGCGCTCCCTCGAGCGGCTCGGCGACCTCCTGGCGGCCCGGTGAGCGCACTCCAGGAGCGCTGGTTCCCCGAGGACCCGCCCTTCTCCCCGCGCCGGCTGCGCAAGCACGCCCTCGCCGACGAGCTGCGCGCCCTGGTCGCGGACCTGCTCATGCTCGACGTCGAGGCCGTCACCGAGGAGCAGCTCGGCGAGGTCGAGCAGCGCATCGCCCTGGCCCGCAAGGCGTTCGCCGGCCTTCCCGACGTCCGCGAGTGCGGCCTGCACTTCTCCCGCGACGACTCCTCGCTGTTCGAGCGCTCACCGCTCTCCGGCCGGAGCAACGCGCTGGCCGCCCCCCTGGTGCTGGAGTTCGACGGCCCGCTCATGCGCGGTCACGCGACCTACGGCGAGGCCTACGAGGGACCGCCCGGCCTGGTGCACGGCGGCCACGTCATCGCCGCCTTCGACGACCTGCTCGGTGTCGCGCAGGCCTCGTCCGGCGTCGCCGGCATGACCGGCACGCTCGAGGTGAAGCTCCGCGGCGGCACGCCGCTGCACCGCCGCATCGACTACGAGGCAGGCGTCGTCGAGCAGGTCGGGCGCAAGGTCGTGGCGTGGGGCAAGAGCTACCTCGACGGCCGGCTGCTCGCCGAGGCCACCGGGATCTTCATCGAGCCGCGCGGCGGCCACCCCGGCCTGCCCCGCAGGGACGAAGGCGCCGACCGCCCGCTCTGACCGCGACGACGCGGGCGAAGCGGGCGGTCGGCCCGGTCACCTCACCCGGTCAGCTGGGCGAACCCAGGACGGTCTGTCCCTGGATCCCGGCGACAGCGACGCCGGCACCGGCGCACGCGGTCGGGTCCGGGGGCTCGAAGGCCAGCGCCCCGACGACGTTGTCCGACAGGTAGCGGGTCGTCGTGAACGTCACGCTCGTGCCGTCGGCCGCCGTGGCCACCAGGCTCGGCACCACGACGCCCTTGAGGGCGACCGCTGCCGCGGCCCCCGTGGTGGTGTAGTCGATGACGGTCGTGGTGCCGTCCGACCACTGCACGAGCGCCTTCCCGGCGGTGGTGCTGCTGCCGCAGGAGCCGTTGCCGGTGGCCTTGGGCTCCTGGTAGCTCACGCCGCCCACCGTGACCGGCGAACCGGCCGAGATCTTGCCGGTGAGCCCACTCGGCATGCTCGGCGACGCCGCGTCGCCGGCCTGGCAGTTGCTCAGGCTGCCCGCGAAGCCGTAGCTGAAGTCATGGGCGGTCGCGCCCAGCGGCGTGCTGAACGCCGCCTGCCCGTCCAGCGTGCACGTCCCGCCGTTGGGCGTGGCGGAAGCGGTCTGGCTGAGCAGACCGACGCTGCTCAGCGCGGCAGCGCACACGACGACCACGAACTTGCTGCTCATGGATGCTCCTTCTACCCGCACTGCGGGCGACATCGGCCACCGCCCGCTGGGCCCCCGGGAGAGCAGCTCCCGGATCGTCGGACGGCGGTGAACGCATGTCGGGGGGAGGGCGAAATGTGCACCGATCACCGCAGACAGCGCAACCCCCTCGAAACGTCCTATACACATCGTGTCCGGGCGATGACACAGCGTGCTCACGGCCGGAGAGAACACGGGCCGGACACCCTGGCGCAACGGGTAGAACGTGTTCCATACTGCGCCTGTCGGGCAGCGGTGCCCGCGGACGGAGGCAAGGACAGCGTGGAGACCCGCGAGCACATCTACGTCGGTGGCGAGTTCGTCGCCAGCACGGGCACCGAGATGATCGAGGTCATCAGCCCGCACACCGAGCAGGTCATCGCGCGGGTGCCCGACGGCACCAAGGAGGACATGGACAAGGCCGTCGCCGCTGCCCGTGACGCCTTCGACAACGGCCCCTGGCCGCACCTCACGCCCGCCGAGCGCGCCGACTACCTCACCCGGCTGTCGCAGCTCATCCAGGGCTCCATGGACGACTGGGCCACCCTCATCAGCACCGAGATGGGCTCGCCGTTCTCCTTCGCCCAGATGGGCCAGGTCTTCGCCAGCACGATGGTGCTCGACTACTACGCCGGCCTCGCGCAGACCTACCACTTCGAGGAGGTCCGCAACGGCATCATGGGCCCGGCCCTGGTGCGCCGCGAGCCGGTCGGCGTCGCGGCCGCGATCGTGCCGTGGAACGTCCCGCTGTTCACCACCGTCCTCAAGCTCGGCCCGGCGCTGCTCGCCGGCTGCACGGTGGTGCTCAAGCCCGCCCCGGAGACCCCGCTCGACGCCTACAAGCTGGCCGAGGCGTGCGAGCAGATCGGCCTGCCCAAGGGCGTCCTCAACATCGTCGTCGCGGGCCGCGAGGTCGGCGAGCACCTGGTCACCCACCCGGGCATCGACAAGATCGGCTTCACCGGGTCGACCGCTGCCGGCAAGAAGATCGCCGCCGCCGCCGGTGCGAACCTCAAGCGCGTCACCCTCGAGCTCGGCGGCAAGAGCGCGAGCATCTTCCTGCCCGACGCCGACCTGTCCGTCGCGGTCCCGCAGGCGCTCGGCT
>JBAVRG010000179.1:0-2948 GCA_049694795.1 Mycobacteriales bacterium
TGTACGCGGCCCAGGCCCTCCCCGACGGGCACGGCAGCTGGACCATCGGGGAGGCGGGCTCGTCGCCGTACCTGTCGCTGAAGGAGCAGCAGCTCTCGCTGGCGCCGCACGACATCCGGTTCGCGACCTTCACGGTGCACGCCGGACCGCACGGGCGGCCGTCGGGGAAGGCGTACGGCGCCGTGGTCATCGAGGTCCGCAGGGGCTCGGTGGTGCAGCGGGCGGCGACCCTCGTGTACCTGCGACGCGGGCGCACGGTGCCGCTGCCGCTGCTGCTCGTGATCGTGGCGGTGGCGGTGCTCGTCGCCGCGGGTGCAGCAGTGGCCGTGGCGTCCCGCCGCCGCCCCCGTTCCGGCTGAACGTGTCCGCGGGGGGACGGTCGCCCGCACCCCCTTGGACACAATGATCACCGGCACCACGGCGGAAGGTCGCCGTTCCGGCTGAACGTGTCCGCGGGGGGACGGTCGCCCGCACAGCTTCGGACACAATGATCACCGGCACCACCACGGAAGCCCGCCGTACAAGATCATCGTGTCGGCGGGGGAACGGTCGCCCGCACCGATCCGGACACGGTCAACACGGTGAGGGAGCCACCCACGGCCCGCGCAGCGAACGTGTCCGCCAGCCAACGGTCCCCCTCGGGCCCCGGGACACAATGATCACCGGCACCACCACGGAAGCCGCCGCACCCGCTGAACGTGTCCGCGCCGCCACGGTCGCCCGCACAGCTTCGGACACAATGATCACCGGCACCACCGCGGAAGGTCGTCGTACAAGATCATTGTGTTCGCGCGGGCACGGCGGCGAGCGTGGATCCGGACACGACCACGTCGAGGGTCAGGCCGCGACCGCCAGCAGGGCGCGCAGCTCCGCGACGATCTGCTCCGGGCGGAAGAGCACGTCCTCGGTGGTGAAGCGCACCGTGCGCCAGCCGAGCCGCAGCAGCCGGCGGTCGCGGAGCTTGTCGCGCTGCTGCTGGAGCTTGGACCCGTGGTAGGCCCATCCGTCCACCTCGATCGCGAGACGCAGCCGCGGGTCGGCGAAGTCGAGGACCGCGATCGGCTCGCCGGTGTCGCTGTCGCGGATGACCCAGCCCGCCTCGAGGGTGATCCCGGCGTCCTCGATCAGGCGTCCGAACTTCGCCGAGAGCACCGACTCCCACTCCGGCCGGAAGTGGACGAGCGCCGCCCGCGCCACGCCGGTGCCGGCGCGGTGATGCGCGACAGCCAGCACCGCATCGATCTCCGGCAGCGTGATGAGCTTGCGCTGGAAGGCCGTGGCCAGCGCGGCATCCATGGCCTCCTCGCCGAGCACACGCCCCAGGTCGACCCAGGTGCGCGCAGGCGACGTGACGGCAAACCCCTTGCGCGTACGGCGAATGCCCTCCGTGTGGCGACTGCGGACCACCTCGACGCGTTCGAGCTCGGGTAGCCGGCAGCGGAAGGGCAGCGTGATCCAGACGCGCTCTGGAGACGGTGACCCGAGCTCCCAGCGCAACGCCGCGCTGCCGTGGCTGAGCATCGCCAGCGGACCTGCGGCCAGGAGGGCGGCGCGGGCGCGCTCGGGCTCGTCGTAGGGAGCGGTCGCAGCCTGGTAGACGTCGGGCTGCCGCTCGACGAGCACGCCCGACGCGACCCGGCGGTCGAGGACGTGCAGCGCCAACCCAGCCCGGCACACGTCGTCGCGGTGGAACAGGCCGTCCTGGGCACGGGCGAGTGCAGCGAGGGCGCGTTCGTGCTCGAGGGACATGCGGGCGAGCCTGCCGCGGCACCGACCCGGATGGGCGGTCGCCCGTCAATCTGTGGATGGCCGACGCCCTGTCGTTGGCGTACGCCGAACGTGTCCGTCAGCCGACGGTCCGCCGCAGGGCTCCGGACACGATGATCACCGGCACCAGCGCGGAAGCACGCCGCACAAGATCATTGTGTCCAGGAGGGGACGGTCGCGAGCGCGGATCGGGACACGATGAGCGAGGGTCGACCGGCACCGTCGGCTCTCGCTCGGCAACGTGTCCGCCAGCCGACGGTCCGCCGCAGGGCCCCGGACACGATGATCACCGGCACCAGCGCGGAAGCCCGCCGCACAAGGTCATCGTGTCCGGGAGGGGACGGTCGCGAGCGCGGATCAGGACACGCTCGCACCCGCCAGCGAGCAAGATCATTGTGTCCGAGAAGGGCCGGACCGGAGGCACCCCTGCGGGCACCTCCGGTCCGACGGGAGCTCAGACCGTGACGGTCAGGTCCACGACCTCGCCGAGCACCGCGGTGGCGGGGGTGTCGACCGACCCGCCGGGCACGAGCGCGCGCAGCGTCCACTGGCCGGGCGCCGCGAAGAAGCGGAACGCACCGGTCGCCGAGGTCTGCACCTCGGCGGTGAACTCACCCGTGCTGTCGAGCAGCCGGACGTAGGCACCGGGCACGGGCGAGCCGTCCCTCACCACGGTCCCCTGCACGATGGACTCCTTGGCCACGTCAATCCCTTCGAGGTCGAGCGTCTGGACAGGGGCGCCGCACATCAGACGTCCCGCTCGACCGGGACGCCCACGAGCGAGCCGTACTCGGTCCACGAGCCGTCGTAGTTCTTCACGTCGGTGTGGCCGAGCAGCTCGTGCAGGGCGAACCAGGTGTGGCTGGAGCGCTCACCGATGCGGCAGTAGGCGATGGTCTGCTTCGAGGTGTCGAGACCGGCGGCGGCGTACAGCGCAGCCAGCTCCTCGTCGCTCTTGAAGGTGCCGTCGTCGTTGGCGGCCTTGCTCCACGGCACGTTGAGCGCGGTCGGGATGTGACCCGCCCGCTGCGACTGCTCCTGCGGCAGGTGCGCGGGCGCGAGCAGCTTGCCGCTGAACTCGTCGGGGCTGCGCACGTCGACGAGGTTCTTGGCGCCGATCGCGTCGACGACCTCGTCGCGGAACGCGCGGATCGTCAGGTCCTGCGCCTGCGCGGCGTACG
>JBAVRG010000180.1:0-6352 GCA_049694795.1 Mycobacteriales bacterium
CCGGCGGGGCGGTGACGGCCACGTGGCCCACCCTGGGCCGGCGGGTCGCGGTGACCGACTTCGGGCCGTAGCCGACGAGCGTGGCGGTGCGGCCGGTGGGCCCCACCTCACCGATCAGCGCGCCCGCGGGAACCAGGTCGCCCACCTCCGGGTGGTCGTCGACCACGGAGACGCTCCTCGGGGCAGCGGACTCCACGGGGTTGGCCGCCGCACCGGCGGCGGCGTTGCCCGCCGCCTCCTCCAGCGGCCCGGCGCCGGGGTCGGTGTCGAAGGAGATGATCACCGCGCCGACGTCGACCGTCGTACCGGCCTCGTGGTGGATGCGCGTGACCACCCCCGCGAAGGGCGAGGGCACCTCGACGGCGGCCTTGGCGGTCTCCACCTCGACGATCGGCTGGTTGAGCTTCACCTCGTCGCCGGGCTGCACGAACCACTGCAGGATCTCGCCCTCGGTGAGGCCCTCGCCGAGGTCAGGGAGCTTGAAGTCCTTGAGCCGCATCAGTACCCCAGGGAGCGGTCGACGGCGTGCAGGACTCGATCGAGGTCAGGGAGGTACTCCTCCTCGATGCGCGAGGGTGGGTAGGGCGTGTCGAAGCCGGTCACCCGCAGCACCGGTGCCTCCATCTCGTAGTAGAGCTCCTCCGACAGCCGGGCCGCGATCTCCGAGCCCAGCCCCACGAAGGAAGGCGCCTCGTGCACCACGACGGCGCGACGGGTGCGCCGTACCGAGGAGAAGACGGCGGGGAAGTCGAGGGGCGACAGCGACCGGAGGTCGAGGACCTCGAGGGACCGGCCCTCGTCCTGCGCCGCAGTGGCCGCGTCGAGGCAGGTCTTCACCATCGGTCCGTAGGCGATGAGGGTGAGGTCGGTGCCGGGCCGCACGACCCGGGCCTGCCAGAGCGGGTCGGGGGTCGCGCTCGTGTCGACCTCGGCCTTCTCCCAGTACCGGCGCTTGGGCTCGAAGAAGATCACCGGGTCGTCGGACGCGATGGCCTGCTGGAGCATGAAGTAGCCGTCGACCGGGTTGGAGCAGGCGACGACCTTCAGCCCCGCGGTGTGCGCGAAGTAGGCCTCCGGCGACTCGCTGTGGTGCTCGACCGCGCCGATGCCGCCGCCGAAGGGGATCCGGATGACGACCGGCATCTTCACGGTGCCCTTGGAGCGGGCGTGCATCTTGGCGAGCTGGCTGACGATCTGGTCGTAGGCGGGGTAGACGAAGCCGTCGAACTGGATCTCGCACACCGGCCGGTAGCCGCGCAGCGCGAGGCCGATGGCGGTGCCGACGATGCCCGACTCGGCGAGCGGCGTGTCCATGACGCGCGCCTCGCCGAAGTCCTTCTGCAGCCCGTCGGTGACCCGGAAGACGCCGCCGAGCTTGCCGACGTCCTCGCCCATGACGAGCACCTTGTCGTCGCGCTCCATGGCGGTGCGCAACCCCTCGTTGAGGGCCTTCGCGAGCGTCAGCTGGGCCATCAGTGCTGCCCTCCGTCGGCGAAGCCGGCGAGGTAGGAGCCGAGGGCCTCGCGCTCCTCGGCGAGCAGCGGTGTGGACTCGTCGTAGACGTGCTCGAACATGCTGAGCGGGTCGGGATCGGGCATCTCCAGGCAGCCCTTGCGGATCCGCGCGGCGAGCTCATCGGCGTCGGCCTCGACCTTCTCGAAGAAGGCGGCGTCGACGATCTGCTGCTTGTAGAGGAAGGACTTCATGCGCTCGAGCGGGTCCTTCAGCTTCCACGCCTCGAGCTCGCTGGCGAGCCGGTAGCGGGTCGGGTCGTCGGAGGTGGTGTGCGCCCCCATCCGGTAGGTGAAGGCCTCGATGAGCGTCGGGCCCTGACCGGTCCGCGCCGCGTCGAGCGCGCTGCGGGTGACGGCGTAGGTGGCGAGCACGTCGTTGCCGTCGACCCGCACGCCGGGGAAGCCGAAGCCCTCCGCGCGCTTGTAGAGCGGGATGCGGCTCTGGTGGTCGGTGGGGGTGCTGATGCCCCACTGGTTGTTCTGGCAGAAGAAGACGATCGGGGCGTTGTAGACGCTGGCCCACACGAACGCCTCGTTGACGTCGCCCTGGCTGGAGGCACCGTCCCCGAAGTACGCGATGACCGCCTCGCCGGTCTCCGGGTCACCGACGGCACCGTCCTTGGTGATGCCCATCGCGTAGCCGGTGGCGTGCAGGGTCTGGCTGCCGATGACGATCGTGTAGAGGTTGAAGCGCTTCTCCTGCGGGTCCCAGCCGCCGTTGCTCGCACCCCGGAACAGCCCGAGCAGCTTCAGGGGGTCGACGTCGCGGCACCACGCGACCCCGTGCTCCCGGTACGTCGGGAAGGCGAAGTCCTGGGGCCGCATCGCGCGGCCGCTGCCGACCTGCGCGGCCTCCTGGCCGAGCAGCGCCGCCCAGATGCCCAGCTCGCCCTGCCGCTGCAGGGCAGTGGCCTCCACGTCGATGCGGCGGACGAGGACGAGGTCGCGGTAGAAGCTGCGGTACTCCTCGTCGGTGAGGTCGACGTCGTAGTCGGGGTGGTGCAGGCGCTCGCCCTCCGGGGTGAGCAGCTGCACCAGTGGGGTCGCGGCGGTGCTGCTCGCCGGGGCCTGTGCCGTGACGGTCACGCGGGTGCTCCTCGTGCGCTCGGCTGGCGGTCCGGGGTCACCGGCCCGTCAGGGGGCGGGGCCGTGCGCCGCGTCCGCCGTGGGTGGGGCGGGTCCGGGCGGCACGGCCTCTGGTACGGCGCCATCGTGGCACGTCAAGAGCGCACGTGTGACGCAGGTCTCGCAAATGACACCCGGGCGGCTCAGCACGCCGAGGGGGCAGGGGTCAGCGGGCGTGACGCCCGGACGGCTTCGCGTGCTTCGCGCGGCCGGGGGAGGCGGCCCGCTGGCTGTGCGCCCTGCTCGCGCCGGGCCGTCCGACGCGCGGCCCCTGCCGGTGCTGCTGGCCGTTCCCGCTGTCGCCGCTGTGGTCGCCGGTGTCGTCGCCGGTGTCGTCGCCGGTGTCGCTGGTCGAGCCGACCGGCGGGAGCACGACCGGCGGGACCGTGATGGGGGGCACCGTGATGGGGGGCACCGTGATGGGCGGGACGGTGATCGGCCCGACGCTGACCGGCGGCGTCGTGACCGGCGGGGTCCCGCTCGGGATCGGGGCCGTCGGCGGGAAGGGGTGCGCAGGCGGAACCGCAGGGGGGACAGCGGAGCCGACGGCGGCACCCGGGACCAGCGGCACGGTGAGCACGCGGGCGCCGGGAGGGGTGCGCTGGGAGAGCGCCTCCCGCAGCACCTGCTCGACGGGGTTCGGGGCGACGGTCCCGGGGACGCTCCCCACCACCACCTCGTCGGTGGAGGTGCTCGGGTCGGGCGGCAGCGCGCCCGCGGGCAGCGCGGTCGGCGACACCTGCGCCGTCGTCCCCTGGGAGACCAGCAGGGCGGTGCCGGTGGAGGCGAGCGTCACGAGCGCGACGGTGCTGGCGCCGAACGCGAGCTTGGACGCGCCCTGCACGCGGGTGGTGGCAGGGCGCGCGTCAGCGCGCGTCAGCGCAGCTGCCTCGCGCTCGGCCATGCCGCCCCCATGCCTCCCCCACGCTGATCCCCACGCTGATCCACACCGAGACGTGCCCAGCCCCCGTTCCGTGACAGTCTGCCACGGTTTGACCACACTGTGTGTCAGGCAGCCGACAGCCTGTAGCGACGCCGTCGCTCTGCGCAGTGTTGCTCCGCCAGGAGCCGTCTCGCTAGGGCCGAACGGAGTACAGAGCGACTACGGCGCGCTCTCGGCCACTTCCTTGAGGGCCGCGAGGGTGGCGTCGATGCTCGCCACCGTCGCCGCCTCGCGGTCGCGCACTCCGGTGACCGCACCCGCCGGCCCCTTGAACCACCCCGGCCGCCTGTCCTCCCAGGACTCGGTGACCGTGCAGCCGCCCTCGCTGTGAGGGACCAGCTCGTAGCTCCAGTGCGACACCGGCAGGCCGTACGACGTGACGGCGAACGCGAACGCGCTCCCAGGCGTGCAGCGCGTGACCTCGACCGTGGTGCTCCAGCGCCGCCAGCCGTTGCGGTTGCTCCCCCGGAACCGCGCACCGACCGCCGGCCCGGTGGCACGGCCCAGCCAGCGGCCGCCGGTGTTCTCCGGGCTGAGCCGGCCCATCCCGGGCAGGTCGCTCACGAGCTCCCAGACCCGGTCGGGAGAGGCCTGCACCTGGACGGATCGGGTGATCGACATGGAGCGCAGCGTAGGGGTCCTACCGTGGTGCGGTGACCTGGCCCCGCCCCGTTCCGCTCATCGGCGACGCCACCTCGGCAGCCGAGCGCGCCGAGGCGCCTGACGGCTGGGCGTTCCCCGCGGACACGCGGCAGGCGCTGTACGACGTGGTGGCGGCCCGCCGGGACGTGCGCCGCTACCGCCCCGACCCGGTTCCCGAGGACCTGCTGCAGCGCGTCCTGACCGCGGGCCACCAGGCCCCGTCGGTCGGCCACTCGCAGCCCTGGCGCTTCATCGTGGTGCGCGATCCCGCCGTACGGGAGAGGGCCGCGTGGATGGCGGACCAGGAGCGCCTCGCGCAGGCCGCCCAGCTCGAGCCGGAGGCGGCGCGCGCGCTGCTCGACCTGCAGCTCGAGGGGATCCGCGAGGCCCCGCTCGGGGTGGTCGTCTGCTGCGACCGGCGGGTGCCGGCCGCCGGCGTCCTCGGCCGCGCCACCTTCCCCGACGCCGACCTGTGGTCGTGCGCCTGCGCGATCCAGAACCTGTGGCTGGCCGGCCGCGCCGAGGGGCTCGGGCTGGGCTGGGTGACGCTGTTCGACCCGGCGCAGCTGGGCGCGCTGCTCGGGCTGCCGGACGACGTGGTCACGCTCGGCTGGCTGTGCCTCGGCTGGCCGGACGAGCGACCGCCCGCACCGGGGCTGGAGCGGGCCGGCTGGTCGCGCCGCCAGCCGCTGTCCGAGGTCGTCCTCACCGATCGCTGGAGCGAGGGGCCGGCCCCGGTGTCCCGGCTGCGCGCACCCGCCCAGCCGGCCGTCGTCGGCGCGCGCGACGAGGCCGACCGGCTGCTCACCCCACCCGGGTCGCTCGGCGTCCTCGACCGCGCCGTCGACCGGGTCGTCGCCCTGGGCCACGCCGACCTCACCGGCGGCGTCCTGGTGCTCGCCGGCGCCTCGCACCCGGTCACCGACCTGGGGGTCTCGGCCTTCCCCGCCACGGTGACCGCCGACGTGCTCGCTGCTGCGGACAGGGGCGAGGCGCTGGGCACCGTCGCGGCCACGGCCGCGGGCCTGCGGTCGGTCGTCGTCGACTGCGGTACGGCGGACGGCGACCTGCTGCACACCGACGCCCTGCCCGTCGCCGCCGTGCAGGCCCTCGTGGAGCGCGGCCGCGCCCTGGGGGCGGCCGAGGGGACGCCCGGGCTGGTCGCGCTCGGCGAGGTGGGGATCGGCAACACCACGGTCGCCGCAGCGCTCGCGGCCGGGTTGCTGGGGCTGTCCGCCGAGGAGGTCGTGGGCCTGGGCTCGGGTGCCGACAGCGCGATGCTCGAGCGCAAGCGGGCCGTCGTCGAGGGCGCTCTGGCCAGGGTGGGAACCGTGAGCGACCCGGTGCGGGCGCTCGCCGCCCTCGGCGGTCCGGAGGTCGCGCTGCTCACCGGCGTCGCGCTGGGGGCCTGCTCGGTGGGCGCGGTGGTTGTCCTCGACGGCCTGCTGACCTCGGTCGCTGCGCTGGCCGCCGTACTGCTCGAGCCTGCCGTGGCGCAGCACCTGGTGGCGGGGCAGCGCAGCCGCGAGCGCGCTCACCCCGCCGTGCTCGGCCGCCTCGGGCTGGAGCCGCTGCTCGACCTGCGGCTGCGGGCGGGGGAGGGCGCCGGGGCGTGCTTCGCCGCCGGGATGCTGCTCGCCGCGCTCAGGGTGCGCCGCGAGACCGGCCGCACCTCCTGACCGTAGGGAGAGCAGCGGGGCGCCTCCCCCCGGAAGCGCCCCGCTGGTCCTCCCGCACGGCGACCGCAGCCCTGGGCCGCAGCGCGCGCCGTGCGATGGAGGGGTGTTTCGACGTGGTGTCCCGATCTCCTTCCGGCCCCGCCAGGTTTTTGTTGCCGACCCCTACAGCCCTCGCGGTGACCTGGGGGAGCTCTCCTTGGAGGTGGCGGCGGGCCAGCGGGTGCGGGGACGCAGCGGCGCTGCCGTGCGCTCCCGGGCGCAGCCGACGAGGACCCCGGCGCCGTACGCCGCGTCGTCGAGCAGCGCGGTCGTGACGAAGCGCCACGGCGCACCCGGCCGGCCCTTGCGCTGCCACTCCACCAACGGCGCCGCGACCAGCAGCGCAGCGACCCGCCGGTCCTTGGCGGCGGCGACCCAGCCGAGCGGACCGAGCAGTGCGAGTGCGCGGC
>JBAVRG010000181.1:0-6163 GCA_049694795.1 Mycobacteriales bacterium
AGCCTCTCAGCGCCGATGGTACTGCACGGGAGACTGTGTGGGAGAGTAGGACGCCGCCGGACAATTCTTCACAAGGAGGGCCAACCATTCATGGGTGGCCCTCCTTGTCATTTCCCCACCCCTTTCAAGGCCTTTTTTCTCTGTGTGCGGAGCATTTCATGACGCGTCCCGATGACCCTCGTCAGCAGCAAGGGGATGCCGCCCGTCCCGGCAGCTCGGCGGGCGCTGCAGGCGGGCGCGCCGCTGGGCAGCGCGCAGGGACCGCAGGAGGGCCCCTCGCCAGCCGCGGGAAGTCCGCCGGGCAGCCGGGCGCGCAGGGCGGTTCTGCTGCCCGCACGGGCCGTTCGCAGGGCGGTTCCGCTTCCCCCGCAGGCCGTACCCAGCGTGACGGCCGCGCAGGTGAGCGACGCGGACCAGGCGCTCCGCCTGCCGACAGGTCACAGGGGGCTCGTGCAGCGGGGTCGGGCGCACCGAAGAGCGCTTCTGGGGCCGGCACCCGAGCCGACGCCGCGAGCGCAGGGCCGCGCACCGGCAGGCCAGGTGCTGGGCCGCGGTCGAGCGCAGGGGAGGCCGGCTCCGGGCGTGCGTCGGGTCGATCTCGGCAGGACGGGGACGGCGCGTGGGGCCGAGGACCACGTGCAGGCCGTGATGCGCGTCCTGCTTCGGCCCCGACTGCAGCTGGGGAGGCACGGGCGCGGCGGCCCGAGGGCGCCCCTCGGGGCGCAGCGGGGACGCGAGGTGGCGGGGGCACCGGTGGGTCGCGGTCGGATGGGCCGAGCCGTGGCGGGGAGCGCCCGGGCTCGCGGGGACGTGACGTCGACAGTCGCCGACCGGGCGGCATGTCGTCTGCAGAAGGGGGGCACCGGCCTGCGACGGGTGGTCGTGCGCAGGGTGACGCCCGCCGGCAGGAGCGACCGACACGACCCGGTGCCGGCTCCTCGAGGCCCCAGGGCGCTCGGAGCGACCGATCAGCGGACCGACGTACTGACGAGGTGCGCCGGACCCCACGCCGAGAGGGTGCTGAAACCGGGCGTCCGGCTGGTCCGCGCGGACAGGCAGGCCGCGGTGCCGGTCCGGCAGGCGGGGGGGAGAGCGAGCGCGAGTGGACCTACGACCCGCGTCGTGAGGCGCGGCGGCAGATGGCGCGGGTGCCGCTGCCCGACGACGTCGAGGCGCGCGAGCTCGACATCGAGACGCGCAAGCAGCTGATGTCGCTCTCGAAGGACAACGCCGACGTCGTCGCGCGGCACCTCGTCGTCGCTGGGCGTCTCATGGATGAAGACCCTGAGCGCGCTCTCGCCCACGCCCGCGCCGCGCGGGCTCAGGGCGGCCGCGTGGCTGCGGTCCGGGAGGCCAACGGACTGGTCGCCTACGCGGCTGGGGAGTGGGCTGAGGCCCTGAGCGAGCTACGAACGGCCAGGCGGCTGTCCGGTGACCCCGAGCACCTGCCGGTGATGGCCGACTGCGAGCGCGCGCTCGGCAGGCCGGATCGTGCGCTGCTGGTCGCCGAGGACCCGCAGGCCCGCGCCCTGAGCCCAGCCGCCCGGGTGGAGCTGATGATCGTCGTCTCGGGAGCACGCCGGGACCTCGGCCAAGCCGCCGCGGCGGTCGCCTCGTTGCAGGTGCCCGCTCTCGAGGGGCCGGTGCGTGAATGGACGGCACGGCTGCGGTACGCCTATGCCGACGCCCTGCTCGAGGCCGGCCGGCCGGACGATGCTCGTGAGTGGTTCGCCCGTGCGGTCGAGGTGGACGAGCGCGGCGAGACCGATGCCGATGAGCGCCTGCTCGAGCTCGACGGGATGGTGCTGGAGGACTGGGGCGACGACGACACTGCGCTGGTGGACCACGTCGGTGCGCCGGAGCCGGAGACGGCGTTGTCTGAGGCGCCAGGGGGCGAGGTCTCGGAGCAGGCGTCACCGGCCGGCCCCGAGGCCGCCCATGGCGGGGACGTCGACGACGTGGGGGAGGGCGAGCAGGACGCAACGGACGGCACGGCTCCCAGGGCGAGGCCCAGCGTCCCCGAGGTGGGCTTCGTGGAGCCGGCCGGCCCCGACGACCACCTGCGCCTGTTCGACTGACCTGTCCACACCCTTCGCGGCTCTCCACAGATCTCGGCCGCGGCTGCGCGCAGTACGGCGTCGCCGGGGAGCCTTGGCCCACGGCGCGAGAGGCGCCGGCTGAGGAGGCGACGTGGAGATCGACGCGCGCAACGAGGTGGTGCTGGTCGGGCGCTTGGCGGGGGAGCCGCAGGCGCGTGAGCTCCCGAGCGGGGATCTGCTGGCCACCTGGAGACTGGTCGTCGACCGTCCTCCGCCTCGGCGCAAGCCGCCTGCGGGGGTCAGGTCGCCGACCGTGGACACGTTGGACTGCGTCGCCTGGACCAGCAGCGTGCGACGGGCGGCGGCAGGCTGGCAGCCGGGAGACCTGGTCGCGGTCGAGGGTTCGCTGCGGCGCAGGTTCTGGCGCACTCCCGTAGGCGCCAGCTCCCGCTACGAGGTGGAGGTCACGACGGCGAAGCGGTTGGCGAGGGCGTCGTGAGGCCGCGCCGGCGCGAGCGGGCGCGGTCCGCCCCGCGACGGTCGCGCTGCTCAGGCGTCGCGGTGGTCGCGGATGAGCAGGCCGGTGCGCGGCTTCGGGGTGAACAGCGTCGACTTGCGCGGCATGCGCTCCCCGCCTGCGGCGACGGCAGTGACGGCTTCGACCGGGCTCGGGTTGAGGAGGACTGCGGTCCCCCCCGTAGCAGCCGCAGCAGCGATCGCGGCCTCCACGTCGTGCTCATAGCGAACCGTCTCGACGTCGTCGACCAATCCCCAGACGTCCGCCACCAGGAAGTGGTGCAGCACGCTGACGTCGAGCCCGCGCCAGGCCTGCGAGCGCTCGGGGGGCAGCGCCGCGGCCAGACGTGCAGGA
Source organism: Mycobacteriales bacterium (assembly GCA_049694795.1). Classification (GTDB taxonomy): domain Bacteria; phylum Actinomycetota; class Actinomycetes; order Mycobacteriales; family SCTD01; genus RYN-111. Next base: position 2,911 of record JBAVRG010000181.1, read on the forward strand.
TCGGGATCCGTCACCAGCCGTAGCGTGCCCCCGTCGCCGCTGACCAGCAGGAACGCAGGCCCGGCAGCGCCTGCACGGGCGAGGGCCTCGAGCGCCGAGGGCAGGTCGTCACCGTCGAGGTCGTGCACGCGGGCGGCGCCGGCGGTGCGGCGGGCGAGCTCGAAGGCCTCCACGTGCGGGACCACCCGGTGGATGGGATGGACCTCCGGCCCGAACGCGCTGCTGTCGACCAGGAAGGTGAGCCCGAAGTCCCACGGCCCCGCACCCTGACCGGCAGCGTGAGCCGCCGCCTGCCGCTGCAGGTACGTGGCGTAGCGGTGGTGGCCGTCGGCGATGAGCGCGGTGCGGCCGCGCAGGTCTGTGGCGATGGCCGCCAGCTGCCGCGGCTCGGTGAGCGCCCACAGCCGGTGCCGCAACCCGTCGGGCAGGTCCACGTCCACCAAGGGCTGCTGGGTGGAGACCGCGGCGACGGCCTCGCTCGCTGCCCCGTCACCGGCGTACAGCAGGAAGATGGGCTCGAGGTCGGCGCCGACCGCGGTGTAGAGCGCGAGCCGGTCGGAAACGGTGCCGGACATCGTGTTCTCGTGCGGGAGCACGATGCCGTCCTCGGGCGGGCTGAGGGCCAGGGCGCCCAGCAGACCGCGTTGCGCGTGGGTCCCGGAGGCCTGCTCGTACACGTACAGAGCAGGCTCCGGGTCGGGGCGCAGGACTCCCGCGTCGCGCCACTGCTGCAAGGTGGCTGCGGCGCGCAGGTAACGGTCCCCCTCAGATCGCTCGTCGCGTGGGAGTATCAGCCGTACGACGTTGACGTCGCTCGCCTGCTCGAGCGCCGCGACGCCTGCGACGTCGATGACGTCGTACGGCGGAGAGGTGGCCCTGGACAGGTCGACGGTGTCAGGGTCGTACCGCAGGCCCCGGAACGGCGACAGCACCAAGCCGCCTGGGGACGGCGGCGCAGGGTAGGAAGGAGCGGGCTCGGAAGGGCCGGCGGACATGGCGGCATGCTAGGGCCGGTAGCCCGACGGGCGCCGGAACGGCACGGCGTGATGGAGGAACGGGAAGGACCCCGGACGGGGTCGCGGCGACGAGAGGAGTGGGCGTGTCCGACAGGTACGACCCCCGGTACGACCCGCGAGCACCGGACGAGGAGAAGCCCCGCCCGTTCTCGGACCTGCCACCCCCGCCGCCTGACGTGGCTCCTCAGGGTGACGCCTACGACTGGTACCTGCGCGGGCTCGAGCTGCTCGACAGCGGCGACGCCGCCTCGGCGGTGCAGGTGCTCCAGCACGCGGTGAGCACCACTCCGGAGTCACGGATGGCGCGCGAGGCGCTGGCCAGGGCGCAGTTCGACCTCGGGTTGTACGAGGAGGCCCGCGAGAACTTCTCCTGGATCATCTCGGTCAACCCGGCCGACGACTACGCGCAGTTCGGGCTCGGCCTGGCGGCGACCAAGCTCGGGGACCTGGCCGCGGCGGTCGACCACCTGGCGCTGGCCGCGGCGATGCGACCCGACATCGCTTACTACAGCACGGCCTTGCGGGGGGCGCGTGCCGCGCTCACCGCTTCCCGGCGCTGACTGAGCCCGGCGCCTGCGAGCGCCCGCTGTGCGAGGCCTACGACGCCGGGCTGTTCGACCTCGATGGCGTCCTGTACGTCGGCCCGGACCCGGTGCCGTACGCGGCCGCCTCCGTCGCCGGCGCGCGGGACGCCGGGATGCGGGCCGCCTTCGTCACCAACAACGCCTCCCGCCGGCCCGAGGTGGTCGCGGCGCACCTCACCGAGCTGGGGATCGCGGCTGAGCCGGAGGACGTCGTCACGAGCGCCCAGGCCGCGGTCCGCTGGCTCGCGGCCCGGCTGCCGCCGGGAAGCAGGGTGCTGGTGGTGGGCACCGACGGGCTGGCCGAGGAGGTCGTGGCGGGTGGCTTGGCGCCGGTGCGCACCGCGGAGGGGGCCGTCGCCGTCGTCCAGGGGCTGTCGACCGCGACGGGCTGGACGGATCTGGCGGAGGCCTGCGTGGCGATCCGGGCCGGCGCGCTCTGGGTGGCGGGCAACGCCGACGCGACCTACCCGAGCCGGCGCGGCCCGTTGCCCGGCAACGGCGCCATGGTCGCGGCGCTGCGGGTCGCCACCGGCCGCGAGCCCGTGGTGGTCGGCAAGCCCGAGCCGGAGCTGCACCAGGCCTCGGTCGCACGGGTCGGCGCCGATCGCCCCCTGGTCATCGGGGACCGGCTCGACACCGACGTGCTCGGAGCTGTCCGCGGCGGTGCGGACAGCCTGCTCGTGCTGACCGGCGTCACCGACCTCCCGACGCTGCTGGCCGCGCCGGCGGGGATGCGGCCCACCTACGTCGGCCTGGACCTGCGCGCGCTGCTCGCGCCGCAGCTGCCGGTCGCGCTGCACGACGGCGAGGCACGGTGCGGTGCTGCGCGTGCCTGGCTGCACGACGGCGCCGTGCGCAGTGACGGCCCGGCGCAAGAGGCGTTGCGCGCTGCCTGCGCGCTCGCTTGGTCGTCGGCGCCCGACGGGGCGTGAGGCGGCCGGGTTAGAGGAAGGATCCGAGGCGCAGCAGGTCGAGGGGGCTCGCCTGCACCCGCAGCTTGCCGATGGCGAAGGCGGTCGTCACCGCGAGCCGTCCCTCGATGAGGGCGAGCAGATCGTCGCTGGCCACGGTGAGCCGCACCTGCGCCTTGCTGTCGTCGTCGCTGCTCACGTCCACCAGGCCCTCGTCGCACAAGCGGGCTCGCCACGTCACTCCGAGATCGCTGATCCGGCACGAGACCGTGCGCTCGAGGAGGTATCTGCTGCGCACCTCGGGGTCGACGGCGGCGAGCTTGGCCACGAGGGAGCGCAGAGCGAGCTCGCACTCCGCCTCGGTGGCCAACAGCCAGCCCTCCCGTCGGGTCCCCGTGGAGCGGCTGACGCTACCGGAGACGCGGTAACGTGCTGCCGCACGGCGACGAGGCCGCGCTGAGGAGGTCGGACGTGAAGGACGCGCTGAAGGGCTACCTGGCACTGGCGAGCGGGCTCACCGAGGTCACGCGACAGCGCGCCACCGCTGCTGCGAAGGCGTTGGTCGCTCAGGGCGAGGCCACCGCGGGGCAGGTGCAGTCCCTGGCCGACGACCTCATCGCGCAGAGCAAGAGCAACCGCGAGGCGGTGCGTGCGCTGGTCAAGTTCGAGGTCGACAAGGCCCTCGGCCGGGTGGGTCTGGCGAGCGCCGACGAGGTCTCCGAGCTCACTGCCCGGGTGCGCT
>JBAVRG010000182.1:0-1748 GCA_049694795.1 Mycobacteriales bacterium
GCGCTGCCGGCCGACACCGCTTTCGACGGCTCGCGGCACGACCTGGCGCAGAGCTACGAGCAGAGCTGGCTGGCCGTCGTGCTGCTGGCCCGCAGCTACGGCCAGGCGGCGGTGCTGCAGCTCTACCACCGCACCGGGGCGGACCCGCGTCCCGGCGCGCTCGACCGCCAGCTGCGCGCGGTCACCGGCACGACGCTGGCTTCCTTCACCGCCGCCTGGCGGGTCGATCTGCGGCGCGAGCTGTCGTGAGAGGCGCCACGCTGCTCCTGGCGGCCTGCCTGGTCGCCGTCGTCGTGACCGTGCTGCTCACCGTGCCCTTCCCGGTGCTGCCGGGTGCGCACCCGCACGTCGACGTGGCACGCGACTTCACGGCGGCGCAGGTCGCGCGCGAGCGGGCCTACCACGCCGCCGTCCGCCCGCCCGGCTACACCTCGCTGCTCGTCGGGCTGGCCTTCGCGGCGGTGCTGGGCCTCACCGGGATCGGCTCGCGGCTGGTCGGCGCCCTGCCCGGCCACTGGATCGTGAAGGCCGTCCTCGGCACCGCGCTGGTGCTCGTGCTCGGGCAGCTGGTGACGCTGCCGTTCGACGTGCAGGCCGAGCGCGTGCTGCGACGCTACGGCCTGTCCACCCAGAACTGGGCCGGCTGGACCGACGACCTGCTCCGCGGCCTCGCCCTCAAAGCCGGTACGACGGCCCTGGTCGTCGTGGTCCTGCTGGCCCTGGCCCGTCGGTTCCCGGCGACGTGGTGGGCCTGGGGCGCGCTGGTGGCGGCGCTGTTCGTCGTCCTCGGGTCGTTCGTCTACCCGCTGGTGGTCGAGCCGGCCTTCAACACGTTCACCTCCCTGCCCGCCGGTCAGCTGCGCAGCGACCTGCTCGCGCTCGCCGACCGTGACGGCCTGCGGGTCGACGACGTCCTCGTCGCGGACGCGTCCCGCCGTACCACCGCGTTGAACGCCTATGTGAGCGGCTTCGGGTCGACGCGGCGGATCGTCGTCTACGACACGCTGCTGCGGTCGGCGTCGGACCGCGAGGTCGAGCTGGTGGTCGCGCACGAACTGGGGCACGCGAAGCGGCAGGACGTGCTGCACGGGACGATCATCGGGGCGTTCGGGGCGGCGGCCGGGATCTGCGCGCTGTACCTGCTGCTGTCGTCGCCCTGGCTGCTCGCTCGGGCGGCGGTGCCGTCGGCGGGGGACCCGCGGGTCGTGCCGCTGGTGCTGTTCCTGGGCGTGCTGGCGCCGCTGCTGCTGGCTCCGCTGACCAACCTCGTCTCGCGGCACATCGAAGCCCGCGCCGACGTGCACTCCCTCGAGCTCACAGGCGATCTGGGCACTTTCGTGGCCAGCGAGAAACGGCTGTCGACGGTCAACCTGTCGGACCTGTCGCCGTCGCCGTGGGTCTACGCGATGTTCTTCACGCACCCGTCCGGGCCGGAGCGGATCGCGCTCGCGCGCGAGTGGGAGCGGCTGCACAAGTGAGGACCCTGGTCGTCACGAACGACTTCCCGCCCCGGCCGGGAGGGATCCAGGCGTTCGTGCACTCGCTCGCGGTGCGCCAGCCGGCGGACGAGGTCGTCGTGTACGCGTCGTCGTGGAAGGGCGCGGCCGGGTTCGACTCGGCGCAGCCGTTCCCGGTGGTGCGTGCCGACACCTCCGTGCTGCTGCCCACCCCGGCGCGGCAGCGGGAGGCGCGCGCGGTCGCCCTCGCCGAGGGCTGCGACCGGGCGTGGTTCGGGGCAGCGGCGCCGC
>JBAVRG010000183.1:0-2900 GCA_049694795.1 Mycobacteriales bacterium
CAGGCCGACGAGCCAGTTGGTCGCGGCGAACGCGGCGGCCCCTGCGAGGGTGATCCCCATCGCGGCCGAGGCCACCTTGAGGATCAGGGTCTTGCGCCCGCGGCGAGAGTTGCCACGTTCGGACATCGGTGCTCCTTGGGTTGGGTCCCCGGTTCAGGGGGGCGTGGTCAGCCCAACCGGTTTCGTCGGACGACGGCCGACCTTGAGGAGCGAGGAGGTGACGACATCCTCATCTGGCGTTCGGGAGACGTTCACCCGGCCCGAGGTCCGCAGACCTCGTGGGTTGACGCGGGTCGACCTGGTCGCCGCAAGGTCATCGTGTCCGCGAGGGAACGCCTCCCCGCGGCATCCCCGACACGATGACCTTGATCCGACGGTGCCCTGCGCTGGCGCGGAGATCATTGTGTCCGCGAGGGAACGCCTCCCCGCGGCGTCCCCGACACGATGACCTTGGTCCGGCCGCGCCCCGCGCTGGCGCGGAGATCATTGTGTCCGCGAGGAGGCACTCGTGAGCGCAGGCCTGCACACGATGATCTCCGCCGTTCATCGCGGCGCTGGCGGACTCACACCAGGGCGACGGCGAAGTCGGGCTCGGTGACGGCTCGCACCTCGTCGACGGTGACGCCCGGGGCGAGCTCGCGCAGCACCAGGCCCTCGGGCTCGACGTCGAGCACGGCGAGGTCGGTGATGATGCGCTGGATGCAGCCGCGGCCGGTGTAGGGCAGCGTGCACTCGCGCACGATCTTGGGCGAGCCGTCCTTGGCGGCGTGCTCCATCATCACCAGCACCCGCTTGGCGCCGTGGACCAGGTCCATCGCGCCACCCATGCCCTTGACCATCTTGCCGGGGATCATCCAGTTGGCCAGGTCACCGCGCTCGCTGACCTGCATGGCACCGAGGATCGCGACGTCGATGTGGCCGCCGCGGATCATCCCGAACGACGTGGCGCTGTCGAAGTACGAGCCGCCCGCCAGCAGCGTCACGGTCTCCTTGCCGGCGTTGATCAGGTCTGCGTCGACGGCGTCCTCGGTCGGGTAGGGGCCGACGCCGAGCACGCCGTTCTCGCTCTGAAGCACGACGTGCACGCCGTCCGGCACGTAGTTGGGCACGAGGGTGGGCAGCCCGATCCCGAGGTTGACGTACTGCCCGTCCTGCAGCTCCAGGGCGACCCGGGCGGCGAGCTCTTCCCTAGACAGCACGGACGGTCCTCCGCTCGATCCGCTTCTCGGCGTGCGCGTGCACGACCCGCTGCACGAAGATCCCGGGGGTGTGCACCAGCATCGGGTCGAGCTCACCCGGCTCGACCAGCTCCTCGACCTCGGCGATGGTGATGCGACCGGCGGCCGCGCACAGCGGGTTGAAGTTCTGCGCGCTCTTCTCGTAGACCAGGTTGCCGTGCCGGTCGCCGTAGCGGGCGTGCACCAGGGCGAAGTCGCAGACGATGGCCCGCTCGAGCACGTAGTCGACGCCGTCGAAGGAGCGCACCTCCTTGGGCTCCGAGGCCCTCGCGACACCCCCGCTCCCGTCGTACCGCAGAGGAAGCCCGCCCTCGGCGACCTGGGTGCCGACCCCGCCGGGGGTGTAGAAGGCCGGGATGCCCGCGCCCCCTGCCCGCAGCCGCTCGGCGAGGGTGCCCTGCGGAACCAGCTCGACCTCCAGCTCGCCGGCCAGGAACTGCCGCTCGAACTCCTTGTTCTCGCCGACGTAGGAGCCGGTGGTCCTGCGGATGCGCTTGGCCCGCAGCAGCGAGCCCAGCCCCCACTCGTCCACGCCGCAGTTGTTGGAGACGGTGGCGAGGTCGGTGGTGCCGGCCTCCAGCAGCGCCTCGATGAGCGCCTGCGGGATCCCGCACAGCCCGAACCCCCCGACGGCCAGCGTCGCCCCGTCCGGGATGTCCGCGACCGCCTCGGCAGCGCTGCCGACGACCTTGTCCACGAGCCCTCCTGCGTGTCGGGCCTGAAACTAGCCTCTCCTGCGTGGAGATCGTCTGGCACCCGGCCTTTCCGGTCGACGTGCGTCGCACTCTCGCGCCCCTGGCACGCGGTCGGCACGACCCGACGCACCAGGTCGCGGCCGACGGGGCGCTCTGGCGAACGACCTGCACCCCGGACGGCCCGGCGACCTACCGCCTGACCCAGCGCGGGCTGCAGGAGGTGCACGCGCAGGCGTGGGGCGACGGTGCCGCCTGGGTGCTCGAGCGGGTGCCCGACCTGCTCGGCGGCCGTGACAGCACCGACGGCTTCGTCGCCGGGCACCCCCTGCTCGCGCAGGTGCAGGCCCGGCACCCTGGGCTGCGCATCCCCCGCACCGGCCGCGTCTTCGAGGCGCTGGTGCCCGCGGTGCTGGAGCAGAAGGTCACCGGACGCGAGGCGCGGTCCGCCTTCCAGTTCCTCGTCCGCCGGTACGGCGAACCGGCTCCCGGTCCGGCACCGGCCGGGATGCGCGTCCCGCCACCGCCGCAGGTCTGGGGGCTCGTGCCGTCGTGGGAGTGGCACCGGGCGGGCGTGGACGGCTCGCGATCGGCCACCGTGATGCGGGCCGTGTCGTACGCCGGCCGGCTCGAGCAGTGCGCCGACCTTCCGGTCGAGGCAGCGCGGGCGCGGATGCAGGCCATCCCGGGCATCGGCGTCTGGACGTCCGCGGAGGTCGCCGCGCGCTCCCTCGGCGACGCCGATGCCGTGAGCTACGGCGACTTCCACGTCGCGAGCAACGTCGTCTTCGCGCTCACCGGCGAGACCGACGGCACCGACGAGCGGCTGGCCGAGCTGCTCGAACCGTGGGCCGGGCACCGCGGCCGCGTCGTCCGCCTCGTCGAGCTCACCGGCATCTCGCGTCCGGCCCGCGGCCCGCGCTACAGCCCGCTGGACTTCCGCCGGCGCTGACGCCGGCCGGTGAGCACT
>JBAVRG010000184.1:0-22496 GCA_049694795.1 Mycobacteriales bacterium
GGCCAGAAGGGCGTGACCTGGCTGTGGTAGATGGCGAGGGACAAGCCGAGCCGCGCCCCGCCGTAGTAGGCGATGGCGAGCACGAGCAGGCGCCCGCACCAGCGTCGCGTCACCCGATCCCCTCCCGCCCCCGCACGGGACTCCAGCCACCCATCGGCAGGGCCGCTGCGGAGATGAACGGAACAGGGCTTCAGCGCTGGGCGAACGCCCGCTCAGAACTGCCGAAAGGGGACGAGAGGACGCAGAAGCGGACCTCTAGAGCCGCTCGATGACGGTGACGTTGGCCTGGCCGCCGCCCTCGCACATCGTCTGCAGGCCGTAGCGGCCACCGGTGCGCTCGAGCTCGTGGAGCAGCGTCGTCATGAGCCGCGCGCCCGTCGCGCCGAGCGGGTGGCCGAGCGCGATCGCACCGCCGTTGGGGTTGACCCGGGCCGGGTCGGCGCCGGTCTCCTTGAGCCACGCCAGCACCACCGAGGCGAACGCCTCGTTGATCTCGACCACGTCGATGTCGTCGATCGACAGGCCGGTCCTGGCGAGGGCGTGCGCGGTCGCCGGGATCGGGGCGGTCAGCATGAGGATCGGGTCGTCGCCGCGCACCGACAGGTGGTGGATGCGGGCGCGGGGGGTGAGGCCGTGCGTCGTCAGCGCCTGCTCGGAGACGACGAGCAGCGCGGCGGCGCCGTCGGTGAGCTGGGAGGACACCGCTGCGGTGACCCGGCCGCCCTCCTGCAGCGTCCTGAGGCCGGCCATCTTCTCCAGCGAGGTGTCCGCGCGCGGCCCGATGTCCTCGGCGACGTCACCGACCGGCGCGATCTCGGCCTTGAAGCGGCCTTCGGCGATCGCGGCCAGCGCCCGCTGGTGCGACTGGTAGGCCCACCGCTCCATCTCCTCGCGCGAGATGTCCCAGCGGCGGGCGATCTCGTCGGCGGCGTGGAACTGCGAGACGGGTGCGTCGCCGTACCTCTTGACCCAGCCGACCGATCCGGAGAAGGGGTCGGTGAAGCCGTACTGCTCGGCCGAGGTCATGGCGGCCGAGATCGGGATCTGCGACATGTTCTGCACGCCGCCGGCGACGACCACGTCGGCGGTGCCGCTCATGACGGCCTGCGCGGCGAAGTGCACCGCCTGCTGCGAGGAGCCGCACTGGCGGTCGACGGTCGTGCCAGGCACGTGCTCGGGCAGCCCCGCGGCCAGCCAGCAGGTGCGTGCGATGTCACCGGCCTGCGGTCCGATGGTGTCGACGCAGCCGAAGACGACGTCCTCCACCGCGCCGGGGTCGATGCCGGAGCGCTCGACCAGGGCCGAGAGCGCGTGCGCCCCGAGGTCGGCGGGGTGGACCCCCGCCAGTCCGGTGCCCTTGCGGGTGACGGGAGTGCGGACCGCCTCGACGAGGTACGCCTCAGCCATGTGCTCCTCCAAGAGCGGTGTGGAAGGCGGGGACCTCCCCGCCTCCGTCGACGAACAGGTCCGCACCGGTGACGTAGGACAGCGCCGGTGAGGCGAGCGCGAGGCAGGCGGCGGCGACGTCCCCGACGGACGCCAGCCTGCCCATGGGGACGGTGGCGGCGACCGGCCCGACGTCGTCGCCGTAGGTGTCGGCGGTGCGCTCGGTGTCGAGCAGCCCGACGGTCACCTGGTTGACCCGCACCGCCGGCGCCCACTCCAGGGCCAGCGCGCGGGTGAGGGTCGTCAGCCCCGCCTTCGCGGCGGCGTAGGCAGCCGTGCCAGGAGCGGGGCGTACGGCCGCCACCGAGCCGATGTTGATGACCACGCCGGCCTCCATCACGAGGCGCGCCGCGCGGGCCACGTACAGCGGGGCGACCAGGTTCAGGGCGATGATCCGCTCCGCGAACCGCGGCGAGGACTCCGCGACGGGGGCGGACGGCGAGCCGCCGGCGTTGTTGACGACCACGTCGAGCCGGCCCTCGTGCGCCATCACGTCGGCGACCAGCGCCTCGACCGCGACCGGGTCCCGGACGTCGCAGGCCACGAAGCGGCCCGGCCCGTCTCCGGCGGTGCGGCCGCAGACCACGACCCGGTCGCCGGCGTCGGTGAAGGCCTGCGCGATCCCGCGACCCAGGCCGCGGGTGCCGCCGGTCACCAGCACGACGCGGCTCACGACGCCGCCATGTCGTCGGCGGCCAGCATGCCGAAGGCCATCCCGGGCGTGATGCATGCGCCGGGACCGGGGTAGGAGTGGCCGAACATCGACGCCATCGTGTTGCCGCAGGCGTAGACGCCACGGATCGGCGAGCCGTCCTCGCGCAGGACGCGGGCGTGCTCGTCGCAGACCAGGCCGCCCTTGGTCCCGAGGTCGGAGAGCACGACCTGCCCGGCGTAGTAGGGCCCGCTCTGCAGCGGTGCGAGGGACGGGTTGGGCCACTCGTGCGGGCCCTCGATGCCCGGGTAGCGCTGGAAGACGGCGAGCAGCTGCCGCTCGTAGCTGCCCTCGTCGCCGCGCCCGAAGTCCTCGTCGACGCCCTTCTCGGCGAAGCCGTTCCACCGCTCCGCGGTCTCCACCAGCGCGGGTGCCCCGATGGCGGCTGCCAGCCGCTCGAGGGAGTCGGCCCGGACCAGGGCACCGGCCTCGACCCACGGCGCCACGTCGGCCCCGGGCCGCAGCCCGGCGAAGCCGTAGCGGTCGAAGGCCTGCTGGTCGAAGACGAACCAGCTCGGGATGCAGGGGGTGCCCGCCGCCTCGGCGGCGAGCATCAGGTGGCCGAAGCTGTTGTAGTCGACGCCCTCGTTGACCCACCGCCGGCCGTCCTGGTCGACCAGGATCCCGGCGGGGGCAGCACGCTCCCAGAGCAGGAAGGACGGCTGCCCGTCCGGGCGCACGAATCCCGGCGCCCACCAGCAGTCCTCCATGAGGTCCACCGCCGCGCCCAGCCTCATGCCGGCCGTGATGCCGTCGCCGGTGTTGCTCTCGACCCCCAGCGTCCACCTGTCGTGGCGGACGGGCGGCCGGCTGTAGGCAGCCCGCAGCTGCAGGTTGTGGTCGAAGCCGCCCGCGGCCAGCAGCACCCCGCGCGGGCAGCCGACGGTGACCTGCTGCCCGTCGCGCGCCACCGTCACCGCCACGACGGCGTCGCCGTCGAGCACCAGGTCGACGAACGCGGCGTCGGTCCAGACGTGGACCCCCCCGGCCGCGCAGGCCGCGAGCAGCTGGGCGATGAGCGACTGCCCGCCCCAGTGCGGGCCCTCCGGGCCGGGGTCGGTGATCGGCGGACCGCCGTGGCCCATCTCGAGCTTCGGCCGCACCGGGTGCTCGAGGGTGTCGGTGTAGGACTTGCGGAGCGCCTTCGGCGTGATGGCCCGGCCGGTGACCAGGCCTCCGGGCAGCTGCGGGTGGTAGTCCGGGTAGCCCGTCATGTAGGCGAACCGCACGTCCTTGGTCTCGAGCCAGGCGATGGTGTCGCGGGCGGCGTGCAGGTAGGCCTGCTGCATCGACCGCGGCGTGCGGTCACCGACGGTGTGGTCCAGGTAGGTCTGCGCGAGCTCGAGGTCGTCGGGCTGGCCGGCGTTGAGCACGTGCAGGTTCGCCGGCGCCCACAGGCCGGCGCCCGAGTAGGCCGCGGTGCCGCCGCAGACCGAGGACTTCTCGAGCACGAGCACCCGCAGCCCGTGCTCGGCCGCGCGCAGCGCTCCGACCAGACCACCCGCACCGGTGCCGACGACCACCACGTCGTAGTCGTGGATCCCGTTCACCCGCACCCTCGTTTCTCGTGTACGACGGAGTCTTCCCTGTCGGAGGTAGTCAAGCAAGCGCTTGGTCAGCCCTCGGGGCTACCCTAGTGGCATGGCTGAGTCACCGGTCTCGATGGTCGAGCGGATGACGCTCGTCCTCGACGCCTTCGACGTGGGCACCCCCCGGCTGACGCTGCAGGAGCTCACGGAGCGCACCGGCCTGCCCCGGTCCACCACGCACCGCATCCTGGAGCAGCTCGTCGCGCTGCGGTGGCTCGAGCACAGCGGCCAGAGCTACGCCCTCGGCATGCGCGCCCTCGAGCTGGGCGGCCTGGCGGTGGCCCACCACGAGCTCCGCGACATCGCGACCCCGCTGCTCGCCGACCTGCACCGGCGCACCGGGGCGGTCGCCTCGCTGGCGGTGCTGGACCGCAGGGACGTCGTGTACGTCGACCGGCACGGCCGCGGCCTGACCTCCGACAGCGTGACGCGGGTCGGCGGCCGCGCCCCGGCGCACGCCACGGCGGCCGGCAAGGCGATGCTCGCGTGGACCGATGCGAGCTTCCTGGCGGGCTACAAGGAGCGGCTGCCGGGCCGCACGCCGCACACCATCACGACGCTCGACGTGCTGCGCCAGGACCTGCAGCACGTGCGCAGCCGGGGCGGGATCGCCTACGAGCGGGAGGAAGCGGTCCAGGGCAGCGTCGCCGTGGCCGTCGCGCTGCGCGGCACAGGCAGGGCGCTGGCCGCCCTGCAGCTGTCCGGCGACGCCCGGGCGGTCAACCTGGAGCGTCTCGCGCCCTACGTGCAGGAGGCCGCGCGCAAGGCCTCGCGCGCGCTGTTCCCCGAGCCCGGGCAGCGGCGCCGGTCGCGCACCGTGGACCGCACCCCGCAACCGAGCCCGTGGCCGCCCGGCGCCCTCGACCGCCTGGTCCAGGGCATCGGCGGCGACTACTGGCTCTGAGCGCACGTCACGGCGCGAAGAGCTCGAGGGCAGCCTTCTCGAAGTCGGCCTTGCGCTCGACCTGCACCCAGTGGCCGCAGCGGCTGTAGATGCGCAGGTCGCACCGGGGCATCCGGCGGGCCGGCAGCAGGGCGCCCTCCACGGGAGCGACGCGGTCGTCCCTGCCCCAGCACAGCAGCACCTGCTGCTTGATGCGGTGCACCTGAGCCCACAGCGGGATGTCCCCGGTGAGGGCGGGGTTGTAGAAGGTGGCGTAGGCGTCCTGCAGGTTCTTGACCGCGCCGGGTGCGGTCGCGGCCGCGAACCGCGACTCGACGAGCTCGTCGGTGAGGCGTCGCTGGTCGAAGACCATGGTCCGCAGCCACGCCACGATGCGCTCGCGGGTCGGGTCGGCGTAGAACTCCATCAGCCGGGTGATGCCCTCCGACGGCTGCGGCCCGAGCACCGGAGCGCCTGTGCCACCGGGCCCGTTGAGCAGCAGCTTGGTGACCCGCTCCGGGTGGTCGAGCGCCAGCTTCACGGCGACGTCACCGCCCATGGAGTTGCCCACCAGGCCGACCTGCTCGAGCCCGAGCGCGTCCAGCATCCCGAGGACGGCGTCCGCGGAGATGTCCAGGTAGTTGCGCTCGTAGACGTCCGGTCGCCCGGAGGCGCCGAAGCCGACCTGGTCGACGACCAGCGCACGGAGGCCCTGCAGGGCAGGCAGGTTGGCCCCGAAGTTGGCCCATCCGGTCACGCCCGGGCCGGAGCCGTGCAGGAACACCACCGGCGGCCCGTCGCCCACGTCGTGGTAGGCCAGCGGCAGCCCGTCGACCGTGACGGTCCTGCGGGTCCCCTCGGCGGTGAGGTCGGAGACGACCGTCACGCCGAGCGCTCCGCGACGATCTCCAGCGCGATGTCGATGAGCTGGTCCTCCTGGCCACCGACGAGCTTGCGCTCACCGGCCCGGATGAGCAGCTCGGCGCCGGACACGTCGTACCGCTTGGAGAGCCGGTCGGCGTGCTTGAGGAAGGAGGAGTAGACGCCGGCGTAGCCCATCGTGAGCGACAGCCGGTCGAGCAGGCACTCGCCGTCCATGACCGGGCGCACCACGTCCTCGGCGGCGTCGATGATCTTCCGGACGTCGATGCCGGTCCTCACCCCGAGCTTGTCGGCGACGGCGACGAAGCCCTCGACCGGCGTGTTGCCGGCGCCGGCACCGAAGCGCCGCGTCGAGCCGTCGATCTGCTGCGCGCCCGCGCGGGCCGCGAACAGCGAGTTCGCGATGCCCATGCCGAGGTTCTCGTGGCCGTGGAAGCCGACCTGCGCGTCGTCGCCGAGCTCGGCGACCAGCGCGGCCACCCGGTCGTAGGTCTGCTCCATGATGAGCGCGCCGGCCGAGTCGACGACGTAGACGCACTGGCAGCCGGCGTCGGCCATGATGCGGGCCTGCCGGGCGAGCTCCTCCGGGGTCGTGGAGTGGCTCATCATGAGGAACCCGACGGTCTCCAGGCCCAGCTCGCGGGCCAGCCCGAAGTGCTGGCGCGAGACGTCGGCCTCGGTGCAGTGCGTCGCGATGCGGCAGATCTGGCCGCCCGCGTCCTGCGCCGCGCGGATGTCGTCCTTCGTGCCCAGGCCGGGCAGCATCAGGAAGGCGATCTTGGCCTGCTTGGCGGTCTTCACCGCTGCCCGGATGAGGTCGAGCTCGGGCGTGTGGCTGAAGCCGTAGTTGAACGACGAGCCGCCGAGTCCGTCGCCGTGCGTCACCTCGATCACCGGCACCCCGGCGTCGTCGAGCGCGGCGACGATGTCGACGACGTGCTCGAGCGTGAACTGGTGGCGCTTGGCGTGCGAGCCGTCACGCAGCGACGAGTCGGTGACCCGGAGGTCCAGGTCCGCGCTGAAGGGCTTGAGAACGGTGCTCGGAACAGGCATCTCAGACTCCCACGCGGGCTGCGGCCAGGACGTCGCCGACGCGGGCTGCGGCGGCGGTCATGATGTCGAGGTTCCCGGCGTACGGCGGGAAGAAGTCACCGGCGCCCTCGACCTCCAGGAAGACGGCCACGCGGGCCATGCCGCCGTTGACGTCGCTCGGGTCGTCGAACTGCGGCTCGCGGGCGCGGTAGCCCGGGACGTACTCCTGGACCTCCTTCACCCGGGTCTCGATCGCCTTCGCGATGACGTCGCGGTCGGCGTCCTCCGGGATGGAGCAGAAGACGGTGTTGCGCATCAGCGGCGGCGGCTCGGCCGGGTTGAGGATGATGATCGCCTTGCCGCGCTCGGCACCGCCGACGACCTCGATGCCGCGGGCCGTGGTGCGGGTGAACTCGTCGATGTTGTTGCGGGTGCCGGGGCCGGCCGACAGCGACGACACCGACGCCACGATCTCGGCGTACCTGACCGGGACCACGCTGCTGATGGCGTGCACCATCGGGATGGTCGCCTGGCCGCCGCAGGTGACGAGGTTGAGGTCGTCGGCCTCGATGTTCTCCATGAGGTTCGCCGCCGGCACGCAGTAGGGGCCGATGGCCGCCGGCGTCAGGTCGATCGCGCGGATCCCTGCCTCGCGGTAGCGCGGCGCGTTGTCGCGGTAGACGTAGGCGCTGGTGGCCTCGAACAGCAGGTCGGGCTTCTCGTCCTGGGCGAGCAGCCAGTCGACGCCCTCGTGCGAGGCCTCGAGGCCGAGGTCGCGGGCGCGCTTGAGGCCCTCGGAGTCGGGGTCGACACCGATCATCCAGCGGGCCTCGACGAGGTCGGAGCGCTGCAGCTTGTAGAGCAGGTCGGTGCCGATGTTGCCGGAGCCGACGATCGCGGCGGTGAGCTTGGCCATGGGTGCTGCTCCTAGGAGAACTGCAGGTGGACGGAACCGAGACCGGTGAAGGTGGCGAGGACGTCGTCGCCGGGCTTGACGTCGTAGGCCCGTGTGCAGGAGCCGGGCAGCACGACGTGCCCGGCCTCCAGCCGCACGCCGAACGACGCGACCTTGTTCGCGAGCCAGGCGACGGCGATCGTCGGGTCGCCGAGCACCGCGTCGCTGCGCCCCTCCGCGACCTTCTCGCCGTTGATCTGGAGCTGGGCGTCGATGGCGCGCACGTCGATGTCCGACGGCTTGACGCGCTCCGCGCCGAGGATGACGCCGCAGGACGAGGCGTTGTCGGCGATCGTGTCGCAGAGCCCGATCTTCCAGTCCGCGATGCGACTGTCGATGAGCTCGATGGCGGGGGCGACGTAGTCGGTGCAGCGCAGCACGTCCTCGACGGTGCAGCCCTCTCCTGGCAGGTCGTCGCCGAGGACGAAGCCGACCTCGACCTCGACCCGCGGGATGAGGAAGCGCTCCGTCGGGATGGGGCTGTCCTCGCTGTAGACCATGTCGGACAGCAGGTGGCCGTAGTCGGGCTCGTCGACGCCCATCATCTGCTGCATCGCGAGCGAGGACAGGCCGACCTTGTGCCCGTGCACGGTGGCGCCGGCGGCCAGCCGGCGCCGGATGTTCAGCAGCTGGATCTCGTAGGCGTCGACGACGTCGATCCCCGGGAACGTCTGCACCAGAGGAGGTACGGCGACCTGGGTCTGCTCGGCGACGCGCAGGGCCTCCGCGGCACGCTCGCGGTCAGCGGTGCTCAGCGCCATGTCAGCTGTCCCACGACAGGCCGAACTGGCCGCGGAAGAACAGCAGCGGGCCGACCTCACGGTGCGTGACGAGCTGCCGGACCCGGCCGATGACGACGTCGTGGTCGCCGGCCGGGTGCACCTGCTCCACGTCGCAGTGCACGGTGGCGAGGACCCCGTCGAGCTCCGGGCCCCAGGCGGTCTTGTGCCAGTCGAGCCCCGCGAACTTGTCGATGCCGCTGTTGGCGAAGCGCAGGCACAGGTCCATCTGGTCCTCGGCCAGCACGTTGACGCTGAACGACCCGGCCTTGCGGATCCGCGGCCAGGTCGACGACGTGTGCGCAGGGCAGAACAGCACCAGCGGCGGCTCGAGGGAGACCGAGGTGAAGGACTGGCAGGCGAAGCCCACGGGCTCACCCTCGTCCACGCCCGTGACGATCGTGACGCCGCTGGCGAAGTGCCCCAGCACCCGCCGCATCTCGCTGGCCTCGACGACGTGGTCCGTGCCCCGGTGCATGACGGTCATGCTGCCCCACCGCCGCCCCAGCGGTGTCCCCAGGTGGAGTCGCGCGTGATGTCCTCCGCGGTGTAGTCGTCCTCCTTGACCCGCAACCCGAAGCAGCCGAGCTCGATGTCGAAGCCGCTGGGGGTGGCGACGTAGAAGGACACCATCCGGTCGTTGGTGTGCCGCCCGAGCGTCGACGAGAGCGGGAACTTGCGCTTGTGCAGGCGGTCGAGCGCCATGCCGACGTCGTCGAGCTCGGTCACCTCGACCATGAAGTGGATGATCCCGTTCTCCTGCGGCCACGGCGCCAGCGCGAGGGCGTGGTGCCGCTCGTTGCAGGACAGGAAGCGCAGGTACGTGCGGGCGTCTGCCGGCGCACCGGGCATCCCCGGCGGCAGCTTGAACGCACCCCGGCTGCGGAAGCCGAGCACCTGCGTGTAGAAGTCGTACGACGCCTCGGCGTCCGTCGTCGGGAGCACCACGTGGCCGAGGCCCTGGCCGCCGGTGACGAACGTCGCGCCGTGGGTCGTCAGCAGCTTGTCGTGCACGAGCGCGGGCCCGTGGAACACCTCGAGCTGGGTGCCGCCCGGGTCCTCGGTGACCACGAGCTCCTGCACCCGGCGCTCGTCGGCGAGCTCGTGGCTGCCGACCTTGACGGGCGCGCCGGAGTCCTCGAGCCGGCGCACCACCTGGCGCCAGGTCTCGCGGTCGCGCACCTCCCAGCCGACCGTCACCAGCCGGTCGGTCTCACCCGGCCGCACGACGACGCGGGCCGGCCGGTCGTCGATGCGCAGGTAGAGCGCCGGGTCGTCGGCACGCGGGTCGGGGCCCTTGCCCACGGCCATGCCGAGGACGTCGACCGCGAGCTCGCGCCAGCGGTCGAGGTCGGTCGTCTCGACGACCAGGTATCCCAGGGAGTGGACGCTCGCCGCGCCCGACAGGTTCGTCATCAGACCATCGCGTCCTCGATCGGGAGGCCGAAGGCCCCTCTGCCGTACATGGCCAGCCAGCGCTCGGTGTCGTTGGCTGCGTGCACCGAGCCGGCGTTGCCGTCACGCCACGCGCGCTCGATGGGGTTGCCGCTCTTGAGGGCGTGCCCGCCGGAGTTCTTGAAGAGCAGGGCGATCGCCTCCATGCAGCGCTCGGTGGCCCGCACCTGGTCGCGGCGGGCACGGGTGCGCAGCTCCATCGGGATCTCCTCACCCGCCGAGGCGTAGCGCATCTGCTCGTCGAGGTTGCGCTCGAGCTGCAGCCAGGAGGCGTCGATGTCGCTGGCCGCCCGGGCGACCCGGACGTGCGCGTAGCCGTCCTGGGCCACCTTCTGGCCGCCGTAGGAGATGCGGACCCGCTCGCGCATCCGGTCGATGTGCGCCTGGTAGGCGCCGGTCGCGATGCCGAGGATCGGCGTCGTGATCGTGTAGGCGAAGACCGTGCCGAACGGGAGCTTGTAGAGCGGCGCGGTGTTCTCGGCCTGACCGGGGCAGCGCAGCGCGCTCACGTCGTTGAAGGACAGCGTGCGGTGCGCGGGCACGAAGACGTCCTCGATGACGATGTCGTTGCTGCCGGTGCCGCGCAGGCCGACCACGTCCCAGACGTCGTCGATCCGGTAGTCGCTGCGCGGCACCAGGATGGTGAGGAAGTCGGTGGGCTTGCCCTCCGGGCCGATCACCAGCGCGCCGAGCAGAACCCACGCGCAGTGGTCGCAGCCGGACGAGAAGCTCCAGCGGCCGGTGGCGCGGTAGCCGCCGTCCACGGGCGTGAGCCGCCCGGTCGGCGCGTAGGAGGAGGAGACGAGGGTCGTGCGGTCCTCGCCCCAGACGTCGCGCTGCGCCTGGTCGGGGAACAGCGCCAGCTGCCACGGGTGGACGCCCACGACCGAGCAGACCCAGCCGGTGGAGCCGCAGACGGCAGCGATGTCGCGCACGACCTCGTAGAACTCGACCGGGTCGGCCTCGAGCCCGCCCCAGCGCTTGGGCTGGAGCATGGTGAAGACGCCGGCCTCCTTGAGCTCGGCGATCGACTCGACCGGGATCTTGCGGTCCCGCTCGGCCTGGTCAGCGCGCTCGGCGATGCGGGGCAGCAGGTCCTGCACCGCCGCGAGCACCTTGTTCGTCACTCGTGCCTCCGTCTGGCGAGCACCTGGCGGTGCCCGGTGGGCGTGTCGCGAACGCTACGGACCCGCGCCCGCCCTTGGGTGCTGACAGTCCCACTGGTCGGGACAGTCACGCACCGGTTGCCGCGGCGCGGCCCGCACGGACGAGCCACACCATGAGACTAGAACGTGTTGCAGAAGTTGCGCTAGCGTCCGGCTCCTCGGAGAGGAGTCCACCGTGGTGCTCGAGAGGTTCCGCCTCGACGGCAAGGCCGCCGTCGTCACCGGTGCAGGACGTGGGATCGGGGCGGCCTCCGCCCTCGCGCTGGCCGAGGCGGGGGCAGACGTGCTGCTCTCCGCCCGCACGCCGGACCAGCTCGAGCAGGTCGCGAAGGAGGTGGCGGCCCTCGGCCGCCGCGCCGTCGTCGTACCGGCCGACCTCAGCGACCTCGACGCGGCCGCCGCGCTCGCCGGCGCGGCCGTCGAGGCCTTCGGCCGGCTGGACGTGGTGGTCAACAACGTGGGCGGCGCGATGCCGCGCGAGTTCCTCCGCACCAACACCCGTGCGCTGGAGGAGGCCTTCCACTTCAACGTCTCGACCGCGCACGCGCTCACCCGCGCCGCGCTCCCCCACCTGCTCAAGAGCGGTGAGGGCTCCGTGGTCAACATCTCCTCTGCCATCGGACGGGTCGCCGGCCGCGGCTACTCCGCGTACGGCACCGCCAAGGGCGCGCTCTCGCACTGGACCCGGCTGGTCGCGCAGGACCTCGCGCCCCGCGTGCGGGTCAACGCGATCGCCGTCGGCTCCGTCGCCACCTCGGCGCTGGAGGTCGTCGTCCACGACGACGGCCTGCGCTCGCAGATCGAGCAGGCCACCCCGATGCGCTCGCTCGGCGAACCCGAGCACATCGCGGCGACCGTGCTGTTCCTCGCCAGCCCGGCCGGCGGGTACGTCACCGGGAAGGTCATCGAGGTCGACGGCGGCATCCAGAGCGCCAACCTCGACATGGGCCTGCCGGACCTCGGGGAGGAGCTGTGAGGACCTACCGCGTCGTCGTCTGGTCGACGGGCAACGTCGGCAGGAACGCGATCATCGGGGTCGACAACCGGCCCGACCTCGAGCTGGTGGGCGTCTGGGTCTCCAACCCCGCCAAGGTCGGCGTCGACGCCGGCCAGCTGGCGGGCCTGGGCCGCGACCTGGGTGTCGCCGCGACCAGCAGCCTGGACGAGCTCCTCGCCCTGCGCCCGGACTGCGTCATCGTCACGGCGATGGCCGACGACCGGCTGTTCGAGGCGATGAACGACATCGAGGTGCTGCTGCGGGCCGGCCTCAACGTCGTGGCCAGCGGGCCGGTGCTGCTGCAGTACCCCGTCGGTGTGAACGAGCCGCTGGCGAAGGGCGTGGTCCAGGCGGCGCTCGACGGCGGCGTCTCCGTGCACGTCAACGGCGTGGACCCCGGGTTCGCCAACGACGTGCTGCCGCTGGTCCTGACCTCGGTGAGCGAGCGCATCGAGCAGGTGCGCTGCATGGAGATCCTCAACTACGCGACGTACGACCAGGCGACCGTGCTGTTCGACGTCATGGGCTTCGGGATGCCGATGGACGAGGTGCCGCTGCTGCTGCAGCCGGGCGTCCTCACCACCGCGTGGGGCGGCGTCGTGCACCTCATCGCCGCGGGTCTGGACGTGGAGCTCGATGCCGTCGAGGAGTGGTACGAACGGGTGCCGGCGCCGCGCGACTTCGAGGTCGACAGCGGACCGGTCCGGGAGGGCACGGTCGCGGGCCTGCACTTCGAGGTGCGCGGGATGAAGGACGGCCGGGCGGTCGTCGTGCTCGAGCACGTGACCCGACTGCTCGACGAGCTGGCGCCGGAGTGGCCGCAGCCGCACGGGAAGGGCGGCTACCGCGTCGTCGTCACCGGCGAGCCGAACTACCAGCTGGACATGCACATGCTGGGGACCGACGGCGACCACAACACGGCCGGCCTCAAGGCCACCGCCATGCGCCTGGTCAACGCCGTCCCGGCGGTGGTGGAGGGCCCTCCCGGGCTGCTGTCGGTGCTCGACCTGCCGCTGGTCACCGGTCGCGGCCTGGTGAGGTAGCCCGCTCCCGGAGCAGCTCGCAGAACCTCCCGACGGCCCGGACCACGTGGTCGGAGCGGATCGAGGGGAAGACGTCGAAGGCGTGCTCGGTGCCGGGCAGCTCGAGGTAGAGCACCGGCTGCGTCGACACCGCGCGCAGCCGCTCCACGAGCAGGCGGGCCTCCTCGACGGGCACGAGCGTGTCGTTGCGGCCGTGGACGACGAGGAACGGCGGCGCGTCCGCGTGCACCTGCGCGAGCGGTGAGGCCCTCTCGTAGGCGGCCCGGTCGCGGGTCTTCATGACGAGGTTGGCCAGCAGCCGCTTCTCCCGCACCTTGGCCGCGGTGGTGCCGGTCTCGGCGAGCAGGTCGTAGACCCCGTAGTAGGGGATGCAGCCCTGGACCGTCGTGTCGGCCTCCTCGAACCCCGGCTGGTACGTCGGGTCGTTCGCCGTCAGGGCGGCGAGCGCCGCGAGGTGCCCCCCGGCCGAGCCGCCGGTCAGCACCAGGAAGCCGGGGTCGGCGCCGTACTCGTGACCGTGCTCGCGCACCCAGGCGATCGCGCGCTTCACGTCGACGAGGTGGTCGGGGAATGTCGCGCGCGGCGAGAGCCGGTAGTTGGGGGCGAAGCAGACCCAACCGCGGGACGCAAGGTGCAGCATCAGGGGGCGCCCCTGCTCGCGCTTGTCCCCGATCACCCAGCCGCCGCCGTGCACCTGCACCAGCGTGGGCGCACCGGTGGGCCGGTCCTTGCGGCAGTAGACGTCCAGGCGGTGCCGCGGGTGCTCGTCGTGGTAGCGGACGTCGACGACCCGCTCGACGTCCGGGTGCTGGAAGGCCATCGGCACGAAGAAGCGCCGCAGCCAGGTCGGCCGGTGCGGCTCGGGCTCCCCGGCCTCGGGCCACGAGCGCAGCACCGCGTCCGCGACGAAGGCGGCCCGCTCGCTCTGCACCACCATCCACGCCAGACCCGCCAGGACGAGGACGGTCAGCGCGAGACCGACCCAGCCCACCCCGGAGAGCGCACCGGAGACGGCGCCCACCACGAGGACCACGACCGTCAGCGCGAACAGCTGCGGCGCGAGCTCGACCGTCAGCCACGCGGCAAAGAACGCCGGGATGACCAAAGGGGTCCAGCGCACCGGGCGCAGCCCGTTGAGGACCGCCGCCAGCCCGACCAGCGACAGGACCAGCAAGAGCATGGGCACGTCGGAAGTGTGGCCCACGGCACGGGTGGGTCATACGCCGGGGCGGGGCATTCCCTAGTCTGTCGCCGTGCACGAGATGAGCGGCACCGATGCGAGCTTCCTGTACTTCGAGACGCCGTCCTCCCACATGCACGTCCTGGGGACGATCGTGCTCAGCACCCGCGACCGCCCCGGATGGTCCGCGGACGACGTGATCGCGCTCATCGAGGACCGGCTCGACCTGCTGCCGCCGTTCCGGCGCAAGGTCGCGCCCGCGACGCTCCGGCTGCACCACCCGTTCTGGGTCGACGTCCCGCACGTCGACGTGGCCTCCCACGTGAGCCGGGTGCACTGCCCGGCACCGGGCGGCATGGCGGAGCTGGCGCACGAGGTGGAGGCCTTCGCGAGCACGCAGCTCGACCGGAGCCGGCCTCTCTGGGAGGCGCTCGTCGTCGAGGGCATGGCCGACGACAAGGCGGCCATCGTGTTCAAGGTGCACCACTGCGCCGTGGACGGTGTCGCCGCGGCCCGGATCCTGGGCAACCTGTTCGACCTCTCCCCCGCCGGGCGGACCGAGGCCGAGCTGCTCGGCGCCCGGGCCGAGGCGAAGGCAGCCAACAAGCCCGAACCGGGCCTGCTCGACGTCGCCCTGCACACCGTCACCGGCCTCGCCCTTCGCCCGCTGCAGCTGGCGCGTCTTCTCCCCACGACCGCCAAGGCCGTCGCCGGCCTGGCCCGTCACCGGACAGGCGGCGAGTCCAGCGGCGGTGCCGTGCCGCTGAACGCTCCCCGCGCGCCCTTCAACGGCGCCATCACCCCGGGCCGGGTCGTGGCGTACGTCGACGTGCCGCTGGCCGACGTCAAGGCGGTCAAGGCCGCCGTCGGCGGGACCTTCAACGACGCCATCACCGCGCTGTGCGGCGGCGCGTTCCGCGGCTACCTGGACAAGCTCGACGCCCTGCCCGATTCCAGCCTCATCGCCGTGGTCCCGGTCTCGGTGCGAGGAGGCGAGGACGACGACGGCGCGAACCGGGTGTCGGCGATGTTCACGGTCCTCGGCACCGACATCGCCGACCCGGTCGAGCGGCTGCAGGTGGTGCGCCAGGCCAACCAGGTCGCCAAGGGCGACCACGCCGCCCTCGGCAACGACCTGCTCTCGCGGATGTCCCAGCTCGCCCCGCCCAACACCACCACCGCGATAGCCCGCTTCTACAGCGCCCTGCGCCTGGCGAACCTCCACCCGGTGGTGCACAACGTCGTCATCTCCAACGTGAGCGGGCCGCCGATCCAGATCTACATGGCGGGGCTGCCGGTCGAGGGGCTGTTCCCCCTCGGCCCGGTCCTGGAGGGCCCCGCGCTCAACATCACGGCGGTCAGCTACCGCGACCGGGTCGGCTTCGGCCTGATCGCCTGCAGCGACCGGATGCCCGATCTGCCCGACCTCGCCGCCCAGTTCCCCCTGGCCCTGGAGGAGACGCTGGCGGCCCTCGGGGCCCGCTGACCGTCCGGGAGTCCCGAAGATCGGGATCCTTGGCGCGGCGTTGCCGCGAAACCTGTCCACGCGGTCGCCCGTGTGCAAGGGTCCCTGACCATGAGCAACAAGCCCGTACGGGATGTCCCGCTCGCTGTGCGCCAGCTGGGCGCGGCGGCGCTGCGGGTGCGGGGGCCGGTTGCGATGACCCGCTTCCTTCGCTCGGAAGTGCTTGCGGGGCAAGGGATCCCGCACGGCGACGGGCGGCCGGTCGTGCTGCTGCCCCCGGCCGCGGCTGGGGACTGGCTGATGCCCGTCATGCTGGGCTGGCTGCGGAGGATCGGCTACACCGCCTACCGGTCGTCCATCGGCCTGCACGTCGACTGCTCCGACCGCACGATGGCGCGGGTCCTGCCGCGCATCGAGGAGATCGCCGAGCGCAACGGTCGCAGGGTCACGCTCGTCGGCCACAGCCGCGGCGGCCTGCTGTCGAGGGCGATCGGCACCGCGCGGCCCGACCTGGTGGAGCGCGTCGTCACGCTCGCCAGCCCGCTGGACCAGCCCTTCGCCGTGACCAACCTGACCCTGGCCGCGGCCGCCACCGTGGCCCGCAACCGCCTGCAGCACCGCGACCCGGCGCTGCTGACGATGGGCTGCCTCACCGAGTCCTGCGCCTGCACCTACGGCCGGTTCTTCCGCGCCGCGCTCCGTCCGGACGGGCCGCCGCTCGTCAGCCTGTTCACCCGCAGCGACGGCGTCGTGCGCTGGCAGTCCTGCGTGCTCGAGGGCGCGCGCAACATCGAGATCCGCGGCACCCACGTCGGGCTGCTCGCCGCCCGCAACGTCTACACCACGCTCGCGCACGCCCTCACCGGCGAGTACGACGAACCGGGCACCACGTGGTGCGGCCCGGCCCCCGCCACCGAGGCCCTGGTGCCGGCACCGCGCTGAGGCGTTATGGTCCCCTCGCCGGCAGAGGGAGAACACGTTGCAGTTCACGATGTCCGTGGCGATGACCGACCCACGCGAGTACGTCGCCCTGGCGCGCACCGCGGAGGAGTGCGGCTACGACCAGATCGCGGTGGCCGACAGCCTGTTCTGGTCCGAGCAGGTGTCCGACGCCTACCCGTACACCAAGGACGGCAGCAGGCTCTGGAACGAGGACACCCCGTTCGTCGAGCCGTTCATGGCAGTGGCCGCGATGGCCGCGGTCACCTCACGGATCCGGTTCTGCACCCACGTCATCAAGGTCGCCGTACGCAACCCGATCCTGCTGGCGAAGCAGGTCGCGTCGGCCGCCGTGCTGTCGGACAACCGCTTCACCTTCGGGGCCGGCATCGGCTGGCTCAAGGAGGAGTTCGAGTGGGCCGGGCAGTCCTACGAGGGGCGGGGCCCCCGCACCGACGAGGCCCTCGACGCCATCCTCGAGCTGCTCGACGGCGGCTGGGTCGAGCGCCACGGCGAGCACGTGACGTTCGGGAAGATCAAGCTGCCGCCGGCTCCGACGCAGAAGGTGCCGGTCTACATCGGCGGCCACACCCCCGTCGCCCTGCGCCGCACCGTGCGCTTCGGACAGGGGTGGACGAGCGCCATGATCACGCTCGAGGACTTCAAGGGCGTGGTCGCCGAGCTGACCGACCAGCTGCTCAGCGCGGGTCGGTCGATCGAGGGCTTCGCGTACCAGGTCGCGCCGGCCGACCGCTTCGGCCTGGAGGGCTACAAGGAGCTCGAGGCCGCGGGCGCCACCGACATCGTCACCGTCCCCTGGCTGTTCTACGGCGTCCCGTGGGACGGGCCCCTCGAGGCCAAGCAGGACGGCATCCGCCGCTTCGCGAAGGACGTGATCCAGGCATGGTGAGCCCGGCCGTGACCGAGATGTTCGCGGGCTACTCCGAGCACCCGGCGCGCACCATGTCGATGCGGTCGATGGACTGCGTGATGCGCAAGGACCGCGAGTCCTGGCTCGGGCTGTGGGCCGAGGACGGCTGGGTCGAGGACCCGATCGGGACGTCCTTCATCGACCCGACCGGCCTGGGTCACCACGGGCCGGAGGGCCGCGCGGCCTTCTGGGACAGCAACATGGCCCCCAACAGCATCGTCTTCGACCTCCACGACTCGTTCGCGTGCGGCAACGAGGTCGCCAACGTCGCCACGATCACCATCACCCTCCCCGGCGGTGCGACCACCAGGTGCGAGGGCGTGTTCGCCTACCGGCTCGACGACGCCGGCAAGCTGCTGTCGCTGCGGGCCTTCTGGGAGACGGACCGCATGATGGCGACGATGACCCAGGGCTGACCACGGGGCCATCGAGCAGTCGACTACCTGGCAGGCCGCCGGGCCGACACGACGAAGGCCGCCAGGTCGCCCTCCACCGGACCGGGACCCAGTCGCGCCGTCATCTCCTCCGCGACGGCCTGCGTGAGCTCGTCCAGCGGTCCGCGCTCCTGCAGCGCGAAGCGCAACGGCGTCCCCAGGCAGAAGCCCTCAGCCACCTCACGGGCAGACGACGCCGTGCCCCGCAGCACGACCCGCTCGATGCTCTCCGGCTGCACGCCACCGGCCTCGAGGTCCGACCTGATCCGGTCCGGGTCGGTGTAGCCGTGCGGCACCCGGACGACGAAGCTCGGCGGGTCCTGGGGCAGGACCACCGCGAGGCTCTCGACGAGAGCTGCCGGGAAGGGCGACGCCTCCACGACGTCCCACACGGTGAACAGCAGGGTCCCCCCAGGCACCAGCACCCGCCCGGCCTCCGCGAAGGCCGCCGGCTTGTCGGGGAAGAACATGACGCCGAACTGCGACACCACCACGTCGAAGGAAGCGTCGGGGAGGTCGAGGCGCTGCGCGTCGGCCTGCTGCCACGTCGCACCCTCGACCCGCGACGCCGCCCAGGAAACCATCGCCGGGTTGAGGTCGGTGGCGGTGATCCGGGCCGCCGGCAGGGCGCGGACGAGCGCGGCCGTGGCGATGCCGGTGCCCGCGGCCAGCTCGAGCACACGCTGCGGGGAAAGGGCCGCGGTCCGGGCCGCGACGTGCTCGCCGTAGGGCGCGAACAGCGCGGGTCCCAGGTTGCGGTCGTAGGCCTCCGGCATGGCCTCGAGCCACGTGGCATCGGTGCTCACGCGGGCATCCTGCCCTCGTCCGGCGGCCCGGTCATCACCTGCACGTCGGTCGCGCGGCTGATCGTCTGGTAGACGACGCAGTACCGCTCCGTGGTCGCCACCAGCGCCGCCACCTCCTCGGCGGAGGCGGAGGTCTCGAGGTCGAACCGCAGCCGGATGGACCGGAAGCCGACCGGCGCCGCACCGTCGACTCCCAGGGTGCCGCGGAAGTCCAGGTCGCCCTCGGCGCTGACGGTGCCACGCACCTCGAGCCGCCGGTTGACCGCCACGGCCCGCAGCGTCACCCCGGCGCACGCCACCAGGGCCTGCAGCAGCATGTCACCGGAGCAGGCGAGGCTGCCGTCGCCCCCGCTGGCGGGGTGCAGGCCCGCCTCGACCAGCTGCCGGCCGGTCGCCACCGAGCAGGAGACCGCCTCGTCCCCCAACCGGCCGGACGCGGACAGCGTCACGACCGCGGCGGCCGCGTCCTCGCGGTAGCGCTCCTTCAGCGGCCGCTGCCGTGCGCGGAGCTCCTCGAGCGCCGTCACGCCGGGAGCGGGAGCCCCAGGGACGAGGCGGTCAGGGTCGCGATCCCGACCTCCAGCTCCCTGACCTGCGGGTGACGGCGCAGGTCCATCCGCTGCTCGACCATCTCACGGAGCGTCTGCGCCGACTCGCGGCTCTCCTCCAGCGCGCGCTCGTCCTCGTACAGCGTGATGCTCGTCGAGCGCCCGTTCTCCCGGTCGACCAGCACGAGCATCCCGCACATCCCCGGGATGTCCTCGACTCTCGGCACGACCTCCGTGCGCGTGTAGGACAGGTCGCGGTCGATCTCGGCTGCGGTGACGCCGTCCCACTCCGTGATGCGTGCGTACATCTTCCCCACCTCCGAGCGGAGCGTCCTCCTGAGCGGGCCGCTCGACAAGAGGAGAACGGGCCCCCTCGCCAGGGTCACCCCCGCTCTGGTAGAACGTGTTCCACTAAGGGAGGGTTGTGTGAGCAGCAGCGCGGACGAGGCGGTCCTCTCCGGCCAGGCCTGGTCGGACTTCTGCAGGGCCCTGGAGCAAGCCGGCCAGCAGGTGCTGCGCGACAAGGCGCCCAGGACGCCGCTCGACGTGGCGGAGGGCTACCGCTACCTCAGCCGCCTCCTGCGCAACTCGCTCTACGCGACGCTGGAGAACAGCGACCCGGACCGGCCGCGCTGGCAGGGGCTCGACCTCGTGAAGATCGGCGCGGACAACCCGGACAACGTCTACCACTCCGCCCCCGTCAAGGGGACGAACAGCTACCGCATCACCGGGACGCGCGGCTCCATCGCCTACGTCAGCTTCGGCAGCAAGGCCAACCGCTACGCCAAGGACGGCACGATGGCGTCCACGGGCGAGCTGCGCAACGACGACCTCGTGGTCGAGCCCGACGGCAGCGTCGAGATCCACGTGAGCGCCGCGCGCCCGGCGGACGCGCGCAACTGGCTGCCGCTCGCCGAGGACTCCACGATGATCGTGCTGCGCGAGTCCTACCTGGACCGCACCAAGGAGGTGCCGGGCAGCTGGGAGATCGAGCGCCTCGGCGAGACGCCACCCCGCGAGCCGCTCACCACCACCCACCTGGTCCGGTCGCTGCAGCGCACCGCCCTCGGCGTGGCCGGTACGGCGGCCACGTTCGCCGCGTGGACCGAGCTGTTCATGACGCGCCCGAACGAGCTGCCCGACTGGGGTCAGGAGATGTTCCAGCGGGCCGGCGGCGACCCCGAGATCTTCTACCTGCACGGCTACTGGACCCTCGAGCCGGGTCAGGCGTGGGTCATCACCACCGAGGTGCCGGACGCGCCGTACTGGAACTTCCAGCTGGACAACTGGTGGATGGAGTCCATGGACTGGGACCGGCGCATCACCGTGAACAAGCACACCGCGGTGCTCGACGACGACGGGCGGCTGACCCTCGTCGTGGCCGCCGAGGACCCCGGCTGGGGCAACTGGATCGACACCACCGGCCACACCACCGGCACCGCCCTGCTGCGCTGGGTCGGCACCGACCACCACCCCCTTCCCTCCTGCAAGGTCGTGGAGCTCCGATGACTGCCCTGCCCCCGCTGAAGGTCGACGACCTGCTGGCCGCTGCCAAGGCCAAGGCCGGCTCCGACGAGCTCGCCGACGACTGGTTCCTCGAGCCGCTCGGCGTCCTGGTGGCCGCCCTCAACACCGAGGCCGGCCTGTCCGAGCTGGGCCGCCAGATGACCGAGCGGCGCCTCACCGCCCTGCTCGTGGACCGGCTGCGGCTGCGGGCCTTCCAGAAGGCGCACCCCGAGGTCGGTGACGTCGAGGTGCAGGTGGCCGCGGAGATCTGCGGGCTGCCGCGCACCGGCTCGACGCTGCTGCACCGGCTGCTCGCGGCCAGCCCGCAGCTGACGAGCACGCTGTCCTGGGAGTGCTCCTACCCGCTGCCGTTCCCCGACGAGTCGCCCGCGGCCGAGATCCGCAAGGCGAAGGCCAAGAAGATGATGGACCTGTTCCTCGAGCTCTCCCCGGACTTCGGCGACATCCACACCGTCGTCTGGGACGGTCCCGAGGAGGACGTGCTCCTGCTCGACCGCACCTTCACCGCGATGAGCTGGGACTCCTTCTACTGGGTGCCCTCCTACGGCATCTGGCTGCGTCAGTACGACCAGAGCAAGGCGTACGGCGAGCTGCGCGAGTGGCTGCAGGTCCTGCAGTGGCAGGACAGGACGCGCGACGGCAAGAAGTGGGTGCTGAAGTCGCCGCACCACCTCACGGCCGCCGACACCGTGCTCGACGAGTTCCCCGACTGCAAGATCGTCATGACGCACCGGTCCCCCACGTCGGCCGTCCCGTCGTACGCGTCGATGGTGCAGGCGATGACGTCGCAGTACAGCGACACCGTCGACCCGAAGGCCATCGGGCAGTACTGGAACGACCGCTTCCGCGAGTGCCTCACCGGCTTCGCGGAGGTGCGGGCTCGCAGGCCGGAGCGCTTCGTCGACGTGCCCTTCAAGGCCACCGTGGCCGAACCGCTCGAGACCGCGACCCGGGTGCTGTCCGAGCTCGGGCTGCAGGTCAGTCCGGCCGACCTGAAGGCCTTCGAGGACTACCTGGAGGTCAACCGCCAGGAGCGGCACGGCTCGCACAGCTACACCGCAGAGGACTTCGGGCTCTCGACCGAGCAGCTCGAGCGCGACTTCTCCTTCTACACGGAGGCATACCTGTGATCCTGTCCGACGAGGTCGTGGTCATCACCGGCGTCGGCGCCGGGCTCGGCGCGAAGCTGGCCCAGCGCGCCGTCGCCGAGGGCGCCAAGGTCGTCATGGCTGCCCGGTCGGGCACCGTCACCGAGCAGATCGAGAAGGAGACCGACGGCGCGGCCGTCGCCGTCGCCTGCGACGTCCGCAACGAGGAGGACTGCGCGCGGGTCATCGACACCGCCGTCGAGCGGTTCGGGAAGGTCACCGGCCTGGTGAACAGCGCCTACGCGCACCCCGGCTTCCACGACCTGCTCGACACCCCGGACAAGGGCCTGCGCCGCTCGATGGACGTCATCGTGTTCGGCGCCCTGCAGATGGCCCGCCTCGCGAAGCCTCACATGATCGCGGCCGGCGGCGGCTCGATCGTCAACGTGGGCACGATGACGACCCGCAAGCCGATGAAGGGCGAGGGCGGCTACGCCATCGCGAAGGCCGCCATGACCTGCGCCACGCAGTTCCTGGCGCTGGAGCTCGGCGAGCACAACATCCGCGTCAACCAGGCGATCATGGGCTGGCTCGACGGGCCGGGCGTGCGCTTCTACCTGCAGATGACCTCGGAGCAGA
>JBAVRG010000185.1:0-25132 GCA_049694795.1 Mycobacteriales bacterium
GACGAAGACCTCCTCGTGCTCGGCGATCACCTCGCCGGTGAGGGGGTGCAGCGTCATCACCTTCTCGATCTCGTCGCCGAACATCTCGACGCGGACCGCCAGCTCCTCGTAGACCGGGAAGACCTCGACGGTGTCGCCCCGCACCCGGAACGTGCCGCGGGTGAAGGCCAGGTCGTTGCGGGTGTACTGCACGTCGACGAGCTTGCGCAGCAGCTGGTCGCGCTCGACCACGTCACCGACCGTCAGCTTGACCATCCTGTCGACGTACTCCTGCGGGGTGCCGAGGCCGTAGATGCAGGAGACCGACGCGACCACGATCACGTCGCGGCGCGTCAGCAGGGACATGGTCGCCGAGTGCCGGAGCCGCTCCACCTCCTCGTTCACCGAGGAGTCCTTCTCGATGTAGGTGTCGGTCTGCGGGACGTAGGCCTCGGGCTGGTAGTAGTCGTAGTAGGAGACGAAGTACTCGACCGCGTTGTGCGGCAGCAGCTCGCGGAACTCGTTGGCCAGCTGGGCCGCGAGCGTCTTGTTGGGCGCCATCACGAGCGTCGGGCGCTGCACCTGCTCGACGAGCCACGCGGTGGTCGCGCTCTTGCCGGTGCCGGTCGCGCCGAGCAGCACGACGTCCGGGGTGTCGGCGCGCAACCGCCGGGTGATCTCCTCGATCGCGGCCGGCTGGTCCCCAGCAGGGGCGTAGTCGCTGACGACCTCGAACGGCCGGCCGCTGCGCCGCAGGTTCGTGTCGAGCCGCTGGACCGTGGGCCGCGCACCGTGCCCGCCGACAATCTTCTGCGCCATGCCTCCACCGTACGTCTGAGCGCCGACAGACAAGGATGAGAGCCCGTCGGCGGAGCTGGTCGGCGACGGGGCGTTGAGGTCGCGAGACGCTGCTACGTTCCAGCCATGACCCGGACCGCCGACGTCGCTGTCATCGGCGGTGGGATCGTCGGCCTCGCGATCGCGGACTCACTGCTCGCGCAGACCCCTGGCAGCAGCATCGTCGTCCTCGACAAGGAGCCCCTCCTCGGAGCCCATGCCTCGGGTCGGAACTCGGGGGTGCTGC
This sequence comes from Mycobacteriales bacterium, assembly GCA_049694795.1. Taxonomy (GTDB): domain Bacteria; phylum Actinomycetota; class Actinomycetes; order Mycobacteriales; family SCTD01; genus RYN-111. Next base: position 1,064 of record JBAVRG010000185.1, read on the forward strand.
ACGCAGGCTTCTACTACAGCCCGGACTCTCTCAAGGCACGACTCACCCGACGCGGCAACGTCCTCCTGCACGAGTTCTGCGAGGAGCACGACGTCGCCGTCCGGAGGTGCGGGAAGCTGGTGGTCGCGCAGCGCCACGACGACCTGCCTGCTCTCGACACCCTCCTCGTACGCGCCGCCGCCAACAGCGTGCCGGTGGAGAGCGTCGACGAGGCGCAGGCGAGGGAGCTCGAGCCGCTGGCCCGCACGTGCGGGCGTGCGCTGTGGTCCCCCACGACGTCCAGCGCGTCGCCGCGCGAGGTGCTCGACGCGCTCGCAGGAAGAGTTCGCCGTCGCGGGGGCCGGCTCGTCCTCGGGGCCGAGGTGACTTGGGCGCGACGAGGCGTCGTGTCGACGCGGACGGAGACCTTCCACGTAGGCCACGTGGTGAACGCTGCCGGCCTGCAGGCCGACCGGGTCGCCCGCTGGTTCGGCATGTGCGACGACTACGCCGTACTGCCTTTCAAGGGCTTGTACTGGTACGGCAGCTGGGAGCCCGGGAGGCTCCAGCGACACGTCTATCCCGTGCCTGACCCGCGGAACCCCTTCCTGGGTGTTCACCTGACCGTGACAGCCGGAGGGCGGGCCAAGATCGGGCCGACAGCCATCCCTGCGCTGTGGCGCGAGGACTACGGCGGCCTGCACGGACTGACGGCACGGGAGCTCCTGGAGACCGTCAGTCGCTACCCCCGTTTCCTGCGCAGCCCGCACCACGACGTCCCGGGGTTGATCCGAGCCGAGCTCCCGAAGTACTCGCGACGGCACCTCGTCGGACAAGCCCGACGACTGGTTCCCAGCGTGCGGCCGGAGGACTTCACCCAGAGGGGCCGCCCCGGCGTGCGCGCCCAGCTCCTGCACCTGCCGACGGGCAAGCTGGAGATGGACTTCGTCGTGCGTGGTGACAAGGACTCGACGCACGTGCTCAACGCGGTGTCACCGGCGTGGACCAGCAGCCTGGCCTTCGCCGAGCACGTGACGACGCAGTTGATGCCCGAGTTCGCTGGCTGAGCCGGAGCTCCCCTGTCACACCAGAGCCGCCTGCTGCGACCGACGGTCCGCGCCGGCCGTCGGGCCCCTGCGCCGCTCCGGGAGGTGCCCTGCAGGCACAACCTGCGGGTGACGTCGCTCGCCGAACCGTCGTTCGCCGAAGGCGAGGAACCTCCCTGGCTCGTCGGCATCAGGAAGCACGACCAGGTGGCGATCCGGCAGCTGACGGAGCTTGTCGAAGACCCCGACATAGCCCGCGGCCTGCTTGCGCCAGTCCAGGACGTCGACGGCTCGTTGCCGGGCGCGGACACCCAGCTCCCAGCGGCGCTCAGGGTCGTCCAGCAGGTCGGACACGGCCTGCGCGAAGGCGCCTTCGTCGCCATCCACGAAGACCGCCGCATCGCCTGCCGAGATCACGGACTCGGCGAGGTCGAAGCTCACGACCGGCAACCCGAAGGCCATGTACTCCATGGTCTTGTTCATGGTCGAGACGTCGTTGAGCGGGCTGTGCGGGTCCGGGCAGACACCGACATCGGCTGACGACAGGTAGAGGGAGACGAGGTCGGCATCCGCCCTTCCCGTGAAGGTGACGTGGCCCGACAGCCCCAGTGCGGCGGACTGCTTCACCAGGTCGTCATAGCAGTCGCCGAACCCGAGCAGGGCCAGGTGGCAGTCGTCGCGTCGCATGTCGTGCACCAGGACCGACCAGCTGCGCAGCAGTACGTCGACTCCGTCCTGCGGCCCCATGACCCCGAGGTAGCAGGCGAGAAAGGGCCGTCCCTTCGCGAGCTCGGGGACCCTCTTGCCGGGCTTCATCCGGCTGGTGTCAGGGCCGCTCCGGACGACGGTGACGTCCTCAGCTGCCTTGCGTCCCCTGGTCATCGCCATCCGGCGGTACGAGGCGTTGGTCGAGATGACCTGGTCCGCCGTCCGGTACGTCGCCCGCTCCAGCAGCACGAGACAACGCTGCAGAAGGGAGGAGCGACCGTCGCCGAAGCGGGAGGCGTAGACCTCCGGGCACAGGTCGTGCTGGTCGTAGACGAAGCGCTTGCCGAACATCTTGTAGGGCAGCGCAAGGGCCCAGTAGGTGTCCGGCGGGTTGCACGTCTGGATCACGTCGAAGCCGTGTCGAGCGAGCACCTTCACCGACAGCAGCGCCGTGAGGACCCAGCACCAGAGGAACTCCAGCACGTACCCGGGCACCCCTCCGAGCGCGGGCGCGGGCCGGTACTTGTGCAGGTGCACGCCGTCGAGCAGCTCGTACGACGGTTCGTCGGGACCCTTCGGGCAGATGACCGAGACGCCGTATCCCGCCGCCACGAGCGTCTGGCACTCCAGCCAGACGCGTCGGTCGAGAGGCACCGAGAGGTTCTGGACGATGATCAAGACCCGACCGAGCTGCCTGGTCTTCAGCATTCGCACACCCCCATGACGCCGCGAAGGGCAGGTGAGCTGAGCTGCCCGTCGCCCGATCCTCGGTGGGTGCGCAGGAGACGTCCTCGACCAATGGGGTGAGACGCCCGTCGTCCAAGTCGACGACTGCGAGCGGATCAGGGCAGCTGCAGCACTCGCAACCGCTCGGGTGCGTTCTCCTGCATCGCGAGGCGCCACAGCGCACCGCTGCACCCGACGAGGAGGAAGAGGATCCCGCTCGCCATGGGGTTGCTGAATGCGTCGAAGGTGACCCAGGTGACGAGTCCGACGGTGACCGACGCGGTCAACGCCTGTCCCAGCTCGCGGGTGGACTCGTCGCGGCTGACGGCACGGGCACCGCGGGCGCAGGTCATCGCCGTCAGGAAGACGGCCAGCAGGGCGAGCACGCCTACGACGCCTGACTCGATCAGGGTGAGCAGGTACTGGTTGTCGAGGATGCGGTAGACGCTCGGGACGAAGGTCCCTGCACCCCGTCCGAACCACGGCTGCGCCTTGATCATCCCCCAGACCGCGGAGTAGTCCTCAGTGCGCGTGGTCGTGCTCGGATCGGCTCCGATGTTGACGAACAAGCCCTTGATGGCAGTGACGACCCCGGGCAGGGCCGTGGGAAGGACCAGGAGGAACAGGCCGCCGGCCGCCAGGGCGTTCACCCGACGACGCTGCGACCAGCCGAAGAACAGCACCAGCAGACCGGCGGCTGTACCCAGTGTCGCGGAGCGGGACAGCGCCATCGGGAGCGCGAAGGCTATGAGGACCACCGGCAGCCGCTCGCGAGTCTTGGACGCGAGGAGCGCCTGGCGCAGCGCAAGCGGGAGGATCATCGCGAGCACCACCCCGAACTCGATCGGGTGCAAGGCGGTCCCTGCGACCCGCCGGAAGCCGGCACGGCTCAAGATCCCCTCGACAGGGAAGTTGGCGCGCAGCCCCGGGACGTGGATGCGTTGCGCGACCTGGATACCGAAGACGAACTCGACGATCCCCACGACAGCAAGGACGGCTCCGAGCAGCACGAGCCGTCGAAGCAGGACCTCCAGCCTCGAGCGGTCGCTCACGCCGTCGGCGCACAGCAGCGCCACGCCGATCCAGCCGACCGAGGCGAGCATCAGCCGGTCGGCCGCTCTCGCCTCCACGGGTAGCAGCGGTCGGAGCATGCCGGCGGCGTAACCGGTCAGCAGCACGGTGAAGAACACCGACAGGACGATGCGAACCGGTTGCCGGCCCAGGGAGCCGCCAAGGTGCGGCACAGCGCGGCTCGACGCCCACCAGAGCGCGGAACCAGCGGCGACGACAGCAGCCGGCGTCCCCACCGCTCCAAGGGGACCGACGACCAGTCGGGACGGCAGCAGGACGAGCAGAACAAGGTAGGCGGTGAGCACCGACACTGCGTCAAGGCGGAGCCCGGTACCGGAGCGATCGACCTTCTGGTGCCCGTACAGCGTGGTCACCCGAGTGCGACCCTCACGGGATGTGCTCCCACCCCCGATGGACGGCCGGCTCGCCGAGGCGAAGAGCACGTCCTTCGAACGCCGGGTGGCCGACGAGCATCTCGGCCCCGCGCGCCCTGCGCACCGCGATGGCCTCTGTGAGGAAAGCCCCACCGGTAGCGAGCGCGAAGGCCAGCGCCAGGATCGCTATCGCAGCCTGGCGCCGGTTGCCGTAGACGGCGACGGGCTCGGCGCTCTGGCTCACGACGACGGCCTGGATGAGGCTGGATGCCGGTGCGCCGGCCTCTCGCTGCTGCGCCAGCAGTGTGCGCCTGACCTCCGAGAGAACGAGGTCTGCCGTGCCGCGGGCGACCTGCGGATCGTTGTCCTCAGCCGAGATGCCGATCAGGGGGCCCGGGTTCCACTCGACCTGAGGCGGGGAGACAGCGAAGCTGCCCTTCGCGCCCTCCTGGCTCAGGCGCCGACTCGAGTCAGGCAGGCTGACGCTTCGGGCGACGATGCCGGCCACGGTGATCAGGGACTGGTTGAAGTTCAAGTAGGGATTGCTCCCGCCGGCGGGAGCCACGAGCAGCACCGACGCAGAGGACCGGTAGCTCACCGGGATGGTTCTCGGCACGAAGAGCTCGGCCACGAGGGCCAGCAGCATCACCGGGGCGATGACATACCAACGGCGTCTGAACACGCGCGCCGTCGAGAAGATGTCCACCTAGGCCTCCGCTTCAGGCCGCGTGCTCGACCTGTGCCGTCCTGACAGCTCGCAAGGTCTCAGCTCGTGAACTGCACCCAGAAGGCAACCTAACCGCCGACCGGGCAGGACATCTCGTCCAGCGGGCGTACAGCCCGGTCACCCCCGTGCCCGAGCCGAGCCCCATGCCGGCGACCTAGCGTCGGCATCTCGGAACCCGTCCGTTGCCGCCCGCCCCCGTGCGCCGGCGGTGCCGCTGGTCACACGGGGATCGCACGTCTCCTTGTCGGCTGCTGACAACGATGTGAGGACGTCATGATCGACTACGAGATGATCGAGGCCCGTCGGGACGAGTTCCGGGACTCCTTTCGCTGTGCTTCGCCCTTCCCGCACGTGACGTTCAACGGGCTCTACGAGCCCGAGGCCCTGCGAGAGGCGGCGCAGCACTTCCCGACCGTCGCCGAGATGAACATCCACTTCAAGAGCAGGCACGAGTTCAAGGCGGCCCAATCAGACCTCTCCACGGTGCACCCAGCCCTGCGTGCGGCCTTCGACGAGCTCAACAGCGAGCGCTTCGTGTCCTGGCTGTCGTACGTGACGGACCTGCCGGAGCTCCTGACCGACCCCACGAACCTGGGCGGAGGGCTGCACCAGTCGGGGCGGGGCATGTACCTGGACGTGCATGCGGACTTCAACCGGCACACGCAGAACGACTGGTTCCGCCAGCTCAACGTCCTCGTCTACCTGAACGACGACTGGAGGCACGAGTGGGGCGGCGTGCTGCAGCTGTGGGACAAGGACATGACCGCAGCCGAGGTCTCGGTGCTGCCGTTGTTCAACCACACGGTCATCTTCCGGACGTCCTCGGACTCCTTCCACGGCTACGACACCATCGAGGTGCCCGACGGCGTGATGCGCCGCTCCTTGGCCGCCTACTACTACACCTCGGCCGCACCTGAGGACTACGCGGGCGTCGACCACACCACGAAGTTCATGGCACGCCCGGGTCAAGAGGTCCGGCACGTCCGAGGGGAGGGCTTGAAGGACGCGACCCGCCGCGGGAAGCACGCCCTCGCCAAGGCTCTCGGCCGACGGGGCTGACGCGGCCCCAACCGTGGCCGTCCGTTCGGTCAGATGAGACGCGCACGTGCAGCAGGCACCTCGAGGGGCGGATGTGGACTACACGGGGTCAGCACTCGCGGCAGGCGTCCGGAAGGCCGCCCGGGTGGCCCAGCTGGACGGGACCGACGTCGCAGTGGGTCGCGCGCTTCGCAAGGGCGTGCGCCGGCTCGTCCGGGAGGCGTGCGAGCTGCCGATGTTCCTCGAAGACGTCGTGACCGCGTCCGGGCCCCTTCCTGAGCTGCCCGCGTGGCGGACCCGCGGCCGTACGGAACCGCTCCTGGTCGATTGGGTGATCACGCCTCCCTCTCCGGGCTCGGGCGGCCACACGACGATCTTCCGCATCGTCGAGGAGCTGGAGCGCCGGGGGCACCGCTGCCGCCTGTCGGTCTACGACAGGTACCGCGGTGACGTGGCCAGGCACACAGCGGTGATCCGGCGCTGCTGGCCCGGGGTCAGGGCTGACGTCCACGACGCGACAACGGGACTGCGGCCCGCGGACGCGGTCTTCGCGACCCCTTGGGAGACGGCGCACGTCGTCGCTCGCCGGGCCGAGGTCGGCAAGCGGTTCTACTTCGTCCAGGACTTCGAACCCGACTTCTACCCAGCTGGTGCCGAGCGGGTCCTGGCCGAGGCCACCTACCGCTTCGGGTTCATCGGGGTGAGCGCCGGCGGCTGGCTCGCTCAACGACTCGGCCACGTCTACGGGATGCAGTGCGAAGGGTTCGACTTCGGCTGTGACACCACCATCTACCACTGCGATCGCGTCGCCCCACGCAACGGTGTCGTCTTCTATGCCAAGCCTGACGTGCCCCGGCGCGCCTTCTGGCTCGGCGCACTGGCGCTCCGGGTCTTCGCAGAGCGGCACCCTGACACGGACATCCACCTGTTCGGCCAGGACGTCCCTGATCTCGGCTTCCGCCACATCGACCACGGACACCTCAGTCCGGCCCGCCTCAACGCCCTCTACAACGCGTGCACCGCCGGGCTGTCGCTGTCGCTCACGAACGTCTCGCTGGTGCCGTGGGAGCTGCTCGCGAGCGGTTGCATCCCCGTCGTCAACGACGCGCCTCACAACCGCGCAGTGCTCAAGAACGACCACGTCCTGTGGTCAGAGCTTGCTCCGGAGCCACTCGCCGACGCCCTCTGCCGGGCGGTGGCGGCACCCCGGAACCAGGCGGTGCTGCAGGCCCGCGCCGACAGCGTTCGCAGCAGCCGATGGCAGGACGCGGGAGCGCTCGTGGAGCAGGTGCTCCGCAGGGAGCTGTGCAGCTGATCCACACGGCTCAGGCGGGCCGCCGGGCCACCGTCCCCTGGCCGGCGATGCACGTCTCGTGCCACACCTCGAGCGCCAGCAGGGTCCACAGCCGGATGTCCTCGTTGTGCCGCCCGCTGGTGTGCGAGTCGAGCAGCCGCGTGACTGCCGAGCGATCCATGACCTGACCGACGTAGGACCCGGCACCCAGCAGCCGCCCGCGCGCCATGTCAGCCAGGCCCGTGCGGAACCACGCGTCGAGCGGCACCCGGAAGCCCGCCTTGGGTCGATCGACGATGCCGGGGGGAAGCAGGTCGCGGGCCACCTCCTTGACGACCCACTTCGTCGTACCGCCGTGAAGCAGCACCGACGACGGAAGTCGCAGGGCGAGGTCGACCAGGTCGGCGTCGAGAAAGGGCGGACGGAGCTCGAGCGAGGCCGCCATGGTCATTCGGTCGCCGCGTTCGAGCAGGTTGTCCGGCAGCCATGTCGTGAGGTCCGCACGCATCATGCGCTGCAAGGGATCTCCCTGCGACGACGACCCGGCCGGCGAGAACGACGTCCCCAGCAGTCGACGACGTTCCTGCTCCGTGAAGGGCGCGAACCATGTCAGGTCCCGCTCACGCGCGTCCGCGGCGCCGAGGGCCCGTGCCGCGATCCGCAGGCGGTGCAGTCGCGGTGGCAGGCCGCGGTCGAGTGCAACCGAGAGGGGGCGGCGCAGCCCGACCGGCAGCCCGGCTACGCGGGCCGCGGTCCCGGCCCAGCGGTGCTTCGGGTAGCCGGCCAAGAGCTCGTCACTGCCCTCCCCGCTCAGCACGACCTTGACGTGCTCGGTGGCGGCGACGGCGAGGCGGTGAACCGCGATGTCCGCCGGCTCGGACAGCGGGGCGTCCCGGTGCCAGGTGAGCCTGCTCCAGTCCGCGAGGAACTCCTCCGGTCGGACGATGACCTCGTGGTGCTGGGTGCCGAGGTGCTCGCTCACGGTGCGGGCGTGATGCAGCTCGTCGACTCGAGGGTCCCCGAAGCCGGCAGCAAACGTGTGGAGGCCCCCGGAGCCCCGCTGCCTGGCTGCGAGGGCAACGACCAGGCTGCTGTCGACCCCTCCGCTGAGGTAGGACCCCACAGGAACGTCCGCGACCAGTGCCCGAGCCACGGCCCTGTCAAGCCCGGCCCGCACGAGCTCGACGACGTCGCGGGCTGAGACCGCGAGCACCTCGGCGACCGCAGGCGGCGCCCACCAGCGGTGGACCTCCTCGGTGCCGTCCGCCCGCAGCTGCAGCCAACTTCCTGGGAGCAGCTTGCGCACACCGCGGAAGAGCGTCGCGGGTGCCGGCACGGCGCGACGCGTGAGATAGGCGTCCAAGCTCTGCTCGTCCACGCTGGGGCTCCCGGGCAGCGCCGCGAGCAGCGCCTTCACCTCGGAGCCGAAGAGGAACGCACTGCTCGTCCGCGTGTAGTAGAGCGGGAGCACGCCGAGCCGGTCACGGAAGAGCCACAGCGACCCGTCCCGCGTGTCGGCGATCGCATAGGCGAACTGCCCCCGCAGCTTCTCGACGCCCTGCGGGCCGTGGGCCGCGAACAGGGCAAGCAGCACCTCCGTGTCGCCCGCGGTGCGCCAGGGCCCGCCGAGGGAGCCCCGCAGCTCTCGATAGTTGAAGATCTCGCCGTTGAAGCACACGTGCAGCCTGCCGTCAGCAGAGGACATCGGCTGCTGTGACCCCCCGAGGTCGATGATCGCCAGGCGCCGGTGACCGAACCCGGTCGCGCCATGGGTCCAGAACCCCTCGCCGTCCGGGCCGCGGTGCTCCAAGGTGCCGGCCATGGTCCGGAGCGCGCACTCGGCGACTGGTGCGCCGTCGAGCCGGCGGATGCCGACGATGCCGCACAACTCAGCTGCTCCGTACGGCGTCGCAGGTCACCGCGAGCCGCGCGGCGACTGCGTCCCACGAGGACCGGCTGACCGCCTCGCGTCGCCGCGCTGGTGTTGCCGGCCCTCCGTCGCGCAGGCTCTGGCAGATCAGCGAGACGAAGTCCTCAGCGCTCTCGGCGACGCGCACGACGTCGCTGTAGTGGCGCACCTCCGGGAAGTCGGTGCTCACCACGGGTAGTCCGAGCGCGAGGTACTCCTTGAGCTTGATGGGGTTGCACGACCGGATCCACTCGTTCTGCAGCCAGGGCATGATCGCGACGTCGAACGTCCGGCCGTAGGCGGGAATGGCCTCGTAGGGCCTGCGCGGCACCCACGTGACGTTCGGCAGCTGCGTGAGCTCCTCCATCGCGCACGTCGCGTCCCCGACGAGAACGAGCTGTCCCGCGGGCAGCTCCCGGGCTACGCGCTGCAGCAGCACCAGGTCCACGACGTAGTCATCGATGCCTCCGAAGAATCCGATGCGCGGTCGGGGGACGGTCCGCAGCTCCTCAGGCTCCGCTCCTCCGGGCGCGGGCGCGAAGTGCTCGAGGTCGACGCCGTGGTCGAGGAAGATCCCCCGGGCACCAGTGCGATCCGCCTCGTCAGCCATGAGCTGGCGACTGACGTACACAACGGCGTCCGACTGCCGGAGCAGCCGATCCTCCATCGACCGGATGAGCTGCTGGTCGGTTTCGGTGAACTCGGAGTGCTTGTCGGACCGGTTGAAGACGACACCGCGCAGTGCCAGGTGAGGCAGCACGTCCACCGCGGTGGGGATCGTGACGACCGCCGTCGGCTCGACCATCCCGAGCCTGCCGAACGCCCAGCGGACCTGCATGGCGACCAGGCGCGCGTTGACTGCTCGGCCCGAGCGGCTGCCGTACAGCGGCAGCACAACGGGACTGAGGACCGCGAAGCCCGGCAGCTCCGGGTACGGATGGCGCAGCAGCTTGCTGATGCTGGCGGCCTTGCGCGCGATGCGCCGGAGCGGCTGGCTCGTGCGGCCGGGCAACGGCATGCGCAGACCGATGCTGTTCACGAGCAGCACCTGCCTAGAGGAGGCCAGCCGCTGCATGATCTGGACATCGGAGTGGGCACGGTTGTGATACCAGAAGTCCTGGGCCGAGAAGCAGACGATCGGGGCGTCCTCCTTCTCGGTTGGCGGTACTGCCGCGGCACGGGCGCGTGCTTCGCGCAGCACGCCTGGCTGCAGAGACGGGAAGATCAAGGAGCGCAGGGCTGCCTGAGAGGTCTGGCGCCCACTCGCCGCGCGCAGGGTCTCGTTGAGCGCAACTGCCACAGCGAAAGCCGCCCCGCGCGCAAGCCCCAGGCGACGGCGGGCCAAGCGCACCCGGTTGACGGTGAGAATGCTCCACAGCACCGGGTCGGTGCCGGAGGCGCCACCGAGGTGAAGCGCGACGGCGGAAGGGTCGTAGCGGAGCGCATAGCCCAGGTCGCGGGCCCGCAAGCAGAAGTCGGTCTCCTCGGAGTAGAGGAAGAAGGACTCGTCCCAGGGTCCGACCGCGCCGAGGCAGTCGGCGCTGATGAGCAGCGCTGCGCCGGTTGCCCAGTCCGCTGTGCACGGACGTGCGTAGTCGCGGTCTCCGACCACGACCTCGCTCAACAGCGGGAAGCGGTCGGCCCGTGCACCGAGAAGGGCGGACCCGAGCGCACGCAGGACGGTGGGCTCGCGACGCAGCGAGGTCAGGAGCCGCCCTGCCTGGTCCTGCAGCTGTGGAACCGCGATACCGACACCGGGTCGCGCGAGCGTCCTGTGGAGGTTCTCCAGGCACCCTGGTTGGAGACGGGTATCAGGGTTGAGCACGAGCACCGGCCCCTGGCCGCGGCGCTTGGCCACTCCCTGGTTGATCGCAGCGGCGTAGCCCGCGTTGCGGCCGGTCTGGAGGAAGAGCGCACCCGGCCAGGCAGCCCCGACGAGAGCCTCCGTGCCGTCGCAGGAGTCGTTGTCCACGACGACCAGCTCGAGCTCCCCCACCCTCCTGGCCTCGGCCGCAAGCGCCTGGAGACAGCCCGGGAGGACCCCAGCGCTCTGGTGGGTGACCACCACGGCCGTCATCCGGGGAGGGCCCGGCAACGATGGGTCCTCAGCAACCGTGCGCGCCTGGCCTGAGCTGGTCATGCCGCTCACCCCTCGCTGGTCACGTGCGCCAGCGTCCGCGGTGCCGCGGCCTCGGTCAGGACAGCGACGTGCTTGCTCAGGCACGCATCCAGCGAGAACCGATCACGGGATTCCCGTGCGAGTGCATCGCGTGCATCTGCCCAGTGCTGACGGTCTCTGCACACCTTCGAGAGCGCTGAGGCCAGTGCCTCCTGGTTCTGCTGAGGGGCGTAGCGGGCTTCCCTCATGGCGTTCCAGCCGACATCCTCTGGCCGTCCCAGAGCGTTGGGCACCAACCATCCGCGAACTCCGTCCGGGCCGAGCTGGTCACGCGCGCCGGCGACCTCCGACATCACGACAGGCAGTCCGGCGCACAGCGCCTCCATCGTTGCCAGCGGCCAGCCTTCGAAGAAGGAGTCGAGGGCGAAGGCGTCTGCGGCGGCAAGCAGCGCGGCCGGCTGCGGGCAGTGGTCCCGTAGGTGCACGCGCTCCGCGCAGGGGAGCCGGTCGCGGAGCCTTCGCACCTGTGCCGCGTAGACGGGGTCGTCCACCCGGCCCGCGATCAGCAGGTGCGCGGACGGCTGGTCCTCCGCAACGTCAGCGAAGGCCCGCAGCAGCCCGTAGGTGTTCTTCTGCAAGCAGTAGCGCCCCAGGGACAGCACGAGGAACTCGTCCCGCAGGCCGAGCTTCCTACGCGCCGTCGCCCGGTCCAGGTGGATGCGACCACCGGGGTCGAAGCCGTTGGGCACCGTGACCACGTGCTCAGCGGCGAACGTGGCGTTGGCCGCCAGGTACTGGCTGCGAACCAGGTTGCTCACAGCGACGACGCGCGCGAGGCGAGTGCTCCTCCGCGCCTCCTCCAGCCAGTTGACGTGCAGGAGGTCATGCATGCCGTGGAGCGTGTCCACATACGGGATGCCAAGCTCAGCTGCGGCGTCCAGGACCCAGGTCGCCGCACCATGGGCGCTGATGACATCGGGATCGAACGCCTCCAGGCAGCGAGTATCTGGTCCCCTCACCTCGAAGACGGGGACACCCTCGGCTCCCAGTTCCTGCGCGAGGCGGCCCTGAGCGCCCCCGGCGGAGGGAGAACGCCCAACGGTGTGCAGCACCGCCGTCTCGACGCCGTACTCAGGTAGGCGCCTGGCGAGCAACGCGACGACCGCGTCCATGCCTCCGACATCCAGTGCCCCTGTCACCAGCAGGCAACGCAGGCGCGGGGCCACCTGGGCATGCGCCGTGGTCGACGCCGCTCCCGGCGGCATGGCAGGACGTGAGAGGGCCTCCCGCTCACCGCCAGGCTGCAGAGGCACGGCCCAGTCGTCAACAACCTCCGAACCCATCGCCGGGAGCACCTGGAGCAGCCGCGCGCGGAGCCACCGGCGGCACGGCACCGGCAGGATCCCGCTCCTCAGCTGGGCCCACATGCCCAGACGCTGCACAACGCGTCTCCGCGTCTTCGGACCCGGGCCCTCATCCAAGACCAACACCTCCCTGCCCAACAGGCGAGGACCCGGCGCCGAGATCGGCAACGCAGGGCAGCAGCCCCCCTCCCGACCCTCCTTGCTGGAAGCGACGGCCGCACTCGCACCCGAGATCCTCCGCCAGGCGCTCTCCGCACGAGCACACCCAACCCACCTGCCGCCCCGGGTTGCCCATGACCAGGGCATGGGCGGGCACGTCCCTCACCACCACGGCGCCAGCCGCCGCAAACGCGTACTCGCCGATCGTCGTCCCGCACACCACCACCACTCCGGCGCCCAGGCTCGCGCCCCGGCGCACGAACGTCGGGAGAAGCTCCTGGGACGACTGCTTTCGCGATGCGCGAGGACGCAAGCCGTTCGTGAAGAGCATGTTGGGGCCGAGGAAGACCTCGTCCTCGACGGTCACGCCCTCCCACACGAGGACGGCATTCTTGACCGTCACCCCGTTTCCGAGACGGGCGCCAGACTCGATGAAGGCGTGGTCGCAGATGTTGCAGTCCGAGCCGACAACGGCACCGGGGAGGATATGGGCGAAGGCCCAGACCCGCGTGCCCTTCCCGACCTGCGTGCTCTCGCACAGGCCCTGGGGGTGGACGAACACGCCATCCGGCTTCGTCATGATCTCAGCCCCCGCCTCAGCTCGTGCACAACGCGTTCCTGCTGCGCGGGAGTGATCCCCGGGAACAGGGGCAGCGACAAGATCTCCTTGGCCGCTGCTTCGGCGACGGGGAAGGACCCTGCACCCCGGCCGAGCGCGCAGAACGCCTGCTGCAGGTGCACGGGCACCGGGTAGTGGACACCGGCGCCGATGCCTGCCTCGTTCAGCCGCCTGAGCAGGGCGTCTCGGTCAGGGACGCGCACGACGTACAGGTGCCAGACGTCGACGTTTCCCCCCAGCCGGCCGGGGACCCGGACCTCAGGGAGGTCCCGGAGCAGAGCGTCGTAACGCGCTGCGGCAGCTCTGCGCTGCTCGTTCCAGGCGCTCAGCCGTTCGAGCTTGCAGCGAAGGACCACAGCCTGCAGCGTGTCGAGTCGCGAGTTGAAGCCCAGTTCCTCGTGGTGGTACTTCACCGCGCTGCCGTGGCTTCCCAGCAGCCGCACCCGACGTGCGACGTCGTGGTCGTCGGTCATCACCGCACCCGCGTCCCCGTAGGCGCCGAGGTTCTTCCCCGGGAAGAAGCTGGTCGCTGAGGCCAGCCCGAAGGATCCGGCCGGCCGCCCGTGCCGCAAGGCTCCTTGGGACTGGGCAGCGTCCTCGACCAACACCAGGCCGTTGTCGGCAACCAGCTGCGCCAGGCGCTCGACGGGTGCCGTCTGGCCAAACAGGTGCACAGGGACGAGCGCCCGGGTCGCAGGACCCACGGCCGCGGCCGCCGCGTCCGGGTCCAGCAGAAGGCAGTCCGCATCGACGTCGGCCAGGACGGGCACGGCTCCAGCACGCACGACGGCCTCCGCCGTCGCGACGAAGGTGTTGGCGGGGAGAATCACCTCGTCACCCGTCCCGACACCGCACGCCCGGAGGGCGAGCTCTATCGCGTCGGTCCCGTTGCCGACACCGATGCAGTGCCGCACACCCACCAGCTGGGCGTACTCCCGCTCGAAAGCCTCCACATCCGGCCCGCCCACGTACGCGCCGGACGCGATGACCTCAGCGAACCCCCGTGCCACCCGATCAGCGACCTGGGCGTGCTGCAGCCCGAGATCGACGAGGGGGACGCCCTCTGCGCTCACAACGTCCTCGCGAGCTTCACCTGGTACCGCTCCCAGAGTCACAGGGCCTCCCCACGCATCACGCCTGTCCCTCCGCCTGCTCGCGCAGACTGCGCCTCCTGGGCTGACTGCACCGGGACCGTTGCCGGGGGGTGCTCGGGAGCGGTCCCCTGCCGCGAAACAGCGAGCCACTCCATCGACCGCGCCAGCCGCGCATACCGGGCCAGCACGAAGGACTGCCTCCGTGGCGCTGGGACGACACGCTCGAGCTGCTGCTGGAGAACCGGTGCGAGGACCAGCAGATAGGCCAGCGCTGCTGCGCCAGCCCCGAGCAGCAGCTTCTCGGCAGGGTCGTGCGCGAGCCGGGCTGCGCTTGCACCTGCGGCCGCAGCCACCAGCGACCCGAGCGAGGGCAGGGCGAGGGCCTTCAGGACGAGGACCGGGGTGCCTGCGCCGACAGCCCGGGAGAGCACCACCAGGTACGTCGGGAAGACCACCCCAAGGATGACGACGATGTGCGCGGTGGCCGCTCCGCGAACGCCACCGACGCTGACCCCGACGAGCATCGCCGGGACGAGGGCAGCGAGCCACACGGCCTGCACCCAGAGCACCACGCGAGTCCGGGACAGACCCACGAGCACGTTCGCGAGCAGCAGGCACAGCACGGAGAACGCGCCGTAGGGGGCAAGCAGCGTCAGCACCGGGGCTGCCGACTCCCACCGCGCGCCGTACATCGTGACGACCAACGGCCCCGCCATCACCGCGCTGACGGCTGCGAAGGGCATGGCGACCAGGGCCACCGTGCCGACGCCGGTCGCCAAGGCGCCAGCGAAGGCGCCCGGGTCGTGCCGAAGCCGGGAGAAGGCCGGCATCACCACCGAGTTGATCACTGCCCCCATCAAGGAGGTCGACCAGGAGGCGACGTTGAAGGCCAGCAGGTAGATCCCGAGCTGGACCGGCCCCAGCGAGTGCCCGACGACCGCGTAGTCGGCATTCAGCACGGTGTAGTTCACGAGGTTGGCACCCGCGAGCGGTAGACCGAAGTGCAGGAGCTGGGACGCGGTGCGTCGGGTGAAGCCGGGGACGTAGTGCCGAGCAGCCGCACGCCACACAACAGCACCCATCACGAGCTGCCCGATCACACGGGACCACGCGAAGGCCATGGCCCCGCCACCATGGAGGGCGAGGAGCACGAGTGACAGGTTCGCGGGAACGGCCGAGACGGCTGTCGCCAGGAGCAGCTTGTCCTGCCGGAAGTCGCGGACCAGGAGAGCCGACGGAACTGCGAACACGCCGACCAGCAGCACCGCGAGTGCCATGACCCGCATCGGCTGTGCCGCCTGAGCGGAGCCGAGCGCGGTCGACAGCGTGTCTGCGAAGAGAAACATCAGGGTGGCAAGCACTCCGCTTGACACCAGCGAGACCGTCGCGACGGTCGGCGCGATCTCGTCCGGCTCCATGTCGCCGCGCATCAGGCACGAGCTGACCCCGAGCTCACCGATGTTGGACACGATGGCGTGCACCGTGATCGCGACCGCGAACACACCGAACTCGCGCGGCGCGACGAGCCGCGCGACAACCATCATGACGGCGATGTTGATGAGCCTGATCAGGAGCTGGTTGGCTCCGCCCCACGCGACGGCATGCCCGACCCGGCGCGACAGGCGCTCTGCGTCCGCGTGGCTCTCGGGGCGTCCGGCAGCTTCTGACTCGACCTGTCCTGCCGGTGGCCGCGCCGTCACCCTGACCATGCGCCTCGACCGCTCACACGCCGCTCCGACGCCAGCGACGCCAGGCCAACCGCCAGCGCACATCCCGGTACGCCGCACGGGCGGCGCACTCGAGACCCGCAAGGGAACCGGCGTGGCCCTCCAGGCGGAGGTCCAGCTCTCGCCACGCCGGCATCAACTGCGCATCCGGGGCCCATGCTGAGGCGTAGGACCGGCACAGGTCGACGACCGAGAGGTCCCCGTCCCCGCGCACGACCTCGTCACAGGCATGTTCCAGTGCGCAGCGTGCCAGGTTGCGACGAGCCAGCCCCGACAGTCGAGCGGCGTCGCGCAGGCCGCTCCCCGCGCCGGCGAAGAACGCGTCGAAGGCCCGCGCACGCTCCCTGAGATCCACCAGAACCTCGGCGAAGGAGTTCTCCGACATGTTGGCTCCGTGGATCCGGCGCAGGCCCTGGTCCGGACCGTTGACACGGCCCACGTCGGAGCGGGCTGCGGCCCTGAGCCAGATGTCGAGGTCCCCGGAGTGCGGGAGGCTCTCGTCGTACGGGCCAACGGCCCGCAGGACCGCGGCCCGCATGACCGCTTCCGGCGAGTAGATGGGATTGCGCACGGTGCGGCAGCGCTGACGGATCCACCTGTGTCCGCTCCAGACCGTCCAGCTGCGTACGCGTGCGCTCGTCTGCGGAGCGGACCCGGTGAAGTTCCGCGGATGGCCGTAGACCAGGCCGACAGACGGGTGCGCCCGCATGAGCGCCACCGCTCGGGAGAGGGATCCGAGCGGTAGCACGTCGTCCGCGGAGAGCAGCACGACGAAATCGCCCTGCACGTGGCTCAAGCCCTCGTTGTACGTGCGGATGTGACCCTGGTTCCTGGTGTGGCGAATCACGCGCACGCGCGAGTCGCCGCTCGCGATGGCATCCGCCACGTCTGCGCTGCCGTCCGAGGAGGCGTCGTCGACGACGATCACCTCTACCTCGACGCCCGGCTGGTCGAGAGCGCTGCTCACGCACTCACCCAGGTAGCGCCCGTAGTTGTAGCAGGGGACCACGACGGAGACGCAAGCGCTTGCGCCAAGAGCCCGAGAAGTGATGCGTCGCGGGCTCAGGGCCGCACTCGGGTCATCCGCGACCCCTCCCAGACGACGCACTGCTGCGGACGTGCGCGCGCCATCACCGCGGCCGGTCACTTCCCCGGACTCGTCCGGGCAGCGGCACGCAGCACCGCGACGACGCGGTCCTGCTGCTCGTCGGTCATCTCGTGGAACAGCGGGAGGATCACGGACTGCTCGGAGAGCTGCTCGGTCTTCGACAGGTCGCCATGCGGGTGACCGGCGTAGGCCGGTTCGAGGTGGGCCGCCATGATCCCGCGCCGGGTCGAGATCCCTGCTTCGTGCATGAGGACCATCAGCCGGTTACGGGTGATGGGGAAGTCGTCCGGCAACAGCACCCAGAACGACTGGTAGTTCGTGGTGCCGTACGTGGGGTCTCCCACGGTCAGCAGCCCAGGAACCTCGGCCAGCAGGGCCTGGTAACGGGCCGCCAGCTCCCGCCGGCGTGTGACGACCGCGTCCAGCCGGCCGAGCTGCACGAGGCCGACAGCCGCCTGGATGTCGGTCAGCCGGTAGTTGAAACCCGTCTCCAGGTAGCTCTCGACCACGGGGGCACTCCCGGCGTGCCGGTCCGCCGCGCTCACGTCCATGCCGTGCTCGCGAAGGCGCCTCAGCCGCACCGCCGCCGCTTCGTCCTCGACGGTGAGCATCCCGCCCTCGCCGGTGGTCAGCAGCTTGCGGGGGTGGAACGACCAGGCCGCGAGCGCCGATCCTGCACCCACCGGCCGGTCACGGTGGGTGGATCCCGCCGCACAGGCCGCGTCCTCCAGCACCGGCAGACCTGCCGGGTCGCACAGCCCGTGCAGCTCGTCGAGATCGGCTGGAACGCCCGCCTGGTGCACCACGAGGACCGCCCGGGTCGCGGTGGTGCGGACCGCGTCCACCGTCTTGGCGGTGATGTTCCCGGTCTTGACGTCGACATCGGCGAAGACGGGGGTCGCTCCGGTGCAGCGCACGGCGTTCGCCGTCGCGATGAAGGACAGGGAGGGCACGACCACCTCGTCCCCGCGACCGATCCCGTGGAGCACCATGCCGAGGTGCAACGCGGCGGTGCACGAGGACACAGCCACCCCGTACCCCGCCTGCACACGCGCCGCGAACTCTCGCTCGAACTGCGCGACGCGTGGGCCCTGAGCAACCCAGCCGGAGGCGACCGCTTCAGCTGCCGCCACCTGCTCCTCAGGACCCAGGAAGGGCCGCATGACCGGGATGCTCGTCACGCCCGGCCCCCTGCCGAGCGCCACCAGGCGACGAGCCGGTCAAGGCCCTCCTCCAGGTCCACCTCCGCCTTGAAGCCGAGCACGTCGGCCGCTCGGCTGACGTCCGCCAGCCGTCGCGTGACTCCGTTGACCCCGCGGGCTGGTCCGAACT
Organism: Mycobacteriales bacterium; assembly: GCA_049694795.1. Lineage (GTDB taxonomy): Bacteria > Actinomycetota > Actinomycetes > Mycobacteriales > SCTD01 > RYN-111. The sequence continues at coordinate 19,458 of JBAVRG010000185.1, forward strand.
CCACCTGCAGGTCGGACCGGCCCATCACCCGGAGCAGGGCCTCGGCCAGCTCGAGCAAGCTGGTCTCGGTCCCCGAGGCGATGTTGAAGACGTCGTCACTGACGTCCGCCTGTGCCGCGAGGACGTTGGCCCGGGCGATGTCCTCGGTGAAGACGAAGTCCATCGTCTGCCGACCGTCGCCAAGCACCAGCGGAGGCTGGCCGGCGAGAATGCGGTCCATCCAGCGCACGAGCACCTCGGTGTACACGCCGTGGACGTCCATCCGAGGCCCGTAGACGTTGAAGTAGCGCAACGCGACGGATTCCAGGCCGTACATCGCCCCAAAGCTGCGAAGCAGGCCCTCGTTGAACGCCTTCGCCGCGCCATAGATCGTGTCGTTGTTGTAGGGGTGGTGCCGTTCGCTCGTCGGGAACTCCTCCGCGAGGCCGTAGACGGAGGCAGAGGAGGATGCGACCACCTTGCGCACTCCGTGCGCGACTGCGGCCTCCAGCACGTTGAACGTCCCCGCGGCCAGCACCTCCAGGGCCAACCGGGGCTCCTCTGCACACTGCGTGATGCGAATGGCCGCGAGGTGGAAGACGACATCGCACCCCGCGATGACCTCGCCGAGCAGGGCGACATCGCCGATGTCGCCCTCGACCAGCTCGAGCCGTCCGCTTGCCAGAGCGTTGGCAAGGTTCGCGGTCCGGCCACGGACCAGGTTGTCGAGCACCAGGATGCGGCGGACGCCCGCCTCGAGGAGCTGGTCGCAGACCGTCGAGCCGATGGTTCCGGCGCCGCCCGTCACCAGGACCTGCGCACCGTCCAGGCACACCCCAGTCATCGACTGCTCCTCAGTGGCACCATGACGCCCCTGCGCTTCAGGCTTCGCGACGCCGCATCGAGCACGTCCAGCACCCTCAGGCCGGACCGGCCGTCGGTCAGCGGGGGTCGTCCTTCTCGGATGGCGGCGGCGAGCTCACGCATCACCGCGCGCAGAGCCTCCCCCTCAGGGAGCGCCGGAGCGACCATGTCACCGGACCGGTAGGAGACCAGCGCCTCGCGCTTCTGCTCCCGCTGATCCACAGACAGGTCGCTCAGGTCCACGCCCCTGTCGTAGACAGAGATCCGCTGAGAGGGGTTGAGGTCGTCCCAGACGAGGGTTCGCTTGGACCCCCCGATGATCGTCGTCCGAATCTTGGTCGGGCTGAGCCAGTTCACGTGGGCATGAGCGATGGCGTCCCCCGGCAGATGCAACGTCAGGTACCCGACGCAGGCCCGGCCGGCACCGATCGGATCAGCACCCTGCGCCGCCACGGCATAGGGCGTGACCCCATCGGGCAGCAGGTGGTCCAGGATCGACAGGTCGTGAGGAGCGAGGTCCCAGAAGACGTCGACGTCAGGCTGCACGAGACCGAGGTTGATGCGCACGGAGTCGACGTACTGCACGTCGCCCAGGAAGCCGGCAGTGACGAGCTCGCCGATCTTCTGCACCGCGGGCGTGTAGCAGTACGTGTGGTCGCACATGAGCCGCAGCCCGAGCCGGTCAGCAAGCTCGACGAGCTGCAGTCCCTCGTCGTAGGACGAGGCAAGCGGCTTCTCCACCAGGACGTGCTTGCCCGCTTCGAGGGACTGCCGGACCACGTCGAGGTGGGAACGCGCCGGCGTCGCCACGGCGACGGCTTCGACCTCGTCGTCTGCGAGCACGTCCTGAAGCGTGCTTGTGGTCCGCACCGTGCTGTAGGGACCGAGCACGGACTTGGCGCGGCCCTCGTCCAGGTCGCACAGCCATCGCAGCCGGAGATCCGCCTCAGCTTGGATGTTGCGCACGAGGTTGGGTCCCCAGTAGCCGGCACCGACGACGGCCATCCCGATGGGTGTCGGGTCCGATCCCGTACCTCGCCGGGCTCCCCGTCCGTCCTCCGGCAGCGCGAGTTCAGTAGGCACCGTGGCCTCCGAGGACCGCTGCAACCGTCTTGCACAAGATCACGAAGTCGAGGGAGAGCGACCAGTTCTCCACGTAGCGCAGGTCGAGCCGGATCGACTCGTCCCACGACAGGTCGGAGCGCCCGTTGATCTGCCACAACCCGGTGAGGCCAGGCTTCACGAGCAGTCGGCGGTGGACGTCTCTGGCGTAGCGCGCAACCTCCCCGGCAAGGGGCGGCCGTGGGCCGACCAGGGACATGTCGCCCCGCAGGACGTTGATCAGCTGGGGGAGCTCGTCGAGGGAGAAGCGACGCATCCAGCGACCGACCGGGGTCACGCGAGGATCGTCACGGATCTTGAACAGGACCTCGTCCCCGTGGCTGTTCTGCCGCTCCAGCTCACGAAGGCGCCGCTCGGCATCGACGTGCATCGAGCGGAACTTCCACATCCGGAACTCGCGACCTCCGCGACCCACCCGAGTCTGCGCGAACAGCACCGGCCCAGGGGTGGTCAGCTTGACGGCGATGGCGATCCCCAGCAAGAGCGGGACGAGCACCACCAGCAGGAGCAGGGCGACGCCGCGGTCCATCGCGGCTTTCACCAGACGACGGCCACCGCTGAGCTCGGGGTCCTCCACGTGGAGCAGCGGCAGACCACACATCGGACGGATGTGAAGGCGCGGCCCGGCAACCTCGACGAGCCCGGGCGCCACGACGAGGTCGACACCGCTCCCTTCCAGATCCCAGGCGAGACGACGCAAGGCGGCCCCGCGCATCTCCGCGCAGGACGTCACCGCGACGGTGTCGACCGCGAAGCGGCGAACAACCGACGGGACCGAGTGCAGATCACCCAGCACCGGAACACCCAGTGCCTCAGCCACTGCCGAGCGCGCACCCGGCACGCACGCACCGACGATCCGCAGACCACCGTCCTGCTCACGTCGCACCTGATGCACCAGGTCGACGACCAGCGAGTCGTCACCGACCAGTACGACGTCGTGCAGGCACCGCCCGCTCCTCCTGGCAGCCCGCAGGAACCGGCGGTGCGCACTGCGTCCCACTATCGAGAGCAGCGCGAAGGCGCTGCACACCAGCAGCAGGTAGCCGCGCGGCAGCTCGGCACGCAACCCGTAGGAGACCAGACCCGCCAGCAGGCCGACACCGACGGCGGCCCTCACCACCAGCCGGAACTCCTCCGACCCTGCACCCAGGAAGCGGCTCTCGTATCCCCTGGCGAGCCCCACGGCGGCGCAGAACATCGCAGGCGCGACGACAACACCGAGCAGGTAACGGCTCTCGACATGAGTCGGCCGGGAGAAGCGGAGGACGTAGGCCAGCAGCCCGGCAGCGCACCCCGCAACCATGTCGACCAGCAGCACCCTGACGATCGCGTGTCGACGCCAGAGCGCACCCCCGGAGTCCATGCTGCCCGGCGCCGACGGCGCCTTGTCGAGCGGCTCCGCGCTCTGGTGGCTGTGCCTCTCCGGCTCGCGGGGCGACGGGACCACCGGGACTCCGGCTGGCGCGGCGTGCGTGGCGGCGCGGACGCCACTCCTCCGCTCGACGTAGGGCCACGGTGCAGTGGCGAGGGTTGCGCGCCCCGGCCACTGGCTCCCCCCCGGCGACGTCCGCGCGATGGTCGACGTCACAGCCCCACCCGCGGAGGCTGCAAGGCGATCTCGTGGTTCACGTGGCCGCGCCCCCAGTCAGAATCCCGATCCTCGCCAAGCCCGGCGACGGCCGCAGGCGAGCAAGGATGCTTGCTCCGCCCCCTCCGACGCTTGAGACGCTAGGTGCCGGTCGACCGGTCGGGCTCGGACACGGGGGTGACCAACGGATACGCCCGATGAACGGCGGTCCCGAGGAGCCGCACAGCGCTACCGTCAGGAGCTGCGCTTCCCGCGTTCCGGACGGCTATCGGGCACCGACCGAAGGAGACGTCAGTGCCAGGACCCCCGCTTCAGCTCTCCCGGCTCGCGCAGCTGTTGGAAGCCGCGGTGACCAGGTGCCGGCTGGACCTGGCCGGCAGGTCCGTCCTGACAGAGGCCGCGACCGGCCCTTACGCCTCGACCGCGGTGTTGGCCGCGATGGCTGGCGCCGAGGTCACAGCCCTTGCACGTGCGACCTCACATGGCAGCGTCGACGAGATCAGGGCCTGGACCAGGCAGCTGGCCTGCACCGCGGGGGTCGCCGGTCAGATCGACATCGTGCAGGAGCTGACCCCGGCTGAGCTGGCAGGCGCGGACATCGTCACCAACAGCGGACACCTGAGACCCCTCGACGGCGCTTTGCTCGCCCAGCTCAAGCCGACCGCCGTCGTGCCGCTGATGATGGAGGCGTGGGAGATCGGCGCCGGACGGGCCGACGTCGACCTCGACGAGATGCGGCGACGGGGTATCGCCTTCGCGGGGACCAACGAGCGATGCAGTGCGGTCGGAGTGTTCGACTACCTGGGCGTCATGGCCCTGAAGCTGCTCGTCGATGCGGGGGTGGCGGTCGTGGGCACCGAGCTTCTCCTGCTCTGCGACAACGCCTTCAGCGAGTACCTCCAGAGAACGCTGCGGGCCTGCGGCGCCCGGGTCACCGTCCTGTCCTCACCGGAGGAGCTCGCCTCTGCCCGGCGCGCGGAAGCCGTCCTCGTGTCCCTCACCCCGTCAGCCGGCCCGCGCGTCGCACGGCAGCACCTCTCGGTGCTGTCAGAGCTCATGCCGGGTGTGGTCATCGCTCAGTTCTTCGGGGACGTGGACCGACAGGCCGCACGTTCGCTCGGGTTGGCGTGCTGGCCGGAGGGTGCGCCGCAACACGGCCACATGGGTGTCCTGCCGAGTGACATCGGCCCGGAGCCCGTCGTCCGGCTCCAGGCGGGAGGTTTGAAGGTGGGGCAGGTCCTGCTCACTCCCGTCGCAGATCGCACGCCCTTCGACCTCGGGTTCCTCGACCTCGTGTGAGAAGCCGCAGCGGCGGTCGACCGGACCCATCCACGCAGGCTTCGCGGCCACCGTCTCTCAGACACCGCCGCCGGTGGCTGCACCACGAGGCCGTTGGAGCCGGAGCCGACTGCCGCGAGCTGAGGCCTGAGCGCCCCGGCTTGATCCTTCATCCGGGTCCCTTTTCGGATGAGTTCCGGCACCGCGGCGGCGGTCGCCACTACGCGGCGCAGTGCCGCGTCTCCGGGTCCGCAACGCTCCGCAAGACCACTGTCACACACCGCTACAGCAATCTTGCCGAGGGTCGAAACAACTGGGGAGCCCGACCGGCCGAGAACGTGAACGTCGGCCGGCGGGCGACTCGCAACTCCCCAGGAGACCCCCCAAAGTGCTGCGAACTCTCCCCCTCAAGCCCCCCACTGTCGCCGCCCGCCGAACCGTCATCGGCGCGGTGGCCACGGCGCTCGTCCTCGGGGGCGCCAGTCTGACCCAGCTGACCCCATCTGCGCATGCCGCTTCGAGCGAGTTGTCGCTTTTCGGAAGCGCGACGCCCGCCGTCACCTCGGACCCCGACTCCGCAGGCGTCGAGCTCGGTGTCCGCTTCAGAAGCGATGTCCCAGGTGCCATCGACGGCGTGCGCTTCTACAAGGGCACAGGCAACACCGGCACCCACACCGGAAGCCTCTGGACCTCAGGCGGGCGTCGCCTCGCACGCGCCACCTTCACGTCCGAGACGAGCACCGGTTGGCAGACTGTCCGGTTCGCCAGCCCGGTTCCGATCGCTGCCAACACCACCTACGTCGCCTCGTACTACGCCAGCCGCGGCCACTACGCCGCCGATGAG
>JBAVRG010000186.1:0-19075 GCA_049694795.1 Mycobacteriales bacterium
GGATCGAGTGGACCTCGTTGAGCGCGCCTTCCGCCGTCTGGGCGACGCTGATGCCGTCCTGGGCGTTGCGGCTGGCGACCTTGAGACCGCCGATCTGGCTGCGCAGCGACTCGCTGTTCACGAGGCCGGCAGCGTCGTCGGACGCCCGGTTGATGCGGAAGCCGCTGGACAGCTTCTCCAGCGACTTGTTCATCTGGCCCTCCGAAACCGTGAGGTTCCGGTAAGAGTTCATGGCCGCGATGTTGGTGTTGACGCGAAGCGACATGACCTTGTCCTTCCTGGGTTGTTGCTCTCCTGGTCCTTGCGTCCATGCAAGGCTGGGGTGCTATCGGGCGCCGCAGGAGTCTGTGATTCACCTGGTCGGGTGAGAACGCCGTGCAGCGCCGGCACCGCGGAGCAGCCCGAGGAGCAGCCCGGCGCCCCCGTGCGTCAGGCACGGCGCGCTCGGGTGGAGCGAGGTCAGCGCAGGAAGTCGGCGAGCGACGGCAGGTTCGCGCGACTGGCCGCACCGAGAGCGGCGGTGTAGCCCGCCTGTGCGCTGTTGAGGCGGAGCACGGCGTCAGCCAGGTCCACGTCCTCGACGGCGGAGCGGCGTGACGCGAGGTCCTGCAGGGCGTTGTTGCCGGTCGTCTCCGCGCTCTCCACGCGGTTCGTCGTCGCCCCGATCTGGGCCAGGCCCTTGAGGATGTCGCCGTGACGTGTCTCGAGCGTGGTCTGGGATGCGGCCACCGCGGCGTCGTTGCCGCTCCGGGTCGCTGCAGCCAGGGCGGTGAGCTGGGAGAAGACGTCCTGCCCCGCGCCGGCGGTGAAGCCGAACAGGTCCTTGGCGGAGACGTTCACGTCGAGCGTCACCGTCGAACTGACCTGGCGCTTGACGAGCCCTGAGTCACCGACGAAGGTCACCGTCCCGGTCGCGTCCTGGGCGAGTGCCGCCGGCTGGAAGCCGCCGAAGACCGAGCGTCCCAGCTGGGTGGTGTTGCCGAAGTCCTTCAGCTGGTCGCGCAGCTGCTCGACCTCCGAGGCGATCGCCTCGCGGCTGTCGGCGGTGAGCCCACCGCTCTGCGCGGAGACGGCGAGCTGCTTGACGCGCGTCATGATCGCCGACATGGACTGCAGCGCTCCGTCCGCGGTGCCGAGCCAGGACTTCGCGTCGGTCGCGCTCTTCTGGTACGTGCTCCAGTCGGCCTCCTCGGCCCGGTAGCGCTCCGCGGACGAGGCGTTCGCGGGGTCGTCCGCCCAGCTCGTCAGCGCCTTGCCGCTGGAGACCTGCGCCTGGACCTGCTGCACCCTGCCCAGGGCCGACTGGAGCCCCTGCGAGGTCTGCAGGTAGGCGCTGAGCGAGCTGACCCTCATCGGTGCCTCACCTGACCATGTCGTTGACGATCTTGTCCAGCATGCTGTCCGCGACCGCGATGACCTTGGCTGCGGCCTCGTAGGAGTGCTGGTACTTCACGAGGTCGACCATCTCCTCGTCGACCGACACGCCGTCCAGGCCGGCGCGGGCCGACTGCGCCGCGGCGAGGGTGGCGTCAGCGGTGGTGGCGTTGCGCTTGGCGTCGGCGCTCGCCTGGCCCACCTGTGCGCCGAAGGCGCGCAGGGCGTCCCCGAACGTCGCGCTGCCCACAGCAGCGTTCTGCCGCAGCGCCGTGGCGACCGTGAGCGCGTTGTTGCCGTCCGCGGCCGCACCTGAGGCCGAGGCCGCCACCTGGTCCGCGGTGAGCGACGGGTTGACCGACAGCGACGCGGCATCGGTCCCGGAGTAGAAGTCCAGCCCGGTCGACCCGTCCAGCCCGGTCCCGGCGCGGTGAGCGGCGTTCACGACGTCACGCAGGCCGACGGCGAGCGCGTCGAGCCGCGCCCGGTAGGAGGGCAGGTCGACCCCGACCGTGGCCACGTAGCCGCCGATCTCACCCCCCATGGAGACCGTGCTGCCGTTGACGGTGACTGTCACCGGGTCGGTCCCGCTGGGCGCGACCGTGGCGCTGGTGACGCCGGTGACGAGCGGCACGCCGCCGACGCTCACGTCCACCGTGCCGTTGGCGGCGGGCGTGAGGGTGGCGCCCGTCAGGGTGCTGATGCGGTCGAGGGCCTGGTCGCGCTGGTCCAGCAGCTCGTTCGGCGAGCGCATCTCGGTCGTCGCCTTCGTGATCTCGTAGTTGAGCTTCGCGACCGAGGTGAGCAGCCCGTTGAGCTCGTTCGTGTCGTCCGCGACCCGCAGCCCGATCTCGTGCCCGACGTCGGTGAGCTGCCGCACGGCGCCGTTGAGGCCGTCAGCGACGCGTTGACCGGCCGCGAGCACCGCCTCGCGTGCCGACGGGTCGGTGGGGGTCATGGACAGCTGGTTCCACGCGGCGAGGAAGATCGACAGGTCCTCGGGGGCGCCGTTCGCGAAGGGGCCGATCAGCGTGTTGGTGCGCCCGAGCGCGTCGCTCCGCGCGTCCGCCGCGCCGGTGACGGCTGCCTCGCTGCGGTAGGAGACGTCCGCGAGCCGGTCGCGCAGGCGGGTGACGTCGAGGACCTTCACACCCGTACCCCGGTCGCCGTCGCCGCGCAGTCCGGCGGTGCCGGGTGTCGAGGGCGCGGACTGGATGGCGAGGCGCTGTCTCGTGAACGCCTCGTTGTTGGCGTTCGACACGTTGTTCGCCGCCACCTCGACGGCGCGCTGCGCGGCGATGAGGCCGGAGGCGCCGATGTTGAGGGTGGAGAACGACATCTACAGGACCTGCTCGTAGCGGCGCGCGGCCGAGGCGTCGGCACGGCCTGTCGGGCCGTAGGTGGACAGCGGCTGCCGCTCCTCTCCCATGGTCTCCGCGATGCTGCGGGCGCCGGCCTCCGCCAGCCTCCTGTTGGTCTGCAGCAGGTCGCCGATCTCGGTCGCGCCCGCCCGCAGGGCGAGGTGGGCGTCCTCGAGCAGCGAGCGCCACGGCTCGGGGGCATCGGCCACCAGCTCGCCGAGCGTGGCCTCCTCGATGCCGCGGGCGGCGCAGAGCTCGGACACGAGCAGGGCGCGTTCGAGCTCGGCGTCGCGGACCGTGCCGGCGGCGCGGTCGACCTCCTCGCCGGCCCACCCGAGGAACCGGGTCTCGCCGGCGAGCAGCAGCTGTCGCATCTCGACCAGCTTGAACACCAGCAGCTCGACGAGGAGCCGCTCGCGGGTCAGCAGCTGTGCCAGAGCCTCCATGTCAGAGACCTCCTTCAGGCACCCCATCGGCAGGGGGTACCAGGCCGTGAGCCCTTGAGCACGGTCAATCCGCGGGCACCGGCGAGGGGACCCGCCGGCTGATCTCCTGCGCCATCGCGTCCAGGGGCACGACCGCGTGCGCCAGCCCCGTCTCGGCGACGAAGCGGGGCATTCCCCACACCACCGAGCTCGCCTCGTCCTGCGCCACGACCTGACCGCCCGCGGCACGCACGGCCTGGCAGCCGCGCAGGCCGTCCTGTCCCATGCCGGTCATCACGACCGCCAGGACGCCCTCGCCGTACGCCTCGGCGGCGGACTCGAAGAGCACGTCCACCGCGGGCCGGCAGGAGTTGACGTGCGGGCCGTCGTGGACGACCAGCCGGGGCTCGCCGTGGGTGTGGGTGACTGCCAGGTGACGGCCGCCCGGGGCGATCCACAGCTCGCCGGGGCGCGGCGTCTCGCCGCCGGCCGCCTCGGCGACCCTCAGGGGGCACCGGGCGTCCAGCCGCCCGGCGAGCATGGCGGTGAACATCGCCGGCATGTGCTGCACGACGAGCACCGGCGCCGGCAGGTCGGGTGGCAGTTGGGGGAGCATCTCGGCGAGGGCGTTGGGACCGCCCGTCGAGATGCCCAGGACGACGAGCTCCACCGGGGCTGCGCGCTCGGTCGCTGCGACGCGTGGCATCGGTGCCTGCCACCGTGTCGCGGGCCGGTCGCGGGCCTGTCGCCCGAGCGCTCGCAGCTTCGGGGCGAGCTCGTCCCGCAGCACCGCGAGGCTCTCCTCACGGCTGCTCGTGGAGGGCTTGGTGACGTAGTCCGAGGCACCCAGGGTCAGCGCCTCGACGGTGGCGCTCGCCCCGCGCGAGGTGAGGGTGCTGAACATGACGACCGGCAGCTTGCGGCCGCGCCGCCGGAGCTCCGCGAGGGTCTGCAGCCCGTCGAGCTCCGGCATCTCCACGTCGAGCACGACGACGTCCGGGTTCAGGGCCTCGACCTTCTCCAGCCCGGCCCGGCCGTTGGGGGCGACGCCCACCAGCTCGAGCTCGGGGTCGGCCCTGATCGCCTCGGCCAGCAGCAGCCGCACGACGACGGAGTCGTCGACGACCAGCACGCGCACGGGCTGCGTGCTCATGCGGCGCCCGCGGCGTCGAGCGCGCGCAGCCGGGTGACGTGCCCGTGCAGCAGCCCCCGCACGGAGCTGCGCAGGACCTGCTCGACCTCGTCCACCGACAGCCCGGCGCGGGTCGCGAGAGCGTGCGCCGCGTCGCGGGTGACCCGTGCCGCCTCGGTGTGCAGCGCCTTGATGGCCTGCTCCATCGGGGCGTCGCACCGCCGGGCGGACCATCGCCGCACCTCCTGCTCGATCAGCTCCTCCACAGCCGGTACGGCGGCCTGGCGGGCCGCCGCGGCCTCGTCGGCTGCCGCGCCGAGCGACTCCAGCGCCACCACCTCGACCCGCGGGCCGGCCACGCCAGGACCGACCTGGCGGGGGAACCCCGCGTCGACGACGAGGGCCCTGCGGTCGTCCGCCGGCTCGAACGGCTGCACCAGGACCGGCTCAGCGGCGGCGGTGGCCACCACGACGGCGGCGGCACCTGCCAGGGCCGACTCCCGGGCCTGCCACGGCAGCGCGCTGCCCCCGCAGTCGGCGGCGAGATCCTCGGCTGCTGCGAGGGTGCGGCTCGTCACCAGGAGGCGGTCGAACCCGGCCTTGACCAGGGCGCGGGTCACCGCCCGGGCCGCCTGGCCCGCCCCCAGCACCACGACCGGGAGGGTGCGCTCGGTGACGTGGCGGACCACCGTGTCGGCGACCACTGCGCCCACGCCGGGGGCGCCCCTCCCGATCGCAGTCTCTGCGCGGGCGCGGCGAGCCGTCCGGACGGCTGCCGAGAGGGCGCCTGACAGGACGGCGCCCTGCGTGCCGGCCAGCTGCGCCGTACTGGCGGAACGGCGCAGCTGGCCGAGGACCTGGCTGTCGCCGAGCAGCGCCGAGTCGAGGCCGCAGGCCACCCGCAGCAGGTGGCGGAACGCCTGCTCGTCGCGGTGGTGGTAGCGGGCGCAGGCCGCGTCGAGCGCCTGCGCGCCCGGGCGCACCTGCCGCAGCAGGTCGTGCCAGCGCTCGACCAGCGCCTCCCCACCTGGTCCCGCCAGGTAGAACTCCGTCCGGTTGCACGTGGACAGCACGAGTGCCTCGACGCCGGGGAGCACGTCCGTGGCGTGCCGCAGCAGCGCCGCCGCCTGCTCGGGCGTGAAGGCGAGGCCCTCCCGCACCGCCGGGCCGGCGGTGCGGAAGGAGACCCCGAAGACGTGCAGGTCCATCTAGACCCGGAACCGGTCCACGAGCTGCTGGAGCTCCCCGGCCATCTGGCTGAGCTCGCCCGCGGCCCGCTGGGTCTCCTCGGCGCCCTTGGCGGTGCCCTGGGCCGCGAGGGCCACCCCGGTGATGTTCTCGGCGATCTCGCCGGACCCCCGGGCCGCCTCGTTGACGTTGCGGGCGATCTCGTTGGTGGTCGCGGTCTGCTCCTCGACCGCCGAGGCGATGGAGGACTGGATGTCGTTGATCTGGCCGATGATCGACGAGATCTGCTCGATGGCCTCGACCGCCCCGCGGGTGTCTCCCTGGATCGCCTCGATCTTCTGCGAGATGTCCTCGGTGGCCTTCGCGGTCTCCTTGGCCAGCTCCTTGACCTCGTTGGCGACGACGGCGAAGCCCTTGCCCGCCTCACCCGCTCGGGCTGCCTCGATGGTGGCGTTCAGCGCGAGCAGGTTGGTCTGCTGGGCGATCGAGGTGATGACCTTGATGACCTTCCCGATCTCCGCGGAGCTCTCGCCGAGCTTGGCGACCGTGGAGTTCGCAGTGTCGGCGGCGGTGACCGCCTGGCCGGCGACACGGGCTGCGTCGGAGGCGTTCTTGGCGATCTCGGCGATCGACGCCGACATCTCCTCGGCGCCGCTCGCGACCGTCTGGACGTTGGCGTTCACCTGCTCTGAGGCAGCCGACACGACACCGGCCTGGGTCGCTGTCTCCTCCGCAGCCCCACCCATCTGCTGGCTGACCCCGTTGAGCTGCTCGGAGGCCGAGGCCAGCGACTGGGCGTTGAGGCCGATAGCGCTGATGGAGGTCCGCAGCTCGGTGAAGAACGTCGAGAGCGCCTCACCCATCTGCCCCACCGCGTCGTCGCCGCTGACGGTGACCTCGCGGGTCAGGTCGCCCGCGGCCGCGGCGGTGACGACGTCCAGGATCGCGTCGACCTTCGCCTGCAGCTCGATGGCGCGTGCCTTGTCGGCCTCCTGCCCGGCGATGCGCTCGAGCGCCGACGACACCAGACGGCCGACGTTGCGCAGGGCGTCGAGGCGGCCCTGCGACGGCTCGAGGGTCTCGGTCGCGAAGAAGTCCATGGTGCCGACCACTGCGCCGTTGACCATGACCGGGAAGCAGACGCCGGACTTGACGCCGGCGCGCTGGGCGGCAGGCGCCCGCACGCAGTCGGTCATCTCCCCGATGTCGCGGGTGAAGTACAGGTCGCGGGTCTTCCAGGTGCGCCCGGACAGGCCGACGCCCTCGGCGAAGGACGCCGACAGCGTGACCCGCCGGAACTCCTCGCCGGCGTCACCGGACTCCACCGCGAAGCGCAGCGTGTTGTCGGACGGGTCGATCGCCCAGTACGACCCGTAGGCCCAGCCGAACGCCTCGCGCACGGTGTCGAGCGCGATCTGCGTCGCCTCGCCCGTCGAGGTGGCCGCGCTGACCGCGGTGAGCACCTTGTTGAGCGCTGCGGTGTCGGCGGCCGCGTCGGCCGCGGCCTGCTCGGTCCGCAGCTTCTCGGTGATGACCTCCCAGGTGGCCATCGCGCCGATGTGGTTGCCGTCCTTGTCCCTGATGGGCGAGACGAGCAGGTCGAGGGTCTCCGGGCCGACCTTGATGTTGGCGCGCCGGGGCAGGTTGCTGTCGGAGGCCAGGATGCCGCGCTGGTACGACGGGTTCTTGTGGAAGATGTCGAGGCTGGACCCGACGACCTCGTCCGCCTTGACCGGCAGGTGCGCCTCGAGGGTCCGGAGCGTCTCCAGCGAGGTGGGGTTCATGTAGCGGATCACGAGGTCGCGGTCCGCGAACATCATGTTGGTGGGGGAGTTCGCCATCATGGAGTTCACCCGCGCCATCTCGTTCTCGAGCGCGAGCCGGTCGGTGATGACCTCCCAGGTGGCCATCGCGCCGATGTAGGCGCCGTCCTTGTCCCTGATGGGGGAGACGAGCAGGTCGAGGGTCTCCGGGCCGACCTTGATGTTGGCGCGCCGGGGGAGGTTCTCGGCAGAGGAGAGCAGGTTGCGCTGGTATGCCGGGCTCTTGTGGAAGATGTCGAGGCTGGACCCGACGACCTCGTCCGCCTTGACCGGCAGGTGCGCCTCGAGGGTCCGGAGCGTCTCCAGCGAGGCGGGGTTCATGTAGCGGATCACGAAGTCGCGGTCCGCGAACATCACGTTGGTGGGCGCGTTCTCGAGCATGCTCTCGTAGCGGGCGGACTGCTCGTCCGCTCCGAAGACGGAGCCGTTGGTGAGGGTGTCGGCAGGAGGCACGGTGACGGTTCCTTCGGGGGGCGAGGTGACGATGGAAGGGGCCAGGGGCGCGATGACGGAGACGATCCCGGCCACCGTGGCCTCGTCGACGCCGAGCTCCTGGAGGACGGCCACGAGGTGCACGGCCACCTTGTCGAAGTGCTGCTGGGTGATGCCCATGTCCGCGTGCACGGCGTCCATGGGACGACCGCGGTAGGGCTTGGGCCCGCCGAGGGCGGCGGCGAAGAACCGCACCTGGCGGTCCCTGAGGCGGCCGATGTTCACGCCCTGGAAGTAGGGCGCGAGCTCAGGGTCGGCGAGGACCCGCTCGTAGAACATCGCGACGGCGAGGGTGAGGGCCTCGTCGCCACCCACCTCGTCGTAGAGCGTGGAGGTGGTGGTCTGCGTCATGGTCTGCTCCGGGCTCGTGCGGGCGGTCGGGATGAAGTGGTCCGGGGGGTTCATTCGTCTTCGCGACGCGGGACCGGCAGGTCGATCGCCTGCTGCGCGTCGAGGATCAGGAGCAGCTCGCCGTCGAGCTTGTAGACCCCTTCGATGAGCTCGCGGGCACGCCCGCCGAGCGTCTCGGGAGGGGCTTCGAACGCGCGCTCGTCGACCTCGACGACGTCGCCGATCTGGTCGACGAGCAGGCTCACCGCGCCGTCGTCCGTGCGGACCACGACGTTCATCGGGTCGACGTCGTCGGGCCGGTCCGGCAGGCCGAGCCGACGGCGCAGGTCGATCGCGGTGACGATCTGGCCGCGCAGGTTGATGAGGCCGCGGACCACCGGTGAGGCCAGGGGCACCTGCACCATGTCCTGGTACTGAAGGACCTCCTGGACCTCGCGCACGCCGATGCCGAAGTACATGCCGTCGGCGTAGAAGGTGCAGTACTGCAGGTCGTCGGACACGTCAGGCTCCCAGGGCCAGCGGGGCCGCCGGCGCGACGGAGGCGACGACGGCGGACACGTCGAGCAGGTCGGTGACGCGGCCCTGCAGCACCGCGGAGCCCAGCAGCCCTCGGCGGGTCGAGATCCGCTCGACCACGAGGTGGTCCTCGACGATGTCGACGATCTCGCTCACGACCAGGCCGACGGTGCGCCCCTCGACGTGGTGCACCACGACCTGCAGCAAGTCGCTCTCGACCGGGTCGTCGGGCAGCCCGAGCTCCTTGGCCACGTCGACCAGCGGCATGATCTGGCCGCGGTACTGCACCACGTCCTGGCCCCCACCGCGCTCGAGCGCGGACCGCGGGAACTCCTCGAGCCGGGCGACGAGCGCGAGCGGCAGGGCCACCCGTGCCTCGGCCCCCACGCGCAGGACGACCATGGACTCGGTGCGCTCGGCGCCGCCGTCGACGGCGCTCAGGCCGGTGAGGGCAGCGCGCTCGCGGTTCTCCGACACCACCTTCGCCTGCTGCGCGAGGCCCAGCACGTCGAGGATCAGTGCCAGCCGGCCGTCGCCCATGATGGTCGCGCCGGCGAAGGTCGCGATCCCCTTGAGCTGGCGACCGAGGGGCTTGACGACGATCTCCTCGGTGTCCGTGACGCCTTCGACGACGAGGCCGAACTGCCGGTCGTCGGCCTGCAGCACGACGATGTTCATGACGTCGTCTGCACCGTCGTCGGTGTCGGGCCGCGGCCCCAGCCCGAGCTCGTGGCGCAGGTCCACCAGTGGGAGCAGGTTGCCGCGCAACCGGTACACCGGGGTGTCGTGGATGTGCTCCACGGCGGTGCGGGCCTGGTCGCCCTCCAGGCGCACCAGCTCGAGCAGGTTGACCTGCGGGATCGCGTAGCGGTCCTCACCGGTGACGACGATGAGCGCCGGGATGATCGCGAGGGTGAGGGGGATGCGGATCCGCAGGGTGGTGCCCTGGCCGGGCCGCGGCTGCAGGTCGACGGTGCCGCCGATCTTCTCCACGCTCGTCTTCACCACGTCCATCCCCACGCCGCGGCCGGAGACGTTGGTGATGGCCTGCGCGGTGCTGAAGCCCGGCAGGAAGATGAGCCCGGCCACCTCCCGGTCACCCATCCGGGCGGCCTGCTCGGCGCTCAGCAGGCCGCGCTCGACCGCCCGTGCACGGACCCGCTCGATGTCGATGCCCGCGCCGTCGTCGGTCACCTCGATGTTGACCTGGCCGCCCTCGTGGAAGGCGCGCAGGAACAGCCGGCCCTCGGCGGGCTTGCCGGCGGCGCGCCGTACCTCAGGGGTCTCGATGCCGTGATCGACCGAGTTGCGCACGATGTGCGTCAGCGGGTCCTTGATGGCCTCGATGATGGTCTTGTCGAGCTCGGTGTCCTCGCCCTCCATCTCGATGCGCACCTGCTTGCCGCACTGCAGCGCCAGGTCGCGCACGACGCGGGGGAACTTGCTCCAGACGTTGCCGACGGGCTGCATGCGCGTCTTCATGACGCCTTCCTGCAGCTCGCTGGTGATGAGGTTGAGGCGCTGCGAGGTGCTGACGAAGCCGGGGTCGCTGTCGGTGCGGGTGAACTGCAGGACCCGGTTGCGGGCGAGCACCAGCTCGCCGACGAGGTTCATGAGCTTGTCGAGCAGGGCGACGTCGACGCGGATCGAGTGGTCGGCGACGTTCGAGCGGGCCTCGGCCTGCACCTGCAGCGCGTCCACGAGCTCGTTCGGACGCAGGACGCCCTCGTCGACGAGCAGCTCGCCGATCTGGCGTGCGTCGCCGTCCTCCTGCAGCTGCACGGCGTGCTCCACGTCCTCGTGCGTGACCGCCGACCGCTCCACCAGCACCTCGCCGAGCAGCGGTGCTGCCGCCTCGCCGCGCGCCAGGCGTCCGAGCTCCTCGACGAGCTCCTGGTAGTCGCCGTCGCCCTCCTCACCGGTGGCCTCGATGCTGGCGAGCATCGTGCGCACCGCGTCGACCATGCGCAGCAGGCCGCTCACGATGTCCGCGTCGAGCACCAGCTCGCGGTCGCGCAGGCGGCTGAGCAGGTTCTCGCCGACGTGCGTGACCGACTCGAGCTTGGTGAAGCCCAGGAAGCCGCAGGTCCCCTTGATGGTGTGGATCGTGCGGAAGATGCTCGACAGGGTGTCGACCGCATCGGGGGTGCGCTCGAGCGCGACCAGGTCCTGGTCCAGGCGGTCGAGGTTCTCGTACGACTCGACCAGGAACTCCTGGACCACCTCGTCGTTGCCATCCATCAGCATGTCCTCCTCGCCGCGTCCATCGACCCGGCCGGCCCGTTGCTGACACCCTCAGCCCGTACGGCGTCGCAAATGATCAAGGGGGACCCTGCCCTGTGATCCCTTGGTACTAGAGGCTTTTGGTCGGCACCGGTGCTCATCGCGAGGTCGTCCGTACCGATGGTCCCGGAGTCGAACGATCCCCCCGTGAGGACCACTGCCGTGCATGCTCTGCTGCTCGACGACTCCCGTGCGATGCGCATGATCCTGGGACGGATCCTGCGCGAGCAGGGAGTCCAGGTGTCGGAGGGCGCCGACGGTCACGAGGGGCTGGCGGCTCTGGCCTCCGGCCCGCTGCCGGACGTCGCCCTCGTGGACTGGAACATGCCCGGGATGGACGGCCTGGCCTTCGTGCAGGCCGTGCGCGCCGAGCCCGCCTACCGCGGTCTGACCCTCGTCATGGTGACGACGGAGAGCGAGCAGTCGCAGGTGCTCCGGGCGATCGAGGCCGGTGCGGACGAGTACGTCTTCAAGCCGTTCACGGCGGAGGCCCTGCTGGGAAAGCTCAGCATGCTCGGCCTGTCGGTGGGGGTCTGACGGCGATGCCTCTCGCCCAGAGCGACTTCAGCTTCATCAGCCAGCTGGTGCGACAGCACTCCGCGATCGTGCTCGAGGAGGGCAAGGAGTACCTCGTCGAGTCCCGGCTCGCCCTGCTCGCCCGCAACGAGGGCGAGGGCAGCATCTCCGACCTCGTGGCCCGCCTGCAGACTGACCGCAACGGGACGCTGACGAGCAAGGTCGTCGATGCCATGACGACCAACGAGACGCTCTTCTTCCGCGACGGCCACCCGTTCGAGGCGCTGCGTGGCGTCGTGCTGCCCGAGCTGCTCGCGGCGAGGGGGCGCGAGCGGCAGCTGAGCATCTGGTGCGGGGCCTCGTCCAGCGGCCAGGAGCCCTACAGCATCGCGATGGTGGTGAGCGAGCTGCTCGCCGCCCACCCGGGGATGGGCGTCTCCCTGCTGGCGACCGACCTCAGCGAGGAGATGCTCGAGCGCACCCGCGAGGGGAGCTACAGCCAGCTCGAGGTCAACCGCGGCCTGCCGGTGACGATGTTGGTCAAGCACTTCGACAAGGAGGGCACCCGCTGGCGGGTGAAGCCGGCGCTGCGCGCGATGGTGCAGACGCGCCCGCTCAACCTGGCCGCGCCGTTCCCGTCGATCGGGCCCTTCGACCTGGTCTTCCTGCGCAACGTCCTCATCTACTTCGACGCCGACACCAAGCGACGGGTGCTCGACCAGGTGCGGCGGGTGCTGCGCCCGGACGGCTACCTGTTCCTCGGCGGCGCCGAGACCACGCTCACGATCGACGGCTCCTGGGAGCGCGTGGCGCTCGCGTCGTCGACCGCCTACCGACCCAGGAGGGACGCAGCATGACCGTGACCGAGGAGATCCCGGCCGTGACCGGTGAGCAGATCGCCGAGATCACCTGCGACGTGTGGGGCTCGTTCCTCGACATGGAGCTGGTGCCCTCGGACGCCGAGCAGGAGCTGGGCGGTCCCACGCTGACCGGCGTCGTGCACGTCTCGGGCGCCTGGGGCGGGTCGGTTCTCGTCGAGACGACGGCGGAGCACGCCCGGCGCGCGGCCGAGGCGATGTTCGCGGCCGAGCCCGGCAGCCTCTCCGCTGACGAGATCGGGGACGCGCTGGGTGAGCTCACCAACATGGTGGGCGGCAACATCAAGAGCCTGGTGCCGGCGCCGAGCTCGCTGTCCCTGCCGTCCGTCGCGGGCGGCGAGTCCTACACCGTCCGCCTGCCCGGCGCCCTGCTCGTCGAGCGGGTCGCACTCACGGGCCCGGCGGGCCCTGTTCGCATCAGCGTCTGGAAGGTCTGACAGTGAAGATCCTGATCGTCGACGACAGCAAGGCCATGCGGATGATCGTCACCCGCACGCTGCGCCAGGCCGGCTTCGCCGAGCACACCTACCTCGAGGCCGGCGACGGCGCCGAGGCGCTGGGCATGATCGCCAGCGAGAGCCCTGACCTGGTCCTGTCGGACTGGAACATGCCCGAGGTCAACGGCATCGAGCTGCTGCAGGCCTTGCGCAGCAAGGGCTCCACGGTGCGGTTCGGCTTCGTGACCTCGGAGTCGACCGACGCGATGCGGGCGCTGGCGCGCGAGTCCGGGGCGCTGTTCCTGATCGCCAAGCCCTTCACGGCCGAGACCTTCGCCGACGCGTTGTCCGGCGTGCTCGCGGCATGAGCGGCGACGCGGCCGTCTCCGAGCGCGCGGAGGCGACGATGCCGTCCGCAGCGGACGTCCGCTTGCTCCTCAACGGCCTGTTCGACCGGGCGGTCACGGTGCACCAGGAGGAGCAGCCGGTGCTGCCGGGACGCGGCGTGCACGTCGTGGGTGCCTACGTCGACGACCAGGGCGCGCTGCGCGCCGTCGTCCTGTGCGACCTGGTCCTGGGCAACGTGCTCGGCGCCGCCCTCGCCCTCGTGCCCCCGCCGCGGGTGGCTGAGGCGCTGGCGGCCGGCCGGGTCCTGGAGGAGCTGGCGGACAACACCCGAGAGGTCCTCAACGTCGGTGCCTCGATGTTCAACGACGCCGCCGCGCACCTGAAGCTCCAGAGCACCTGGGTGGTGCCGGAGGAGGTCGGCGACGAGGTCGTCGAGTTCCTCCGGGAGCCCTGCGCACGCAGCGACGTGCGGGTCGACGTGCCGGGCTACGGCGAGGGCGTGCTGGCCCTGCTGCTCAGGTAGCGGCTACCGGGTCGGCGCGTTGACGAGCGTGTGCGCGGCCCGCTCGACGTGCTCCCAGATCGCCGCGCGCGCCTCGTCCGGGACGTCGAGCTCCTCGACCGCGGCGCGCATGTGGCCCAGCCAGGCGTCCCGCTCGCGCTCGCCGATGACCCAGTGGGCGTGCCGCAGCCGCAGCCGCGGGTGCCCGCGGGTGTCGGAGTAGGTGGTGGGGCCGCCCCAGTACTGCGACAGGAAGAGCATGAGGCGCTCCCGGGCGCCGCGGAGGTCCTCGTCCGGGTAGAGCGGCCGCAGCAGCGGGTCCATCGCCACCCCGTCGTAGAACCGGTCGACGAGCTGGCGGAAGACGGGCTCCCCGCCGACTGCGTCGTACAGGCTCTCCATGGGTCCCAGGCTATGCGCCGGCGGCCGGCGGGACGTCGCCGATGGCCCGTACGGCGCGTTGCGGCACCCCGATGTGGATGTCGTGCTCCTCGAACGCCTTCACCAGGCGCAGCCGCAGCTCGCGGGCGACCGCCCACTGCTCGAGGGGCGCGGTCTTGAGTGCCACCCGCAGCACCAGCCCGTCCGCGCCGATCGACTCCAGGCCCCACACCTCCGGCTGCTCGAGCACCTTGCCCTCCAGCTCGGGGTCCTGCCAGACGTCCTCGGCCACCCGCAGTGCCAGCGCGCGCACCGCAGGGACGTCGGCGTCGAGGGCGAGCGGGACGTCGAGCAGCGCGCGCGCCCAGCCCTGGCTCATGTTGCCGACCCGGGCGATCTCGCCGTTGCGGATGTGCCAGACGGTGCCCTCGACGTCTCGCAGCCGGGTGGTGCGCAGGGTCACCGACTCCACCGTGCCGGAGGCCGGGCCCGCGTCGATCACGTCACCGACGCCGTACTGGTCCTCGAGGAGCATGAACATCCCGGTGAGGAAGTCCTTGACGAGGTTCTGGGCACCGAAGCCGACGGCGATCCCGACGATGCCGGCGCTGGCGACGATGGGGGTGAGGTCGAGCCCGAGCTCGGAGAGCAGCATCGCGACCGCGACGGCGCCGACGGTGAACGACGCGATGCTGCGCAGGACCGACCCCAGCGTCTCCGCGCGCTGCCGGCGGCGCTCCGACAGCAGGGCGGTGGTCTCGAAGACCCGGGTCTTCTCCTTCAGCGGCCGGAGCGCGACGGGGACGCTGCCCTGGACCGCCGTGTGCACCAGGCGGTTCACCGCCCGGTGCAGCAGTGCGCGGGCAACCAGGGCGACGAGCAGGATGACCAGGACCCGCACGACGTGCTCGGCCAGTGCGGATCCGTGGTCGTTCAGCCACTTCTGCATGTCGATCGCTGAGTGCATCACGCGCCCGACAGTAGAAGCAGACCCCGTGCGGGCCCCAGCGTCCACGCGGGCCCGCGCTCTGACGCGCCGCCCGGGAGGGCGTGGCATGCGTCACCTCACGCGCCCCGCGCCGGGCAGCGGGCGGACCGGATGTCCGTGGCGGATGTCGAGGTCGTCGTGCAGGATGCGCACACGAGGGAGGACGTCGTGGCCGGTCCAGCGCCCGTGCACGCACTCGTGCTCAACGCGAGCTACGAGCCGCTCTGCATCGTGCCCGGTCGGCGCGCGGTCGTCCTCGTCCTGACGCAGAAGGCGGTCTCGGTCGCGGACGGCGACGGGGTCCTGCACAGCGAGCGGGCTGTGGTCGTGGTGCCTGCGGTCGTTCGCCTGACGCGCTTCGTCAAGGTCCCCTACCTTGCGACTGTGCCGCTGACCCGCAAGGCCGTCTTCGCCCGGGACGGGGGCCGCTGCGTCTACTGCAGCGCCCCTGCGACCAGCCTCGACCACGTCGTGCCTCGCAGCCGCGGCGGTGAGCACTGCTGGGAGAACGTCGTGTCGGCGTGCGCGCGCTGCAACCACCTCAAGGCCGACCGGGCTGTCGCCGAGCTGGGGTGGCGGCTGCACAGGGCCCCCGTGGCCCCCAGCGGTGCGGCGTGGCGGATCGTCGGCGCCAAGCGGGTCGACCCGCGCTGGCGGCCCTTCCTCGGCGTCGCCGACGACGGGGCCCAGGACGACGCGCTGTGGGAGACCACGGCGTGAGCAGCGCCGTCACCGACGGGACGCTGCTCACCCGGCTGCGTCCGGCCCGGCCGGACGACACCCCGCTGCTGCAGGCGTGGCGGGCCGAGCCCTGCTCGCCGTACGAGGACTGGAGCGGTCCGCCGGCCCCCGGCACCGAGAGCAGTGAGCGGCTGCCCGCGCCCGCCGGGGGAGGGCACCTGGTGGTGACCGACGCCGATGACCTGCTGATCGGCACGGTGAGCTGGCACCCGGTGCTGTACGGCCCCACCCTCGGGTCCCAGGCCATGGACATCGGCATCTCGGTGCGGCCCTTCGCGCGGGGGAAGGGCCACGGCACCCGAGCGCAGCGGATGCTCGCGGACTACCTGTTCGCGACCACGCCCGTGCAGCGGGTGCAGGCCTCCACCGACGTCGCGAACGTCGCCGAGCAGCGGGCCCTGGAGCGCGCGGGCTTCGTGCGCGAGGGCGTGCTGCGCGGTGCGCAGTGGCGTCAGGGGGCCTGGCACGACCTGGTCTCCTACGCCCGGCTGCGTGAGGACGCCTGACAGGGGCAGAGTTGCCGGCGTGACTCTCTCCGAGCTGGCCGCTGCCCATGGCGTCTCGACGTCCTACGTCGACTGGCGGGGTCGGTCCGTCGAGGTCCCCCGTACGGCGGTGGTCGCCGTCCTGGCGGCGCTGGGCGTCGACGCGGGCAGCGACGAGGCCGTCGCGGACGGGCTGCGGGCGGTGGCCGAGGCCCGCTGGGCGCCGGGGCTGCCGCAATGCGTGGTCGTGCGACCCGGCGGCGGCGTCGACGTGGTGGCGGCCGACAGCCCGCGGCTGCGGGTGCGCACCGAGGACGGCGACGTCGTCGAGGTGGACCGGGCCGTCGAGCGGGAGCGGGAGGGGCGGCTGGCCCGCTGGCTGGTGCCGCTGCCCGACCTGCCGCTCGGCTATCACCGGCTGCAGCTCGGCGACCAGGAGTGCCCGCTGGTCGTGGTGCCCGACCGGCTGCCGCTGCACGAGGAGCGGCACTGGGGCTGGCAGGTCCAGCTGTACGCGCTGCGCTCCGCCGGGTCGTGGGGGGTCGGCGACTACGCCGACCTGCGGACCGTCGCGACGCACGCCGCCGCCGACGGCGCGGGTGCGGTGCTGGTCAACCCGCTGCACGCCGAGACCCCGGTGCTGCCGCTCGAGGCGTCGCCGTACTCGCCGTCCTCTCGGCTGTTCCGCTCGGCGCTGGCCCTGCGCCTCGAGGACGCGCCCGAGTGGACCTCGGACCTCGCTCGCCTCAGGCCGCCGACCGACCCGGAGCGCGTCGACCGCGACACCGCCTGGGCGGCCAAGCGGGCGGCTCTCGAGCAGATGTGGCCGCGGCACCGCGCGGACGCGCTCGCTGCGTTCCGGGCGGAGCGGGGCGAGCCGCTCGAGCGGTTCGCGACGTTCTGCGCGCTGGCCGAGGAGCACGGGCTGCCGTGGCAGGACTGGCCCGAGGGGCTGGTGGCCGACCCCGACCGGGTGGCGTTCTGGTGCTGGGTGCAGCTGCTCGTCGACGAGCAGCTGGCGGGCATCGGCGAGGACCTGGCGGTCGGGGTCGTGCACGACCTCGCCGTCGGTGTCGACGCGGGCGGCGCCGACGCCTGGGCGCTGCAGGACGTGCTGGCGCAGGGCGTCAGCCTCGGGGCCCCTCCCGACGGCTTCAACCAGCTGGGGCAGGACTGGGGGCTGCCGCCCTGGCACCCCTCCCGCCTGCGCGCGCGCGGCTACGAGCCGTACCGGCAGCTCGTGCAGAACGTCCTGCGCCACGCGGGCGGCATCCGTGTCGACCACGTCATCGGGCTGTCCCGGATGTGGTGGGTGCCGCAGGGCGCGGGCGCCGGGGAGGGCACGTACGTGCGCTACGACCCGGAGGCCCTGCTCGGCATCCTCGCGCTCGAGGCGACGCGTGCCGGGGCGGTGGTCGTCGGTGAGGACCTGGGCACGGTCGAGCCCGCGATGCGCGAGCTGCTCGACCGGACCGGGGTCCTCGGGAGCACCGTGCTGTGGTTCGAGACCACCGACGACGGGTGGTACCTCCCGCCGTCGCACTGGCGACGGGCGTCGCTGGCGAGCGTGACCACCCACGACCTGCCGACCGCTGCCGGCTGGCTCGCCGAGGAGCACCTGCGGATCCGCAGCGAGCTGCACCAGCTCGCACAGCCGCTCGAGGTCGAGCAGGCGCAGGCCCGGCAGGCCCGGGAGATGCTGCTCGCGATGCTGCGCCACGAAGGGCTGCTCGGGGAGGCCGACGACGGCTCCGGCGAGCTGGTGCTGGCCCTGCACCGCGCCCTGGTGGCCTCGCCGTGCCGGCTGGTCATGGCGTCGTACGCGGACGCGGTGGGGGACCTGCGCCAGCCCAACCTGCCGGGCACCGTCGACGAGTACCCCAACTGGCGGCTGCCGGTCGCGGACGCCGACGGGAAGGCCCTGGGCCTCGAGGAGCTGCTCGCGCACCCGGGCGTGCGCAGGCTCACCGAGCTGCTGCAGAAGGTGGGCTGATCAGGTGGCCCGAGGCGGTTCGCTACCGTGTCGGCGACCACCTTCCGGGGCCACCCGCACACTGATCGAGGGAGCACGTGAGCCGCGTCGTGACACGCGTCGCCACCGCCGGCACCGCCGGCCTGGTGACGCTCCTGCTGACCGCCGGCCCGGCGCTCGCCCAAGACCCGCTCGGGCCCCCGGAGGGCGCCGACCCGGGCAAGGGGCTGAGCCCGGCGGCAACCCTGCTCCTGTACGTCGTCGGGCCGCTGCTGCTGGTGGCCCTCATCGCCGCTGTCGTCCTGCTGCCGGGCCTCACCCGCAACCACCGCTACCGCCCCAACAGGGGCTGGAGCGCGTCGCCGGTGTGGTTCGCCGGGCCGCCGGAGCCGGTGGCCGCGGTCCAGGACGCCGAGGTCGGCGACGTCGTGAGGGGTGGGGCAAGTGGCAGCTGGTAGCCGGGAGGACGGCCTGTCCGTCCGCCAGCAGGAGCGCATCGAGCACGCCGTCTCCCTGTGCCGCAGCGAGAACGGCCTGGACGTGTCGGTCCTCGTCGGCGACCTGCAGACCGACGTCGCGCAGTTCCGCGACAGTGCCGAGAAGCTGCACGCCGCCCTCGGGGCACGCGCCCACAACGCCGTCCTCCTCGTCGTCGCCCCCGGGCAGCGCCGGGTCGAGGTCGTCACGGGCCCGGCCGCCCGCCGACGGGTCCCCGACCGCGTGGCGGCCCTCGCGGTGCTGTCGATGACGAGCGCCTTCAGCGGGGGCGACCTCGCCGGCGGGATCATCGACGGCCTGCGCCAGATCGCCGACGCCGCCGGTCGCCGTCCGGCCATCGCGGCTCCCGACGCCGCTCCCGGCACCGCGGTCGCGACCCACCAC
>JBAVRG010000187.1:0-16831 GCA_049694795.1 Mycobacteriales bacterium
GCGCAGCCGGCTGCGCCCCGACGTCCTGGTCCGCGGCAGCAAGCCCCTGAGCAGCAGCGAGCTGCACCGCGTCGCGGCTCTCGCGCCGGGCGCGGTGGCCTTCGCCTCCGGCACCGTGCGGCTGGGCAGCACTCCCGTCCACGTCGCGAGCGTCGACCCCGCGAGCTTCCGCCGCTACGCCGCGGCAGGCACCGCCGAGTCCACCGCCGTGTGGCAGACGGTCGCGCAGGGTGACGTCGTGGTCTCGCACGCCCTCGCCCAGCACCTGCGCCTGCAGCTCGGCAAGGACCTGCCCGTGCGCGGGCGGCAGGCCCTCACGCTGCGCCTGGGCGCGCTCGCCACCACGGGGATCCCGGGCACCGACCTGCTGGTCGACACCGCCACCGGCAGGCGGCTCGGGCTCGTCGGCCCGACCGCGCTGCTGCTCAGCGCCGGCAAGGCCGACCCGACCTCGCTCGCCTCGCGGGTCCGGCGCATCACCGGCGACACCGCCACCGTCGACCTGCTCACCGCGCCCGCCGCCAGCCCGGTCGCCTTCCTCACCGGGTCGCGGGCCGCGAAGGCCTTCGGGGCGTTCTCCTACACGTACTTCCCGGACGGCACGATCGCGCCGGACGAGGCCTGGGTGCGCGCGAACATCGTCACCACCACCGTGCCGATCCTGGGCACGGTCACCTGCCACCGGCTGATGATCCCGCAGCTGCGCGGCGCCCTGCAGGACGTCGTACGGGCCGGGCTCGCCTCGTCGCTGCACACCTACGACGGCTGCTACGTCCCGCGCTTCATCGAGCACGACCCGTCGCACGCGATCTCGCTGCACACCTGGGGCATCGCCATCGACCTGGACGCCGCCAGCAACTACCGCGGCATCAAGGGGACGATGGACCCGCGGGTCGTCGACATCTTCAAGCGCTGGGGCTTCCGCTGGGGCGGCGACTGGAGCTACACCGACCCGATGCACTTCGAGATCGGCGCCCTGCTCACCAGCCCCCGCTGAGCCCATCCCCCACTTCACTGACCTGGTGCACGCCCACGCCTCCCGCGCGAGGTGCGCCTGAGCGTGGGAGTGGCCGACGAGGTCCCCTGACGCGAGCACCTGCTCAGCGAAGTGGAAAGGCGAGGGGCCCGTCCGTCACCCGGCCGGGCCCCTCGTACGTGCGTGCGGTGCCTAGTGGGCGTGTCCGTGCCCGCCGTGGCTGTGGCCGTGACCGGCCTCGGCCGGCTCCTCGGGCTTGTCGGCCACCAGCGTCTCGGTCGTCAGCAGCATGCTGGCGATGGACGCGGCGTTGCGGACGGCCGAGCGGGTCACCTTCACCGGGTCGACGACGCCGGCCTTCACCAGGTCGACGTACTCGCCGGTGGCGGCGTTCAGGCCCAGCTTCGGATCACCGGACTCGCGGACCCGGTTGACGGCGACCCGGCCCTCGAGGCCGGCGTTCTCGGCGATCCAGCGCGCCGGCTCGTCGAGGGCGCTGCGCACGACGTTGACGCCGGTGAGCTCGTCACCGGTGAGGCCGAGACCGCCCTCGAGCACCTTCGCGGCGTGCACGAGCGCGGCGCCACCGCCGGAGACGATGCCCTCCTCGACCGCGGCGCGGGTCGCGGAGATGGCGTCCTCGAGCCGGTGCTTGCGCTCCTTGAGCTCGACCTCGGTGTGCGCCCCGACCTTGATCACGCCGACGCCGCCGGCGAGCTTGGCGAGCCGCTCCTGCAGCTTCTCGCGGTCCCAGTCGGAGTCGCTGGCCTCGATCTCCTTCTTGATCTGCGCGACCCGGGCCGCGACCTCGTCCTTGGTGCCGGAGCCCTCGACGATCGTCGTGGCGTCCTTGGTGACCGTGACGGTGCGGGCGGTGCCCAGCACCTCGAGGCCGACCTGGTCGAGCTTGAGGCCGACCTCGGCGCTCACGACCTGCGCACCGGTGAGGACCGCCATGTCCTGCAGCATCGCCTTGCGGCGGTCGCCGAACCCGGGCGCCTTCACCGCGACGACCTTGACGGTCTTGCGGATGCTGTTGACCACCAGGGTGGACAGCGCCTCGCCGTCGACGTCCTCCGCGACGATGAGCAGCGGCTTGCCGCCCTGCAGGACCTTCTCGAGGAGCGGCAGCAGCTCGGCGATGGCCGAGACCTTGCCGTTGACGATGAGCACGTAGGCGTCGTCCAGCGAGGCCTCCATGCGCTCGGGGTCCGTCACGAAGTACGGCGAGATGTAGCCCTTGTCGAACTGCATGCCCTCCGTGAGCTCGAGCTCGAGCCCGGTGGTGTTGCTCTCCTCGACGGTGATGACGCCGTCCTTGCCGACCTTGTCCATCGCCTCGGCGATGAGCTCACCGACCTTGGTGTCCTGCGCGCTGATGGCGGCGACGGCCGCGACCTCGGCGTGCGTCTCGACCGGGCTGGCCGCGGCGAGCAGGGCGTCGTGGACGGCCTCGACGGCCTTGTCGATGCCGACCTTGAGGGACATCGGGTTGGCGCCGGAGGCGACCGCCTTCAGGCCCGCGTGGACCATCGCCTGACCGAGCACGGTCGCGGTGGTGGTGCCGTCACCCGCGACGTCGTTGGTCTTGGTGGCCACCTCCTTCGCGAGCTGCGCGCCCATGTTCTCGTTGGCGTCCTCGAGCTCGATCTCCCGCGCGATGGTGACGCCGTCGTTGGTGATGGTCGGGCCGCCGTACTTCTTGCCGATGACGACGTTGCGGCCACGCGGGCCGAGCGTCACCTTCACGGCGTTGGCGAGGGTGTCGACACCGCGCTCGAGGGAGCGGCGGGCGTCCTCGGAGAAGCTCAGGGTCTTGCTCAAGGCAGTGCCTTTCGGTTCGTCTGTCTGGAAAGCACGGGTGAAGCACGACGCCCCGGCCCCCGCCAGGGGAGCCGGGGCGTCGAACGGAAGCGCTCTTAGGCCTCGATGACAGCCAGCACGTCGCGGGCGGAGAGCACGAGGTACTCCTCGCCGGCGTACTTGACCTCGGTGCCGCCGTACTTGCTGTAGAGCACCTTGTCGCCGACCTTGACGTCGAGCGGGACACGGGCGCCGTCCTCGAAGCGGCCCGGGCCCACGGCCAGGACGGTGCCCTCCTGGGGCTTCTCCTTGGCGGTGTCGGGGATGACGATGCCGGAGGCCGTGGTGGTCTCGGCCTCGACCGCCTGGACCACGATGCGGTCCTCGAGCGGCTTGATGGCGACCTTGGTCGCAGTGGTCACTGTTCCTCCAGGAACGATCCGATGAGGGGCGATCACGCGGCCTGCCGTCGCGGGGGTCAGGCCTTGCTTTCGCTTTGGCACTCTACGCCCACGAGTGCCAGCACGACAAGCCGGTCAGCCGATCCTCACGCCCTGACCAGCTCCACCGGCATCGCACTGTCGGCCGGCAGGTCCAGCTCCGACGGCGCGACCCCGGCGGCCAGCAGCCGGTCACCGAGCGCGGCGACCATGGCACCGTTGTCGGTGCACAGCCCCGGCCGGGGCACCCGCAGCCGGATGCCGGCGGCGGCGCAGCGCTCCTCCGCGAGCGCGCGCAGCCGCGAGTTCGCCGCCACCCCACCGCCGATGAGCAGGTGGTCCACCCCCTGGTCGCGGCAGGCCCGCACCGCCTTGGCCGTCAGCACGTCGACCACCGCCTCCTGGAAGCTGGCGCACACGTCGGCGACCGGCACCGGACCCTCGTGCCGCTCCACCCACCGGGCGACCGCGGTCTTCAGGCCGGAGAAGGACACGTCGTACGACGGGTCGGAGAGCATCCCCCGGGGGAAGCCGATGGCGTCCGCCCGGCCCTCGCGCGCCTGGCGGTCGACCACCGGACCGCCGGGGAAGCCCAGGCCCAGCAGCCGCGCGACCTTGTCGAACGCCTCCCCCGCGGCGTCGTCGACGGTCTGCCCGAGCGGGGTCAGCGTCTTCGTGACGTCCTCCACCAGGAGCAGGCTGGAGTGGCCGCCGCTCACCAGCAGCGCGACGCAGGGCTCGGGCAGCGGCCCGTGCTCGAGCACGTCGACGGCCACGTGGGCCGCGAGGTGGTTGACGCCGTACAGGGGGACGTCGAGGGCGAGGGAGTAGGACTTCGCGGCGGCGACGCCGACCAGCAGCGCCCCGGCGAGGCCAGGGCCGCTGGTGACGGCCACCGCGTCGAGGTCCGACAGGGCGACCCCGGCGGTCTCCAGGGCGCGGTGCACGGTCGGCACCATCGCCTCCAGGTGCGCGCGGCTCGCGACCTCGGGCACCACGCCGCCGAAGCGGGCGTGCTCGTCGACCGAGGACGCGACGGCGTCGGCGAGCAGCACGCCGTCGCGCACGATCCCGATCCCGGTCTCGTCGCAGGACGTCTCGATCCCCAGCACCAACGGCACGACGAAGACCCTAGTTGCGCGTCATCACCCAGGCGTCGACGCCACCCGGGTAGTAGCCCCGGCGCACGCCCGTCCTGGTGAAGCCGTACCGGGCGTACAGCCGCTGCGCCGGCGCGTTGTCCGCCCGCACCTCCAGCAGCACCGGGCTCTTGCGGCGCCGATGCGCCTCGGCGAGCAGGTCCTGCAGCAACGTCGCGCCCAGGCCCCTGCCCTGGTACGGCGTCGCCACCGCCATGGTCTGCACGAAGGCCTCGTCGGGGTAGTCGCACAGGCCGGCGTAGCCGACCACCTCGCCGTCCTCGACGCCCACCACGTAGTGCCGGGTGGCGGTATGGCCCAGCTCGGACCAGAAGTGGTGCGCGGTCCACGGCTCGGGTGCGAACAGCTGCCGCTCGATCGGCAGGACCTGCTCGACGTGCCACCAGCGGAACCGCTCGAGCGTCACCACGGCGCAGACTCGGTGAGGGTGCGGCCGTGCCGCACGGAGACCCGGTGGAGCAGGTCGCCGCTGCGCAGGTGGACCTCGTCGTCGAGCACCCCGAGCCACTGCGCCCCGGGGATGGCGTCGCTCTCCCAGGCCAGGCCGTCGGCGTCGTAGGCGGCGAGCACCTGGTCGTCGAGCAGCAGCGCCAGACCCGCGACCGGCTCGAAGCGGCGCGCCCCGGGACGGTCGACCCGCTGCCAGGCGTCGGGGTCGCGGCTGTCCACGAGGTACGGCGCGCCGCCCGCGGCCACGAAGACAGCGAACGGGTCGGGCCACGACGCGACGAGGTTGAGCCGGCCGGGCAGGTTGTCGGAGGCGAAGACGCCGGTCCACTGCTCCCCCGCCTCGGGAGTGATGCGCAACCAGACCCCGTCCGACCCGCCGTCACGACGGGCGCCCGGGTAGTAGACGACCGTCGGCACCCGGCCCCGCACGGTGCTCTCCAGCGCCGCGTCCCACCGGCGCGGGAAGGCGTCGAGCCACATGACGCTCATGCCCGGGCGGCCTGCACCGGCTCGGTCGCATCGGGGCGTCGCAGGTACAGCGGCGTCAGCGGCAGCGGGTCCCCGCCGTGTACGGCGACCTCCGCGAGCCGGGCCACCGACGGGTACCGCGGGTGGTCCTCGGTGGCGAAGCCGTACAGCTGCGCGCCGTCGCCGACCACCCGGCGGTCGCCGATCGCCTCCCGCGCCACCGCGGGGGTCGTCACGTGCGGGCCGTCGACCCGCCGGCCGGCGTCGTCGTAGACGGCCCAGTAGACCTCCTTGCGGCGGGCGTCGGTCACGACGGCGGCCCCCGGGGCGCTGAGGCCGTCGAGGGAGCAGACCCCGCGCACCGGGATGCCACGGGCGTCGCCGAAGGCCGCCGCGGTCATGATGCCGACCCGGAGCCCGGTGAACGGACCCGGGCCCACGCCCACCACGACCAGCTCGGGGGTGCCGGCCGTCAGGACCTTCTCGAGGCCCACCGCCAGCAGCTCGCCGTGCCGGCGGCCGTCGACGGCGACCTCCTCGGCGACCACCTCGAGGGCACCGTCGACCCGAACGAGCCCGGCGGAGACCGCCGGGGTGGAGGTGTCGAGGACGAGGACCAGCACCACGACAGGCTAGCGGCGGTCAGGCAGCGGTGATCAGGCTCTGTGCTGGGCCACCAGCTCGCGCTTGAGCACCTTGCCGGACGGCCCGAGCGGCAGGGCGTCGGCGAAGACCACCCGGCGCGGGTACTTGTACGCGGCGAGGTGCTCCTTGCCGAAGGCGATGACCTCCTCTTCCGTGACCTCCCCGTCCTTCACGACGACGGCGCACACCTCCTCGCCGTACTGGGGGTCGGGCAGGCCGATGACGGCGACCTGGCCGACACCGGGGTGCCGGAGCAGCACCTCCTCGACGTCGCGAGGGTAGACGTTGTAGCCGCCGCGGATGACCATGTCCTTCTTGCGGTCGACGATCGTGACGTAGCCGTCGGTGTCCTTGGTGCCGAGGTCGCCGGTGCGGAACCAGCCGTCGACGATCGCCGTCGCGGTCGCCTCGGGCTTGTTGAGGTAGCCCTTGAAGACGTTGTGGCCACGGACCACGATCTCGCCGAGCTCACCGGTGGGCAGCAGCTCGATCCGCTCGTCGACCTCGGCCCTGGCCACCTCGACCTCGACGCCCCAGATGCTCTTGCCGACGGTGCCGGGCTTGGGCTCGAACCCCTTCTGGTTGAAGGTCGCGACCGGCGAGGTCTCGGTGAGCCCGTAGCCCTCGAGGACCTTGGTGCCGAAGACCTCGGTGAACCGCTCGAGCACGGCGAGCGGCAGCGCGGCGCCGCCGGACAGCGCGGTCTTCAGCTGCGGCCGCAGGTCGGAGGTCTTGGCCGCCTCGAGCAGCCCGACGTACATGGTCGGGACCCCCATGAAGATCGTGCACTTCTCGTCGACGAGCAGCCGCAGCGCCTCGGCACCGTCGAAGCGCGGCAGCAGCACCACGGTCGCGCCGACGTAGAAGGCGGTGTTCATGCAGCAGGTCTGCCCGAAGGTGTGGAACAGCGGCAGGCAGCCCAGCACGACGTCGTCCTCGCCGATGTCGAACGAGTGCTGCGCCGACACGACCACGTTCATCGTGACGTTGAGGTGGGTGATCTCGGCGCCCTTGGGCTTCCCGGTGGTGCCGGAGGTGTAGAGGACGACGGCGGTGTCCTCCGGCTCGCGGGGCTCGACCGCGTCGATCGGCGTGGCCTGCAGCGCGAGGGAGTCGATGCGCTCGACGGCCGCATCGCCGCCGTCCATCACCGCGAGCAGCGGGACCCCGGCGAGCTCCGCGCCCTTGGCACCCTCGCCGAGCAGCGGGGCGGCGCAGACCAGCGCCTTGGCCCCGGAGTCGGACAGGACGTACTCGATCTCCTCCGCCTTGAGCAGGGCGTGCACCGGTACGGCGACCGCACCGAGCGCGAGCGTCCCGTAGTAGGCGAGCGGGAAGTGCGGGGTGTTGGGGAGCAGCAGCGCGACCTTGTCGCCGGGACCGATCCCCCGCTCGCGCAGGACCGCGGCGTACTGCTTCGCGTGACCCCAGAGCTGGGCGTACGTCAGGCGCAGGTCGCCGAGGACCACGGCGGTGTTGTCGGGGAACCGGGTGGCGGACTCCGCCAGGATGCTGGCGATCGTCAGGGACACGAGTGCGCTCCTCAGAGGTGGGGGACGGCCCTGCGAGTCTGCCGCTGGGTGATCACGACCGGAAGAGCGGCCCTGCACACCCGACGATCGGCGTCACTGTGCGGGTTCCCAGCGCGGCCCGACGCCGGTCACGGTCACGGTCCGGGTGTCGTCGTCGTGCCGCTCCAGCCGCACCTCGAGGTGGCTGTCGGACAGCCGCTCGACCACGCCCTCGCCCCACTCGACCACGACCACCGCCCGGTCGAGCTCCTCGTCGATCTCCAGGTCGTCGAGGTCGAGCTTGCCGCTGTCGCGCAGGCGGTAGGCGTCGACGTGCACGAGCGGGACCGGCCCCCGGTGCACCCTCGCGATGACGAACGTCGGGCTGGTCACCCGGCCGCTCACGCCGAGCCCCTCGCCGATGCCCTGCGTCAGCGCGGTCTTGCCCGCGCCGAGCGGACCGCTGAGCACCACCAGGTCGCCGGGCCGCAGCGAGGTGGCCAGCTCGCGGCCGAACGCCCGGGTGTCCTCGACGGTGGCGAGCGTGCGCCTCACGCGACCAGCTCCACGGCACGGGTCAGGTCGGCACGCAGCAGCCGCAGCGGCTCGCCCTGTGGCCCGCCGCGCAGCGCCGCTGCCGGGTGGTAGGTGGGGAGCACCCGCCGACCGTCGACCTCGTGCACCTGCCCGCGGACCGCCGACAGCGTGGTCCTGCCGAGGAACCAGGTGGCCGCCGAGAGCCCGAGCGTGACGACCAGGGCGGGTGCCAGCAGGTCCAGCTGCGCAGCGGTCCAGGGGCGGCAGCTGGCCGTCTCGAGCCGGGAGGGCACCCGGTTGCCCGGCGGCCGGCACTTCACGGTGTTGAGGACGGCGACCTGCGGGCGCGGCAGACCGGCCTCCGCGAGCAGCCGGTCGAGGAGCTGGCCGCTGCGGCCGACGAACGGGGTGCCGGTGGCATCCTCCTGCGCGCCCGGGGCCTCCCCGACGACCAGCAGCCGGGCACCCGGCGGGGTCGAGCCGACGACCACGCTGCTGCGGGTGGCAGCCAGCTCGGGGCAGGCTGTGCACCCCCGGATCCGGGCGGCGAGCTCGAGCAGGGCGCTCACGCCGACCTGCGACTGCGGGCCGCTCGGCGCACCAGCGCACGCAGGTGCAGCGTGACGAGCGGTGCCCGCTCGAGCTGCACCATGTGCCCGGCGCCCTCCACGACGACCAGCTGGGCCTCCGGCACCTCCGCCGCGATCGTGCGGCTGTGCTCCACGGGCGTCACGACGTCCTTGCTGCCCACCAGCACCAGCGTCTCGACCTTCGACAGCACGGCCAGGGCGGCGAGCTTGTCGTGGTTGACGAACGTGTCGTAGAACTCCGCGATCACGTCGACGGGGGTGTCGGCGACCATCTTCTCGACCAGCTCCACCAGCGCCGGGCTCACGTCGGTCGAGCCGAAGGCTCCGCGTCGGGTGGCGAGGAAGGCCAGGTCGGTGCCGAGCCTGCGCCCCCGCTCGAACACCTCCGGGCGCCCCCGCATCCCGCGGGTCACCCACGGCAGCACCACCCGGTTGACCCCCGAGAAGGCGGCCGGGAGCCCGAAGGTCACCGACGCCAGCCTGCCGGTCGAGGTGCTGATCAGCGCGACCCCGACGACCCGGCCGCCGAACAGCTCGGGGTGCTGCTCGGCGAGCGCCATGATGGTCATGCCGCCCATCGAGTGACCGACGAGCACGACCCGACCGGTGGGGGCGCACGCGTCGAGCACCGCACGCAGGTCTCGGCCGAGCCAGTCGATCGTCGCGTGCTCGTGCGCGCTCCGACCGCTGCGGCCGTGCGAGCGCTGGTCCCAGAACACCAGCTTTCCCAGGCCTTCTGCTGCGAGCGCCTGCCGCTGGTAGTGCCAGACGGCGAGCTGCTCGGTGTAGCCGTGGCAGAACACCACGGTCACACCTGCGCGCTCGGGACCGACCTCCTCGACGTGCAGCGGCACACCGTCGTCGGCCACCACCCGCCGCACCCGGTCGGACGGGAGGCGGAAGAACGGCTCGTCGCGCTCGGGGTCCGGCGCGAGCCGGGACCGCCCGATGGCGTAGCGCTCGGCCGCCAGCCCCGCCGCGGCCCCGACGGTCACAGCACCGGCGATGCCGCCGATCAGGCCGACGCGCCTGCGCCGGCTCACGCCAGCTCCCCGACGTACGCGCGAGGGACCCGCGGACCGATCCGGGTGACGATCTCGTAGTCGATGGTCCCGACCGCCGCGGCCCAGTCCTGCGCGGTCGGGTGCTCCCCGAAGAGCACCACCTCGTCGCCGGGCCGCACGTCGTCGTCACCGACGTCCACGACGAGCTGGTCCATCGCGACGGTGCCGGCCACCGTGCGGACCCGCCCGCCCACGAGCACCGGCGCGGCGTTCGTGGCAGCCCGCGGGATGCCGTCGGCGTAGCCCAGCGGCACCAGCGCGAGCGTCGTCTCCGCGGTGGTGGTGTAGCGGTGCCCGTAGCTCACCCCGGAGCCGGCCGGGACCCGCTTGGTGAGCGCCACCTGCGCGCGCAGCGACATCGCCGGGCGCAGCCCCAGCTCGGCCGGCGTCCCGAACGCCGGGGCGGGCGACAGCCCGTAGATCGCGGCGCCGGGCCGCACCAGGTCGTAGTGCGTGCCGGGATCGGTGAGCAGCGCGGCGGAGTTGGCCAGGTGTCGCACCTCCGGTCGCAGGCCCTTGGCGGCGGCGACCCCCAGCGCCTGCTCGAAGGTCGCGACCTGCTGCCGGTTCGTCACGAACGCCGGCCCCGCCTCGGCGGACGCGAAGTGGCTCCAGACGCCGCGCACCTCGACGCTGCCGTCGGCCTCGGCCTTCGCGGCTGCCTCGCACAGCTCGGGCCACGCGTCCGGGGTGGCGCCGCCGCGCGACAGCCCCGTGTCGGCCTTCAGGTGCAGCCGGGCCGTGCGTCCGACCTGCCGCGCGGCGGCCTGCGCGCGGTCCAGCTCCGCGAGCGAGTAGATCCCCAGGTCGACGTCGGCGGCCACGGCCGGCGCGAGGTCCTCGGCCGGGGCGAACAACCACGCCAGCACCGGTACGGCGAGACCGGCCTCGCGGAGGGCCAGCGCCTCCTCGAGGAACGCGACACCGAGCCAGTTCGCCCCGCCGGCGAGCGCGGCCCGGGCGCTCGGCAGCATGCCGTGCCCGTAGCCGTCCGCCTTGACGACGGCCATGAGCTGCGCGCCTGCAGACCGCTCGCGCAGCGCCGCGACGTTGTCACGGATCGCGTCCAGGTCCACGCGGGCCACCGATCTCACCCGCTCAGTCTCCCGCATGTGCCTCGCGGACCGCGGCAGGCCACGCCTCCAGCAGCAGGCTGGCGCTCGTGCTCGCACCGTCCGCCGACAGCGCCCCAGCCACCCCGTGCAGCCACGCACCGGCGCCGGCCGCGTCGAGCACGTCCAGGCCCTGCGCCAGCAGCGCCCCGACAGCACCGGACAGCACGTCGCCGGAACCGGCGGTGGCGAGCACCGGCGAACCGGTGGGGTTGACCCGGACCGGGCCCTCGGGACCGCACACCACGGTCGCGTCGCCCTTGAGCAGCACGTGCACGCCGAGCTCCCCGGCCAGCGCCCGCGCGGCACCGATGCGGTCCGGTCCCACCTCGCGGCCGAAGCGGGCGAACTCGCGGTCGTGCGGGGTGAGCAGCGTCGGTGCGTCGCGCACCAGCCAGTCGCGGTGCTCGGCGCAGATCGTCAGCGCGTCGGCGTCGACGAGCACGGGCACGTCCTGGGCGAGCACCCACTCGACCGCGTCGTCAGCGCCGACGCCGATCCCCGGTCCGACCACCCAGGCCTGCACCCGGCCCGCGTCGTCGAGGGACTGGCTGACCACCGCCTCGGGCCAGCGGGACCGCACCTGGTCGGCTGCCTTGCCGGCGTAGCGCACCATCCCCGCGCCGGCGCGCACCGCGGCCCCGACGGTCAGCACGGCGGCGCCGGTGTACTCGCGCGAACCGGCGGCCACGCCCAGCACGCCGCGGCTGTACTTGTCCGACGCCCGCTCGGCGGTCGGCAGCAGCCGGGCGACGTCACGTGCCTCGAGCACCTCGACGGGGGCGTCAGGCAGCGGCAGCCCGAGGTCGACGACCACCAGCTCACCGACGTGGTCGCGGGCGATGAGCAAGCCCGGCTTGGTGCTGCCGAAGGTGACCGTGACGTCCGCCCGCACCGCACCCGGGTGCACCTCGCCGGTGTCGGGGTCGACCCCGCTCGGCAGGTCCACCGCGACGACCAGGCCCCTGGCCGCCGTCGCCAGCTCAGCGGCCGCCGGGCGCAGCGGACCACGACCGCCCAGCCCCACCAGCCCGTCGAGCACGACCTCCGCGCCGGTCAGCGCCTCCGCCGTACCGGTCGTGCCTCCGGCCGCGAGGAAGGCGGCCAGCGCGTCCTGCACAGGGGTGCCCGCGAGGACCGCGACCACCTTCGCCCCGCGACGGGCCAGGAAGGTCCCGGCCCAGAGCGCGTCCGCGCCGTTGTTGCCGCCGCCGACCATGAGCGCCACCCGGGCGCCGTAGACGAACGGCAACCGGCGCGCGACCTCCACCGCGAGGCGGGTCGAAGCGCGCGCCATCAACGGCACGCCCGCCGCGAGCAGCGGCTGCTCCGCCGCCTTGACCTGCGCGACCGAGTGGGCGTACCTCATCCCTCGGCCACCACGAGCGCCGTGGCCACCCCGCCGTCGTGCGTCAGCGACAGGTGCCAGCGCGCGACCCCCTGCTCGGCAGCAGTGCGCGCCACGGTGCCGTGCACCACCAGCGACGGCCGGCCGGACGGCTCCGACACGACCTCGGCGTCGACCCAGCGCAGGCCCGTGGGTGCGCCGAGCGCCTTGGCGACCGCCTCCTTGGCGGCGAAGCGCGCCGCCAGCGACTCGATGCGCCCGACCGACTGCTCCTGCGCGGTGAACAGCCGGGTCCGCAGCGTCGGCGTGCGCTCCAGGGCGCGGGCGAGCCGGGCGACTTCGACCACGTCGACGCCCACACCGATGATCAAGGACAGCTCACTCGACGGTGACCGACTTCGCGAGGTTGCGCGGCTGGTCGACGTCGAGGCCGCGGGCCCGGGCGATCTCGGCCGACAGCACCTGCATCGGCACGATGGTCAGCAGCGGCGTGAGCAGCGACTTGGTGTCGGGGATGCGGATGACCGTGTCGGCGTACGGCGTCACGGACTCGTCGCCGTCGGTGGCGATGACGATCGTGCGCGCGCCGCGGGCCCGCACCTCCTGCACGTTGTTGACGAGCTTGGGCTGCAGCGCGTGCCGGGGCGCGATCACGACGACCGGGGTGCCCTCCTCGACCAGCGCGATCGGGCCGTGCTTGATCTCGCCTGCCGGGAAGCCCTCGGCGCCGATGTAGGCGAGCTCCTTGAGCTTCAGCGCGCCCTCCAGCGCCATCGGGTAGCCGACGTGCCGCCCCAGGAAGAGCACCCGCTCCTCGTGCGCCAGGTCGCGGGCGAGCTCGCGCACCGGGCCCATCCGGTCGAGCACCTCCTGGACCAGCGCGGGGATGTCGAGCAGGTCGCGCAGGTGCGCCCGGACCTCGTCGGTGTCGCGCGTCCCGCGGACCTGCGCGAGGTAGAGGCCCACGAGGTACATCGCGGTGATCTGGGTCATCACCGCCTTGGTCGACGCGACCGCGACCTCCGGCCCACCGCGGGTGTAGAGCGCGGCGTCGCTCTCGCGGCTGATCGTGGACCCGACGGTGTTGGTCACCGCGAGCACCTTGGCCCGCTGCGCCCGGGCGTGCCGCACCGCCTCGAGGGTGTCGGCGGTCTCCCCGGACTGCGAGACGGCGATGACCAGGGTGTGCCGGCCGAGCACCGGGTCGCGGTAGCGGAACTCGCTGGCCATCTCGACCTGGACCGGCAGGCGGCACCAGCGCTCGATGGCGTACTTGCCCACGAGCCCGGAGTGGTAGGCCGACCCGCAGGCCACGATGAATACCTGGTCGATGTCTCGGACGTCCTCGTCGCTCATCGACAGCTCGTCGAGGTGCAGCAGGCCGTCCTCCTGCATGCGACCGCCGAGGGTCTCGCGCACGGCCGCGGGCTGCTCCTCGATCTCCTTGAGCATGAAGAACTCGTGGCCGCCCTTCTCGGCGGCGGCGGTGTCCCAGTCGACGTGGTAGGTGTCGCCCTCGACCTCGTGGCCGTCGAGGTCGGTGATCCGCACCCCCGAGCGGCGCAGCTCGACGACCTGGTCCTGGTCGACGGCGCGGGCGGTGCGGGTGTGCGCGATGAAGGCGGTGACGTCCGAGCCGAGGAAGTTCTCGCCCTCGCCGAGGCCCACGACCAGCGGCAGGTTGCGACGCGCCGCCACCACCAGGTCGGGCTCGTCGCGGTGCGCGACGACGAGGACGAACGAGCCCTCCAGGTCCTTGCAGACCGAGCGGACGGTGGCCGCCAGGTCGCCGCCTGTGTCGTCGTAGCGCTCCTCCACCAGGTGCGCGACGGCCTCGGTGTCGGTGTCGGAGTGCCGCGCGTGGCCGCGCTCCTCGAGCCCGCGCACCAGCACCTCGAAGTTCTCGATGGTCCCGTTGTGCACGACGGCCACCGCACCGCTGCAGTCGACGTGCGGATGGGCGTTGCGGTCCGTCGGTGCGCCGTGCGTGGCCCAGCGGGTATGGCCGATCGCGAGCGTGCCGGGCAGCGCCAGCTCGGCGAGCTCCTTCTCGAGGTTGCTGAGCTTGCCCGCCTTGCGCTCGACCCGCAGGTCACCGCCAGGCCCCAGCACCGCGACCCCCGCGCTGTCATAGCCGCGGTACTCCAGCCGCCGCAGGCCGCCCAGCACGACCTCCAGGCCGTCCTTGTCACCGACGTAGCCCACGATGCCGCACATGGGCTAGAGGCTAACCCGCCTGCTGGGCCATGAGGGCCCTTCGCAGGTCGTCACGCTGCTCCAGCACCACCCGGCGCGCACCGGCAGGCAGGCCAGGTCGCTCCAGCAGCGCCCCGACCCGGTCGTGGACCTCCTGCTCCACCAGGGTCCTCGGGAACAGGTGCTGGGTGAGCGACCCGGCCAGCTGCGGCGAGAGCTGCTCCCAGAGGGCCGGTACCGCCTCGAGGTAGCGGTCCACGTAGGGCCGGAGCAGCTCGTCCTGGCCCCGCTGCCAGAAGGCCCGGCCCGCCGCGCGCGCCTGCGCGTTGGTGGCCGAGCCGCCCACGAGCAGCTCCCAGCTGCGCTGCTTCGTGGCGGAGCCGGGCAGCGAGGCGACCGCGGCGAGCGCCTCGAGCTCACCGGTGGCGGTGCGGTCCGCCGCCAGCTCGCGCTCGACGTCCTCCTCGCCCAGCTGCCCGAGGACCGCGAGGCGGCGCACGACGAGCCAGCGCAGCTCGGTGTCGACGACCAGCCCGTCCGGGACGGCGTCGGCCAGCAACCCGCGCAGCAGGTCGGCGTCCCCGGTCGCCTGCACCGCGGCCCGCACGCGCACCAGCTGCAGGTCGCTCGCGGGGACCACGTCGGCGGTCCAGCACTCCTGCGCGATGAGGGCCAGCAGCGCGTCCTGCTCGCTGCGCGGGGCGAAGGCGGCGGCCGCCTGGGTGGCCTGGGCCAGCAGCGTCTCGACCAGCGACGGGTCCTGCTCCGCGACCACCCCGGAGAGCACTGCCGTGACGTGGTCGCGGGCCGGCAGCTCGCCGTCCCTCGTCGCGTCCCAGAGCGCGCCCCAGCACACCGCCCGGGCCAGCCGGTCCTCGACCCGCACCAGGCCGTGCAGCAGCGTCCGCAGCGACCGGTCGTCGAAGCGCACCTTGGCGAAGGTGAGGTCCCCGTCGTTGAGCAGCACCAGGTCCGCGGGGGTGATCCCGGGCACCGGCGTCTGCGCCCCGCTGATCTCGACCTGGACCCGCTCGACCAGCCGGATCACACCGCCGGCCTCGGCGTAGCGACCCACGCCGACGACGTGGTCACGCAGGACCTCCCCCTCCTGCTGCACGACGAGGGTGTCCCCGTCCCAGCGCGGGCGCAGGGTCGACACCCCGCTGGTCTCGAGCCAGGAGCGCGCCCAGTCGCGCAGGTCCCGTCCGCTCGCGACCTCGAGCTCGACCAGCAGGTCCGCGAGGTCGGTGTTGCCGTACGCGTGCCTGGCGAGGTAGGCCCGCAGGCCGGCGAAGAAGGTGTCCTGCCCGACGAAGGCCACCAGCTGGCGCAGCACCGACGCGCCCTTGGCGTACGAGATGCCGTCGAAGTTGAGCAGCGCAGCCCGGTTGTCGGAGACCTCGCCCGCCACCGGGTGCGTGGTCGGCAGCTGGTCCGCCCGGTAGCCCCAGGCCTTGCGCCCCAGGCAGAAGTCGGCCCAGGCGCCGTCGAAGCGGGTGCCGGCGTCGGTGGTGTGCAGCCCCATGAACTCCGCGAACGACTCGTTGAGCCAGATCCCGTCCCACCAGCGCATGGTCACGAGGTCGCCGAACCACATGTGCGCCATCTCGTGCGCGATCACCTGCGCCCGCAGCCGGCGGTTGCCCTCCGTCGTGCGCGACCGGTAGACGAACTCCTCGTCGTTGAAGGTGACCATGCCGGGGTTCTCCATGGCCCCGGCGTTGTACTCCGGCACGAACACCTGGTCGTAGCTGTCGTCGAACGGGTAGCGCGACCCGAACTCCCGCTGCTGCAGGGCGAAGCACTGCTCGGTGATCTCGAGCAGCTCCGGCGCGTCGAAGTACGGCGCCAACGAGGCGCGGCACCACACCCCGAGCTCGATCCCGTCGTACCAGCGCTGCTCGCCGTGCCACGGACCGGCAGCCAGCGTC
Source organism: Mycobacteriales bacterium (assembly GCA_049694795.1). Classification (GTDB taxonomy): domain Bacteria; phylum Actinomycetota; class Actinomycetes; order Mycobacteriales; family SCTD01; genus RYN-111. The sequence goes on from JBAVRG010000187.1 coordinate 16,232, forward strand.
AGGTGGTACGTCGAGAGCCGCCGCGTCCGGTCGAAGACGTGCACGCCGTCGGCGAGCGCCCCGCGGGTGTTGGACAGCACGCGATGCCCGTCGGGCGCGGTCACGCGCAGGTCGAAGACCGCCTTCAGGTCGGGCTGGTCGAAGCACGCGAAGAAGCGCTGCGCGTCGTCGAGGAACGCCTGCGCGTAGACGTAGACCTCGCCGTCCGCGGGGTCGACGAAGCGGTGCAGCCCCTCACCGGACCTGGTGTAGGCGCACCGGGCGACCACCTCGGCCACGTGCTCGCCGCCGAGGTCGGCCAGCGCGAAGCGGTTGCCCTGCAGCGAGATCGGCCGGCCGTCGAGGGTCGCGTGCTCCACCTCGACGCAGTCCAGCTCCAAGAAGGTGCTGGCTCCTGGCGTCGCGGAGAAGCGCAGCGTGGTGGTCGACCGGAACCAGGTGTCTCCCTGGGTCAGGTCGAGGGCGATGTCGTACGACACGACGTCGAGCACGGCGGCGCGCGCTCGCGCCTCCGCCTCCGTCAGGTTCCGCATGCCCGAGACCCTAAGCGTTCCTGGCGATCGCGGTGGCGGATCGCGGCTCGCTCCCGTTTGCTCACTC
>JBAVRG010000188.1:0-16204 GCA_049694795.1 Mycobacteriales bacterium
GTCGGCGCTGCGACCGCGCTCGGCGCCCGCCGCTCGCGACTGCTCGCCGCCGTGTCCGGGGCGGCCCTGCTCGCCGGGTCGGCGTGCACGCGGTTCGGGGTCTTCGAGGCAGGCCAGCAGTCAGCGCGCGATCCGCGCTACGCGGTCGTGCCGCAGCGGGAGCGCGTCGAGGCACGCCGCGACGCCTAGGGGCGAGCTCAGCGGACCACCAGGACGTGCTCCCCACGCGGCTCGAAGTGGCCGATGACCGCATGGCCGGCCAGCTCGCCGGCGACCAGCAGACCGCCGCTGGTCTGCGCGTCGGCGAGCAGGAGCAGCTCGTCGTCCCTCGCCGAGGACGACAGGTGGGGGAGCACCCACTCGAGGTTGCGCCTGGTCCCGCCGCTCAGGTAGCCGTCCCGCAGCGCCTCTCTCGCGCCGTCGAGGTAGGGCACCGCCGCCGAGTCCACGACGGCGGTCACGCCGGAGGCGCGCGCCATCTTGTACAGGTGGCCGAGCAGGCCGAAGCCGGTGACGTCGGTCGCGGCGAGGCAGCCGGCGGCGAGCGCGGCCTCGCTGGCGGCGCGGTTGAGCGCGGTCATGGCGGCGACCGCCTGCGGGAAGGCCTCACCGGTGCTCTTGTGGCGGTTGTTGAGGACGCCCACCCCCAGGGGCTTGGTGAGCGTGATCGCCGTACCGGCGCAGGCTGCGTCGTTGCGCAGCAGCCTCGCGGGATCGGCCAGGCCCGTGACCGCCATCCCGTACTTCGGCTCGGGATCGTCGATGCTGTGGCCCCCCGCGACGTGGCAGCCCGCCTCGCGGGCCACGTCGAGGCCGCCCCGCAGCACCTCGGTGAGCAGCTCCCTGGGGAGCACGTCCCGAGGCCAGCCCACCAGGTTGACCGCGACGACGGGGCGGCCACCCATCGCGTAGACGTCCGACAGGGCGTTCGCCGCGGCGATCCGGCCCCAGTCGTAGGCGTCGTCGACGACCGGCGTGAAGAAGTCCGCCGTCGCCACCACCGCGGTGCGGTCGTCGACCCGGACCACCGCAGCGTCGTCACCGTCGTCGAGGCCGACGATCAGGTCCGGGCCGGTCACCCCGGTCAGGCCCCGCACCACCTCCTCGAGCTCACCGGGAGGGATCTTGCAGGCGCAGCCGCCACCGTGGGCGTAGGAGGTGAGACGCACGGCTCGACCGTACGTCGGGCGGTGCTCGCACCCTGCCGCCAGGTCCGGGTCCTCCCGCCAACCGGCGTCCGCCGGTGCCCGGCCAGGCATTCGGAGTAACCCCTCTCGAAGGGGCCCGACTGCAGATGAACCTAGTCACAGCGGGCTATTGGACCTGATCTGCGAGGCCCCCACGCTGGGCTCGCCCTTCGTGACGAGAGGTCTCCGTGAGGTCACTGTCAGTCGACACCGAGCCGCCAGCCGCCGCACCCGCGGGCGTGCTGCTCCTCGTCGAGGACGACCCCGACCAGGCGTTCCTGGTCCGGAGGAGGCTCCGTGAGCAGGTCCTGCCGGACTTCGAGGTCGTGCACCTGACCACGGTGGCCTCGGCGGCGAACCGGCTCGCCGAGCGGGACGTCCGCTGCGTCCTGCTCGACCTCTCCCTGCCGGACGCCAAGGGCCTGGAGGCGGTGCAAGCCCTCCGGGTGGTGGACCCGACGGTCCCGATCGTCGTCCTGACGGGTACCGACAGCGACGAGCTGGGGCGCGAGGCCCTGCAGCTCGGGGCGCAGGACTACCTCGTGAAGGGCCAGCACGGGGCCGACGCCGTCGGGCGTTCCGTCGTGTTCGCGCTGGAGCGCACCAAGCGACAGGCTGCCGAGCAGAGGCAGTCGCTGCTGGCCAACCGCCTCCAGCTGGTGCTCGAGGCCTCGGCCGAGGGCATCTGCATGCTGGACGACCGGGGGCTGCTGAGCTTCGTCAACCGGGCCGCTGCGCAGCTCCTCGGTGCCGAGGCGCACGAGCTCACGGGGCGGCCGCTGCACGACTTCCACCTCTGCGCGACGGATCTGTGCACCTTGGACCTCCGCCTGGGCTCCGCCGACCGGACGGACGCCGGTGAGCAGCTGTTCCGCTCCGCACAAGGGGCGACCCGCGTGCTGGAGGTCCGGGCCCGTGCGGTGCCCGACCACGAGGCGCCCGGCGGCCTGGTGGTCAACCTGACCGACGTGACGGCACGGCGGCAGGCCGAGGACGCCCTGGCGGAGCGGGAGGCCCAGCTCGTCGAGGCGCAACGGCTCGCGCACCTCGGGAGCTGGGAGTGGGACCTGGCCACGGACGAGGTCGTGTGGTCGGACGAGATGTACCGCGTCACGGGGCTGTCCCGTCACGAGGTCCCTGCGGACGCGCGGGCCTTCGCTGCGTACCGGGCCCTCGTGCCTGCTGCCGAGCGCGGCGAGCTGGAGCTGCTGTTCGACGCGTGGACGGCGTCGCGCCCCCCTATCGTCGTCGTGCACCGGCTGACGCGGCCGGACGGCACCGGCCGCTGGCTGCAGTGCCGGGCCAGCGTGCGGAGCGAGCCGACGTCGGCGACGGGCGCCTCGGCCCTGCGGGTCGTGGGAACCGTGCAGGACATCACCGAGCAGAAGGTCGCGGAGGACGCGCTCGCGCACCAGGCGCTGCACGACACCCTGACCGGGCTGCCGAACCGGGCGCTGCTCCTCGACCGGCTGGACCGGGCGCTCGCCGACACCCGTCGCGCGGCGGTCGCCGTGGTCTTCCTGGACCTCGACAGGTTCAAGTGGATCAACGACAGCCTGAGCCACGCCGCCGGCGACGAGCTGCTCGTGGCGGTGGCCCGCCGGCTGAGCGCCGTGCTGCGGCCGACCGACACGCTGGCGCGGTTCGGGGGCGACGAGTTCGTGCTTGTCTGCCCGGAGCTCACGGCCGAGCGCCAGGTCTTCGACGTGGTCGCGCGGCTGGCCGCCGAGCTGGAGCAGCCGTTCGTCCTCGAGGGCCGCGAGGTCGTCATCACCTCGAGCATGGGGCTCGCGCTGGCACCCGCAGGTGAGCGGGTGGACTCCGAGTCGCTGATCCGGGACGCCGACACGGCCCTCTACCGGGCCAAGGAGAACGGGCGCGCCCGTTGCGAGGTCTTCGACCAGGACATGCGTGAGCGCGCGTCGCAGCGGCTCGAGGTCCTCAACGACCTCCGGCTGGGCCTTCAGCGCGGCCACTTCCGCCCGTGGTTCCAGCCGGTCGTCGACGTGCACACCGGAGAGGTCGTGGGCTGCGAGGCGCTCGTCCGCTGGGAGCACCCCGGCAAGGGCCTGATCCTGCCGGACGCCTTCATCCCGCACGCCGAGGAGACCGGAGCGATCGTGCTGCTCGGGGCGGTGATCCTGTCGCTCGCCTGCGAGCAGGTCGCCGCGTGGAACCGGGCGCGACCAGCGGACCGGGCGCTCACGGTGTCGGTCAACCTGTCGGCCCGGCAGCTCAGCTCCGCGCGGCTGGTCGACACCGTCAGATCGGCCCTTGAGCGGTCCGGCCTGGACCCGCGCAGCCTGTGCCTCGAGGTGACCGAGAGCGTGATCATGGAGGACGTGGAGCTCAGCGGCGCCGTCCTGGGACAGCTCCGCGACCTGGGGATCCGGACGGCGGTCGACGACTTCGGCACCGGCTACTCGTCCCTGTCCTACCTCCTCAGCCTCCCCGTCGACGTCCTGAAGATCGACAGGTCGTTCGTCCGCGCCCTCGACCTCGGCAGCGAGCCGGCCGTGGCCATCGTCCGCGCCATCACCGCGCTGGCCGACGCCCTCGGTCTCGGAGTCCTCGCGGAGGGGGTCGAGACGGCTGCGCAGCTGTCCCAGCTCACGGCGCTCGGCGTGCAGCAGGGCCAGGGCTACCTGTGGGGCAGGGCGGTCGCCGGGCCGCGGGCCGAGTGGGCGACAGCTCCGACGTCGAGGAGGCAGGTCGTGCTCGCTGAGACGCGCCCTCAGGCTGATCTCCACCCCAGCGCCAGGGGGCAGCGATGAGCGCGCTCGCTGCGGCTGCGGACGCTGCCGCGGGCCAGCCGGTCGTGCTCCTGCACGTGTCCCAGGCAGTGAACCTGACGGTCGTCGTGTCGGCCGTGGTCGTCCTCGCTCGGGGCGGCCGGGTCCGGCGCTCGCCCGCCGCCGGCTGGGCGCTGGCGATGTTCAGCATCCTGGCGCTCATCGTCGTGCTGGGCTTCTTCCCGGTCAGCGACGACGGGTCGCTGCTCCGGCACGGCTACACCGTCCTGCTGGTCTGCGTCCTGCTGCTCGTGCCGTACCTGCTCATCCGCTTCGCCTACTCGCTCGGAGCGGTGGGACGGCGCACGCACCAGGTCGCCCTCGCCCTGACCCTCCTGCAGCTCGCCTTCACCGCCGGCTCACCGCCGTTCCCGAAGGCAGGTGCGCCGCGCAGCGGCTGGTTCACCGCCTTCGTCGTCGTGGTGCTGGTGGGCTGGACCACGCAGTCGGTGCTCAGCGCCGTCGGCCTGTGGTCAGCCGGCCGCGGCCAGCCGTCCGTCGTACGACACCGCATGCGCACCCTCAGCACAGGTGCCGTCATCCTGGCGCTGGCGCTCGTGGGAAGCGCGGGCTCGAGCACCCCCGGCACCGCTCTGCAGGTCGTCACGACCCTGATCGGCGTCCTCGGCATCTGCCTGCTGGTCGTGGCGTTCGTGGTCCCGCGCTGGCTCGGCGAGATCTGGCGAGCCGACGACCTGCAGCGCCTGGGAACGGCGGAGCGCAGCCTCATGGCCGCCGTCACGCCGACGGAGGTGGCCACGGCGATCGTTCCTGCCGTCATGCAGCTGTTCGGAGCCTCGGGTGCGGCGCTGCTCGACAAGGACGGAAGGCCCCTCGGAGTCGACGGCTACGACGACGTGGAGCTCAGCGGACTGCACGCGCAGCTGCTCGCGGAGCACAGGGACGAGGTCCTCTCGGTCACGCGGGACGGTGGCTTCGCCTGCCGGCTCAGCGACGGGTGGCTGGTGGTCCGAGCCGGTGCCTTCGCGCCGATGTTCGGAACCGCCGAGATCCTGCTCCTCGACCGGGTCGGCTCCTTCGTGGACCTCGCTCTGCAGCGCTGCCAGCTCTTCGAGCAGGAGGCCCGCAGCCGCCAGGCGGCAGAGGCGGCCAACGCGGAGCTGCAGACGCTCATCTACAGCGTCTCGCACGACCTGCGCAACCCGATCATCTCCGTGCTGGGCTACCTCGACGTGCTCGCGGAGGAGCACGCCGGTGAGCTGCAGGGGGAGGGGCCGCACTACCTGCGGCGGATCTCCGTCAACGCCCTGTACATGCAGAGCCTCATCCAGGACCTGCTCGAGCTCTCCCGCATCGGCCGGAGCGAGCCGGCGCCGCAGGCGGTCGTGCTGGGTGCCCTGGCGGAGTCGGTCGCCCAGGAGGTGCGGGTCATGCACCCCAGCTGCGACATCTCGGTGGGCGGCAGCTTCCCCGTCGTCTGGATGAGCGAGCTGCGCGCCCGGCAGCTGCTGACGAACCTGATCGACAACGCGGCCAAGCACTCGCAGGGCGAGGCAACGGTGCGGGTCGAGGCGCTGGAGGAGGGGTCGGGGGGCGCGGTGCTGACGGTCACCGACAACGGGCGAGGCATCCCGCCGCACTACCGCGAGAAGGCGTTCGAGGTCTTCGAGCGGCTCGACGCCGCCCACGGCGACGTCCCGGGAACCGGAATGGGCCTCCCGATCTGCAAGCGGATCGTAGAGTCGGTCGGAGGGAGCATCGTGCTCGACGGACCTCCGGCGCACCAACCCACCGGAACGACGGTGCGGGTCCTCTTCCCGGGGCCGGTCGTCCAGAGCTGGTCCGCGCCTCACCCCACCGAGCAGGAGAACGTCTCATGAGCCCGGCGCCGATCCGCCCGCGAGTCCTGCTGGCCGAGGACAACGCCGACCACGCCTTCTTCACCACCCGTGCCTTCCACGACGCGCACGGTGACGCGCTGGAGATGCACACCGTCGCCGACGGCGAGGAGCTGCTCGACTACCTGAACAGGCGCGGCCAGTTCGCCGACGCGCGCCGTCCGCACCTGATCGTGCTGGACCTCAAGATGCCCAAGAAGGGCGGTCTCGAGGTCCTTGCCGAGATGCGTGAGCACCCTGAGCTCTGCACGATCCCGGTCGTCGTCCTCAGCTCCTCGGACCGCGTCGAGGACGTCAGCGCGAGCTACGCCCGCGGCGCCAACTCCTACGTCACGAAGCCCGCCAGCCTCACGGGGATCCGCGAGGGGGTCGGCGAGCTGGCGAAGTACTGGATGGACGTCGCCAGCCTGCCGGAACCCGCCTGACCCCGCGTCAGCCCTTGGGCTGGGGCGTCCACCGCAGGTAGGGCTTGATCTCCTCGACCTCACCGAACCGCTGCCTCGCGTCGTCGGTGGACATCGCCGGCGAGACGATCACGCGCTGCCCCGGCTGCCAGTCCGCCGGGGTCGAGACCGGCTGCGCGTCCGTGAGCTGCAGGGCGTCGATGACGCGCAGGATCTCGTCGAAGTTGCGGCCGACCGACTTCGGGTAGGTCAGCGTGAGCCGGACCTTGTTGCTCGGGTCGATGATGAACACCGAGCGCACCGTCGAGGTGTCGCCCTCACCGGGGTGGATCATGTCGTAGAGCTCGGAGACCTTGCGGTCCGGGTCGGCGATGATCGGGAAGTTCAGCGCGACCCCGCCGACCTCGGCGATGTCCGGAGCCCAGCCGCGGTGGTCCTCGACCGGGTCGACCGACACCGCGATCGCCTTCACGCCGCGCTTGTCGAACTCGCCCTTGAGCCCGGCGGTGCGACCGAGCTCGGTCGTGCAGACCGGCGTGAAGTCGGCAGGGTGGCTGAAGAGCACCGCCCAGCTGCCGCTCTTCCAGTCGTGGAAGTCGAGAGCGCCCTCGGTGGTCTCGGCGTTGAAGTCGGGGGCCTCGTCGCCCAGGCGGATGCCCATGCTCGGTTCTCCTTCGGTCCAGGTCGGTCGATGTCCACCATCGCACCACACGGCGGCAGCCGCGACGTCACGGGTGCCCTGACGAGCACTGACGAGCACTGACTAGGTTGTACGGCGGAGGCGTGCGGTCTGCTGGTGCTGCCCCCGGTCTTCAAAACCGGTGAGATCCAGGACCTGGGTCTGGAGGGTTCGATTCCCTTCCGCCTCCGCCAACTGCCTCATGCGCTCTCCGGCAGGGCGAGCACGACGAGGGCCATGTCGTCACGCTGGGTGCCGAACGCGGACACGGCCGCGCACAGCCACTCCTGCGCCTGCGCGGCGGTGCCGCCCTCCCAGTCGCGCAACGCGTTGAGCATCCCGGCCTCGCCGAACAGCTCGACACCCCGGCGGGCCTCGGTGAAGCCGTCGCTGAACACCGCGACCAGGTCGCCGGGCTGGAGCTGCGCGGTGAAGGCCGTCGCAGGCGCACCCTCGAGCAGCCCCACGATCCGGCCCTGCACCGGGAGCGTCTCGCAGCTGCCGTCGCGCCGCCGGACCAGCGGGGCAGGATGACCGCCGGAGGCGTAGCTGAAGGTCGCGCCGCCCTCCTGCGGCTGGACGACGGCCGCGAGGACGGTCACGAAGCGCTCGCTCTCGTCGTCGAGCAGGGTGTCGTTGAGCTCGGAGAGGGCGTCCGCCGGGCCGGTCCCGCGGGACAGCGCTGACCGCAGCGTCCAGCGGCAGGCGGCCGTGAGGGCGGCCGCGTCGACACCCTTCCCTGAGACGTCCGCCAGGAGCAGCCCCCAGCGGCCGTCAGGGAGCGGGAACAGGTCGTAGAAGTCGCCCCCGATGAGCTCGTCGGACTGCGAGGGGGAGTAGAACGCGGCGACGTCGGCGAAGGGGACTGCGGGCAGCCGCGGTGGCAGCAGGGAGCGCTGCAGCGTGGTGGCAGCGTGCGCCGCGCGTGCGTAGAGCTGCGCGTTGTCGACGGCGGTCGCAGCCCGGCGCGCGAGCTCGGTCGCGAGCTCGAGGTCTTCGGCGCCGTACGTGTGCCCGCGCTCGGCCGACACCATGCTGATGGCGCCGAGCACCACGCCGGTGCTGCTCACCATGGGCACCGTCATCGAGGCCCGCAGGCCGAGCCCGACGAGCTCCGCCACGTCGTGCTCGTCGAGGTCGGGGTTGGCGGCGAGGGTCTCGCGGAGCCACTGCTCGTCGATCTCGGGGATGAGGTCGGGTTGTCCGCTGCGCAGGACGGCGCCGAGGCCCCGATCGGCCTCCCAGTCGACGCCGAACCGCTCACGCAGGCGCCGGGCATAGGCGATCTTGGCGGGGTCGCGGTGCGTGACGGTGACGAGGCGGACGCCGGACGGCTCGAGCAGGTCGATCGCGCACCAGTCGGCCAGGTCCTCGATGGCCAGCTGCGACACCTGCTGCAACGTCGTCTCGACGTCGAGCGAGCTGCCGAGCACCGCGCCGGCGCGGGAGAGGAACTCGGCGCGCAGCTCGGCGAGCTTGCGGTGCGTGATGTCGGCACCGATGCCGACGATGGCGCGCAGCTCACCGGTCTCGTCGAGCAGAGCACGACCTCTGCCGCTGACCCAGCGCGTGCTGCCGTCGGGCAGCAGCACGCGGTGCTCGACGTAGTGCTCGTCCTTCGCCTGCACCGAGGCTGCGATCACGGCCAGCGAGTGCTCGCGGTCACGCGGGTCCAGGAGGGCGATGTAGTCCTCGAAGGTGCCGCCGAACGTGCCCGGCTGCAGGCCGAAGACCCGCTCCAGCGGCTCGTCCCACTCCAGGTGACCGGAGGTGACGTCCCACAGCCAGGAGCCCATGTGGCCGGCCTCGAGAGCGAGCGCGAGGCGCTCTGCGCTCAGCGCGGACGGCGTCGAGGGGAGGCCGTCTCGTGTCATGGCGCCAGTGTCGCAGCGTTGGCGGCGCGTTGGGGGCTTCATGCCGGCGGACCCGGGCATGATGCGCTCGTGCCGACTCGCCGCGTCCAGCTCCCGCCGGTTGCGGCGAGCGCGGCGCAGGCCCGGCGGGTGGTCCGGGACGTCCTCGCCCAGGCCGGGCGCGAGGCCTGGCTCGACGCCGCGGAGCTGGCCGTCAGCGAGATCGTCACCAACGGCGTCCTGCACGCACGGACCCCGCTCGCCCTGTCCGTGACCGTGTCGGACACCGAGCTGCTCGTCGAGGTCGCGGACGGCGTCGGCGCCCTGCCCGAGCAGCGGCACTACGGCCAGCAGGCGACCACCGGGCGGGGGATGACGCTGGTGGCGACGATCTCCTCCGAGCACGGCGTCCGCCAGCTCGCAGACGGCAAGGTCGTCTGGTTCTGCATCCGCGAGGGCGCAGCTGGTGACCTCACGGGCAGCGGCTTCGACGCGCTGACGGCCGCCTGGGAGGAGCCCGCCACCAGTCCGGTCGACGAGCGCGGCCTCGAGGTGCGCCTGCTCGGGCTCTCACCGACGCTGTGGCGGGCGGCTCGCGTGCACCACGAGGCCCTGCTGCGTGAGCTGACGCTCGTGCGAGGGACCAACGACCTCGACCTGCACGTGGACGCTGCCCGCAACGCCGTGTGGTCCGCTCTCGAGCGCTCCGTCTCCACCACCGGCGGCGAGGACCGCGTGCCGTGGTCGCCCGCGGCGGCGCTCGAGGCACCAGCCGCGGTGGACCTCCTGCTGCAGCTGCCACGCGAGGCCAGCCAGGAGTTCGCCGCCCTTCAGGACGCCCTGGACGAGGGCGAGGCACTCGCGCGGCAGGGGAGGCTGCTCGCCCGTCCGGCGCTGCCGGAGGTGGTCGCGGTGCGCGACTGGCTGTGCGAGCAGGTCATCGCCCAGCTGGCGGGCGCACCCGCATCGCCGTGGGTCGGTGCCGATGCCGAGGTCTTCGCGCGCGATGTGCGCACCGACCTCGAGGACCTGGGCTGGGACGCGTCCGTGGTGCGCGACACCCACCGCGGAGCCGTTGCCGCCGACGAGAGCAACCGCATCATCGCCGTCAGCCGTCGGCTGTCCGACGTGCTCGGGTGGGCACCGGAGGAGCTCGTCGGCAGGCGGGTCGTCGCCCTGGTCCCGCCGCGTCTGCGAGCGGCGCACGTCGCCGGCTTCACCCGGCACCTCGCCACAGGGCAGACCAGTACGGCGGGAGCTGAGCGCAGCATCCCGGTGCTGCGCGCGGACGGCACCGAGATCACCTGTCGCTTCGCGCTCGAGGTCCACGCCTCCGGCGGCGGGCACGCCGTGTACGTGGCCTGGATCGAACCCCTCCCCACGTAGCGGCGCGGGCGGGGGGCGAAAGAGTGCGAAGGAGGTGCAGCACACCGGTTCAGCAACTCTGCGTAGCCGTCGAGAGACAGCATGAAGCGCCGGACATCCCCCCTCAGGAGACCGACCCGCATGCTGCTCAAGAAGGCCACGTTCCTCGCTCTGCCCCTGACGCTCGTGCCCGCCGGGGTGCTCCACTTCGCCCGGGCCTCGGCTGCGAGCTCCGCGCCCTGGAGCATCCGCATCAACGCCGGCGGTCCGGCGTTCACGGACACCTCCGGCCGGCACTGGGAGGCGGACGAGTACTTCCAGGGCGGCACGGCGGCGACGAACGCCAACAGCATCAGCAGCGCCGCCGACCCGACGCCGTACCGGAGCGAGCGCTACGGGCTCACGGGCTACCGGATCCCGGTCCCCCACCCGGGCATCTACACCCTCACGCTGAGCTTCGCCGAGAACTGGGCGACCGCACCGGGGCAGCGCGTCTTCACCGTCAGCGCCGAGGGCCAGCCGGTGGTCCCCGACCTCGACCTGGTCTCGGCGATCGGCGCCAGCACCGCCTACGACAGCACGGTCACCGTCCGCACCGACGACGCCTTCGTCGACCTGGGCTTCAGCGCAGCCGCCAACAACGCGCTCGTCAACGGCATCGAGGTCAGGGCCGTCAACGCCGCGGCGGCCGGGGCTCCGGCGACACCGGCGCCTGCCCCTGCCGACACCACGTTGACGAGCACGCACCGGCCCGCCACGCCGGTGGCAGGTGCGACGGCCATCTGCACCGGGCGACTGACGCGGACGCAGGACGGTGCGCCGGTGCCAGGTGCTCCCGTCGACGTGTCGCTGCGCCCCGACGTCGGCCCGAGCCGGACCGTCAGGGTCACGACCAACAGCAACGGGGGCTGGGGGCTGCTCTGCACCTCCGTCTACAGCACCGTCGTGAGCGCCCGGTACGCAGGTGACGCGCAGAACGGCCCGGCCGGCGCAACGCCGTACAAGATGGCGGTGGCAACGCGCCTGACGGTCACCTCGCCCCGGAGCGGGGTGGTCTCGGGCGTCGCCCGGCCCCTCGTGGTGCAGGGCACCACGTCCCCGAACAAGGCCGGCCGGGTGCTGGTGCTCGAGCGTGTGCTCAGCGGCGGGCGCCTGCAGCCGCTGGCCCGGGCCGTCGTCGCCAGGACCGGGACGTGGCGGTTCTCGGTGCCGCTCCGTCGCGGTGACTACCAGCTCGAGGTGGTCATCGGCGGCACGGTCGGCAACGTGGGCGGCACCTCGGCGCCGTTCGTCGTGCACCGCCGCTGAGGAGGTCCAGCGCGAGGCTTGCCCGTCCTCACCGTTGATGGAGGTGGGCAGCCCCACAGCGGGGTAGTGGTCGGCTGCCGGACGCCACCACGGGAGGACCCCATGCGCAGGACCGCCAGGTCGTTGTTCGTCGTCGGCACGGCCACGGCCGCCGTCGCCGCAAGCACCCTCACGAGCGTCGTCACCTCGAGCGCGCACGCGGCGACCACGGGTGGCTTCGGGACACCGGTGGTGGTCAGCAGCGCCAACGCCAGCGAGCCCGGGGTGGACGTGGCTCCCGACGGCACGGTCTACGTCAACGCTCCGGACGGCCTGCTGTCGAACCTCCCGGGCTCGCCGAGCCTGGTCTGGCGCAGCACCGACGGGGGCGCGTCGTTCACCGAGCTGCCGGCGAGCCTCAAGGCCAACCTGCCGGGCGGTGGGGACAGCGACATCACGATCTCGCCCGACGGCACGCTGTCGGAGACCGACCTGTGGCTCGGCTCCAGCACGGTGGCGGTCAGCACCGACCGCGGCCAGACGTGGACGGCCCAGCCGCTGCAGGGGGTCGTCGTGCAGGACCGGCAGTGGGTCGCGGCGACCAGCGGCGGTCGGGTCTACCACGTCACCCACCAGATCCCGACCGGGCTCTGGGTCTCGCGCTCGGTGGACAGCGGCCTGACCTACCCGCAGCACGTTCTGGCCGCCACGGCCCTCGACCAGACCGGTTGCGTCTGCCCGCCCGGCAACCTCATCGCCGAGGACGGCGGCCTTCTCGGTGACAAGGTGGGCGTCGTCTTCGCGACCAGCGACGGGGGGGTCGGCTTCGCCCGCTCCACGAACGGCGGCTTGACCTGGTCCGTCACCCGTCCCGGCCCGGCCTCGGCCGCGACGACCAACGGCGCCTTCCCGGTCGTGGCGGACGCGGGCGCCGGCCATCTGACCGCGGTGTGGAACCCCGTCCAGGGCAGCACGTCCAGCGTGCTGATGGCTCAGTCCTCCGACTTCGGTGCCACCTGGTCTGCGCCGCGCACCCTCGTGTCCGGCGGCGCCAACGTCTACCCGTGGGTGGCGGCGAAGGGCAGCAAGGTCGCGGTCTCCCTGTACCACTCGAGCACCGCCGGCACCCCGGACGGCGTCCCTGCGGGCACGGAGTGGTTCGAGTCCTACCTGGAGTCGAGTGACGGCGGCGCGACCTTCGGGCCGCTCGTCAGCGCGGACCCGACCCGCGCCAAGACCGGCCCGGTCTGCACCGGCGGCGTCAACTGCTCCAGCGGTCGCGAGCTCGGCGACTTCCAGCAGGTCGCCATCGACGGCAGCGGCAAGGCGGTCCTGTCGTACGTCCACTCCTTCGACGGCAGCGACACCGAGGTCCGCTTCGTCAAGCAGGCGTGACGAGGGGTCAGGCGCTCGTGGACCGGCTGGCTGCCGCGGGCTTGGCGTAGTCGGCGAAGCCCTGCCAGTCGATCACGACGCACGCCTCCTGGCCGACGACCCAGGCGTCGTGCCCTGGCTCGACCTTCATGACGTCACCGGGGTCGAAGTTCTCCTCGGAGCCGTCGTTCATGCGGATCGTCATGTGCCCTGACAGGATGTAGCCGGCGTGTGCGGCCTCGCAGCTGGCCGTGCCCGCGATCGGCTTCACGTGCTCCGACCAGCGCCAGCCCGGCTCGAAGGTCGCCATGCCGACCGAACCGCTCTCGAGGTCCAGCATCGCCAGCTTGCCCTTGCCGTCCGCGAAGGGGCGGACGTCCTTCGACTGGTCGAAGCTCTTCTTGAGGATTCCAGCCATGTGCACCTCCCGCACCGAGCGCCGCCCGGCGGGCGAACCCCTGCCCGGCACTGGCGTTCAGTGTGCGCACCGGCGAAGCGCACTGTCGATCGTCAGGAAGAGGTCCTGGTCCGCACGAACCCGGGCAACGGTGACGACGTCCGCGTGGATACGTCGAGGCCCCGGTACGGTGCGCCGGTGCACCTGGAGAGCGTGAAGATCGCGGTGTACAACCGGCTGCCACGGGCCCTGCAGACCCGGGCGGTGCGTCTGGCCACGCCGAACTTCACCGTCGGCGCGATCGGCTTGCTCACCATGACAGGGCAGGAGCTGCTGCTCGTGCGGCCCACCTACCGCAGGGGCTGGCTCCCTCCTGGCGGCTTCCTGCAGCGCGGCGAGACCCCGCTCGAGTGCCTGGCGAGGGAGCTCGTCGAGGAGCTGGGAGCTCCGGCGGACCTCGACGAGCCGCACCGGGTGGCGCTGGACGTCCGCCGCCAGGGCGTGACGTTCGTCAGCGTCGGGCACCTGCCGCCCGGCTGCGAGCCCGTGCCGCAGAGCCCCGAGATCCTCGACGTCGCGTGGTTCCCCCTCGACAAGCTGCCGCCGTTGCCGAACGACTTCCACGAGGGCATCCCGGCCGAGGACCTCGACGCGGTCCGGCGGGCAGTCACCCAGCAGGAGGACTGACAGCGCTTCAGCCGGCGGCCTCCGGTGACGATGTCCTTCTTGGCGCCCCAAAGGGCGCCTTGTCGTGTCGGAAGGACCCCGGAACGTGGCATCCCCCCGCCGTCTGCTGCACCGAACCGCCGCGACGGCGGCACTGACCGCGACCTTGCTGGCGACCTCGATGGCGGGGCTGTGGGCAGCGGTGCCCGCCGAGGCCGCGACTGCGCCGTACGGGCCCGACGTCTCCTCGTGGCAGCACCTCAACGGCGCACCCATCGACTGGGCGAAGGTGCGCGCCGGCGGCAGCGCCTTCGCGATCGTGAAGGCCACTGAGGGCGGGAGCTACGTCAACCCGTACTACGCCGCAGACGTGAGGAGCGCCCGTGCCGCACGCCTCGTCGTGGGTGGCTACGCCTTCGTCCGGCCGGCGCTGCCCCTGACGACGGCCGCCGCCCAGGCCAAGCAGCTCGTCACCACCCTTGGCAGCGTGGCGACCAGCGGAACGCTCCCGCCGATCCTCGACCTGGAGGAGACGGGCGGCCTCGCCCCGCGCGACCTGATCACCTGGACGCAGTCCTTCCTCGAGACCGTGCGTGCCCAGAGCGGCCGGACGCCGATCGTCTACAGCTACCCGTACTTCTGGTCCTCGGCGATGGCCGGGACCACGGCCCTGGGGCGCTACCCCCTGTGGCTGGCGTCGTACCGGTCCACCACCCCGCCCCCCCTCGCCGGCTGGGCCTCCTGGTCGCTGTGGCAGTACACCTCCGGCGGCACGATCCCGGGCATCGCGGGAGCCGTCGACGTCTCGCGCTTCAACGGGACCCTGACGCAGCTGGCGGCCCTGGCGAACGGCACGACCCCGAGCGCATGGACGGTGCGGGCGCCGGCGGCCCCGGTCGGCGTCACGGCCGCTCCGGGTCTGCAGGCGGCCACGGTCACCTGGCGGCCGTCCGACGACGGCGGCCAGCTGCCCTCCCGCTACACGGTCACCGCCAGCCCTGGGGGAGCGACCGTCACGGTCGGCGGCACGGTGACGCAGGCCCGCTTCACCGGGCTCACCCCAGGGACCGGCTACCAGTTCACGGTCCGGGCGACGAACGGCGCCGGCAGCTCGCCGTGGTCGGCGGCCTCGGCACCCGTCGTGCCAGGACAGGTCCCGAGCACCCCGCAGGGCCTCGCCGCCACGACAGCCCCCGGGACGGTCACGCTCACCTGGCGGGCCTCCACCGGGACCCCGGCCAGCTACCTCGTGCGGCGCTGCAGCCCGGCCCCGTGCGCACCCACCGCCGCGGTGGCCACCGTGGCGGCAGCCGGCACCACCACCTTCCGCGACACCGGGGTCACGAACGGCACCAGGTACGCCTGTGCCGTGCAGGCCAGCAACCGCTGGGGCACGTCGCCGAGCAGCGCCGTCGCCGACGCCACGCCCACCGGGCCGCCGGCCGCACCGGTCTCCGTGACGGCGACGGACGGTCCTGCAGGCGTCACGGTGACCTGGTTGCCGCCCGTCGGCGACGGCGGTGCCGCCATCACCCAGTACGTCGTGTCGGTCGACGGCACCGAGGTGGCGCAGGTGGCCGGTACGGCGCGTTCCTCCCTCGTGACCGGCCTGTCGACGGGGACGCACAGCTTCGCCGTCCAGGCCACCAACGCGCTGGGGACGGGGCCGGCCACGCGGGTGACCCACACCACGGTGAGCGTGAGCCGGGCCCTGCCTGCCTCTTCGCTGAGCGCGACCCTGCCGCGGCTGGCGCCTCTCTCGGGACAGAGCGTCACCGTGTCGATCACCGCGCGCCGGGGGGACACCGGGGCACCCCTGGTGGGCCAGGCGGTCGTCGTGTCGTTCACCCCGCGCACGGGGACGGCAGCTGCGCCCGTGCGTGCGCTGACGAACGCCTCCGGAGTGGCCACCGCGAGCTTCCGGGCCGTGGTCGCCGGGACCGTGAAGGCCGTCCTGCCGCAGTCAGCCGCCGCCGCGGCGGCCAGCACGAGCGTCCTCATGCAGGTGCGGCCGAGCCTGTCGGCAGCGCTGTCCGCGACCACGACGGCCGTGCGGCACAGCGTCGCGCTGGTCGGGTCGACCAGCCCGCTGCTGGCGGGTGAGCGGGTCTACCGGCAGGGCTACTACGACGGCGCCTGGCACACCTGGGCCAGCACGGTCATCGACCGGTACGGCCACTACCGCTTCGTGGTCACGCCGACGGTGGCCGCGACCAACTACTACCGGCTCTGGGTCTCGGCGAGCTGGCTCCACACCGCGGGGCCGAGCCGGACGCTGACGCTCAGCGTCCGGCCCTGACCTCAGGCGACCCGGCCGTCAGGCGCGCAGGCAGCCGATCCG
>JBAVRG010000189.1:0-7958 GCA_049694795.1 Mycobacteriales bacterium
GAGAACTTGTAGCCCTTGGCGTAGTCGAACTTCTCGACCGCGCGGACCAGACCGAGGTTGCCCTCCTGGACCAGGTCGAGCAGGTCCAGCCCGCGGCCCTGGTAGCGCTTGGCGAGCGACACGACCAGGCGCAGGTTGGCCTCGAGCAGGTGGCGCTTGGCCTTGTCGCCGTCACGGACGATGAACTGCAGGTCGCGCTTGAGCGCCGGGGTGAGCTTGAGGCCCTCCTCGGCGTTCATCCGCAGCTTCTCGGCGGCGAACAGACCGGCCTCGATGCGCTTGGCGAGCTCGACCTCCTCGACGGCGGTGAGCAGGGGCACGCGGCCGATCTCGCGCAGGTAGGCCTTGACGAGGTCGATGCCAGGAGGCGCCTCGTCGAGCGCCATGGGGGCGTCGGCCTCGGCGGTCTCGGCGGTCTCGGTGGTCTCGTCCGCGTCGGCGGTCTCGGTCGCGGGGGTGACCTCCACGACCTCGGCCGCCTCAGGGGCGGGCGCGGCGGTCTTGGCGGTCTTCTTGGCGCGGGCGGTGGGCGCGACGGGGGTCGCGCTCTCCTCCACGGGGGCGGTGGCGAGGTCGGTCACGGGGGTCTCCACGGTGCGCCCGGCGGGCCGGGTCGCGGCCTTCGTCTTGGGCGCGGATGCAGGGCGGGCCGCCGGGGTGCGGCGGGTGCGGGTCTTGGGCTCGTCAGCACCGATCACCAGGCCGCCCTCGGTGAGGCGGCGTAGCACCGCGCGCGCCTCGTCGGGACCGATACCGGCCTGCTCGAACGTCGTGCGCAGCTGGGCGAGGGACAGCTGGCCCTCGGCCTGGGCACGAGCGACCATCGCCTCGACGACGTCGGCGGGGCGGGTGGCGGTGGACATGACGAACTCTCCTGGCTGATCGTGTCGGACGTGCTCGGCGGTGGTGCGAGTACGCTGGTCTGCAGTTCTTTCCCGGCGGGCTTCCCGTCCGGAGATGGCAGGCGTCCCTTGGGGCGGTCGCAGGCATGCGCCGCCCTCGTGGTGTCAAACGCTCTCAGACTTCTGCGTGTTCCGGTAGTTACTCACGGGTGAACTCCCTCACAGGGTGAGGTCAGCCCCATCCGAACCGGTGCAAACGATCTTCGTCGAGGCCCATGTGGTGCCCGAACTCGTGCACCACGGTGACCCCGATCTCGGCGACGAGGTCGTCGAGGTCCTCGGCCATCAGGCACAGCGGGATCCGGTAGAGGCTGATGCGGTCGGGGAGCACCCCGTGGTAGCTCGCACGCTCGGTGAGCGGCACCCCCTCGTACAACCCGAGCAGGTCCGGGTCGTCCGGGTGCTCGTCGGCGACGAGCACCGCCACGTTGGCGAAGTGCGCGGCGATCTCGGCAGGCAGCAGGTCGAGCGCGTCGGCGACGAGCTCCTCGAACTCCTGCGGTGAGACCGGCTGCACAGCCTCGACGGTACGGCGACCTGATCGGGGCTGTAAGGCGGCCGCGACCTGCCGACAGGGGAGGGGACAGCGAGGGGGAGGGTGCACGTGCAGCAGGGCCGGGTCCTGGTGGCCGACGACAGCACGGCGGTGCGGTCGATCCTGAGGAGGCAGCTGCTCGCCGCCGGCTTCGACGTGGTCGAGGCGGCCAGCGGGGAGGAGGCGGTGCGGCAGGCCCGCTCCTGCCGGCCGGACCTGGTGCTGCTCGACGTCGACATGCCGGTGCTCGACGGCTTCCAGGTGATGTCGGTGCTGCGCACCGACGACGCCGTGCGCGACGTTCCCGTGATCTTCCTGACCGGCCGGGTCGACACCAGCGAGCTCGTCGAGGGCCTGGACCTGGGGGCGTTCGACTACGTCAAGAAGCCCTGTGACGTCGACGAGCTGGTGGCCCGGGTCCGGGCCGGGCTGCGCTGGAAGGCACGGGCCGACGAGCTGCGCCGGCTGGCGCACGACCTGGATGCCCTCGGCAGCACCGACGTGCTCACCGGGCTGCCGAACCGGCGCGCGCTGCAGGGGCAGCTGTCGGTGCTGGCGGCGCAGGCCAGGTCGAAGGGTGAGCCCCTGCTGGTCGCCGTCGTCGACGTCGACCACTTCAAGCGCGTCAACGACGAGGAGGGCCACCCGGCCGGTGACGCCGTCCTCAAGGAGGTCGCGCAGCGGCTGCGCTCGGCGATGCGGCCCGGACAGGTGCTCGGTCGCTGGGGCGGCGAGGAGTTCCTCGCCCTCGCCCCCGCGGTGACGGGGGAGCCGGCGCTGCGCTTCGGCGAGCGGCTGCGGACCCTGGTGGGCTGGGAGCCGGTCGTCCTGCCGGACGGGCGCGGGCTGCCGGTGACGGTGAGCGTGGGCCTGGCGACCGCGGTCCCGAGCCACGAGCAGACCCTGGTGGGCCTTGCTGACGCGGCGCTGTACGCCGCCAAGGAGAACGGCCGCAACCAGGTCGTGCGCGCCCCCGACGGCGAGGAGGAGCCGGCAGCCGTCTAGTCCAGGTAGTCGCGCAGCTTCTGCGCCCGCGAGGGGTGCCGGAGCTTCGAGAGCGTCTTGGACTCGATCTGCCGGATCCGCTCGCGGGTGAGGCCGAACTCGCGCCCGATCTCGTCGAGCGTCTTCGGCTCGCCGTCGGTGAGGCCGAAGCGCATCTTCACGACCGCCGCCTCGCGCTCCTCCAGGGTGCGCAGCACGTCCCACAGCTGGTCCTGCATCAGGCCGTACGACACGACCTCCACCGCGACGGGTGCGTCCGCGTCCTCGATGAAGTCACCCAGGCTGCTGTCGGCCTCGTCGCCGACGATGGACTGCAGGGACACCGGCTCGCGTGCGTACCCCTGGATCTCGAGCACCTTGTCGACGGTCATGTCGAGCTCCGCGGCCAGCTCCTCGGGGGTCGCCTCGCGGCCGAGCGACTGCAGCAGCTCGCGCTGCAGCCGCGTCAGCTTGTTGATCTGCTCGACCATGTGGACCGGGATCCGGATGGTCCGGGCCTGGTCGGCCATGGCCCGCGTGATCGCCTGCCGGATCCACCAGGTCGCGTACGTCGAGAACTTGAAGCCCTTGGTGTAGTCGAACTTCTCGACCGCCCTGATCAGCCCGAGGTTGCCCTCCTGGATGAGGTCCAGGAACAGCATGCCGCGACCCAGGTAGCGCTTGGCGATGCTGACCACGAGCCGCAGGTTTGCCTCGAGCAGGTGCTGCTTGGCCCTCTCGCCGTCATGTACGAGCCAGTCGAGGTCGCGTCGCAGCGCCGCCGACACCCGCTGCTGCTGCAGCTTGTGCTGCGCGAACAGCCCCGCCTCGATCCGCTGGGAGAGCTCCACCTCCTGCTCGGCGGTGAGCAGCGGGACCTTGCCGATCTCCTTGAGGTACGCCCGGACGAGGTCCGTCGAGATGCCGCCCTCGGACTCGGCAACAGGCAGCTCCTCGTCGGCCGTGACGTCGGCCGTGCTGTCGCTGTCGGTCTCGACGTCCTCGTCCTGGGGGGTCAGGAGGGGTGCGGTCATGGGAAGCCTCCGGTGGAGCGGGTTGCTGCTCGTACAACCGCTCTCGCACCGATGGCGTTCCCCGCCCGTCACGAACCACCCCGACCGGGGCGCGCTTCCTGCGCGGCCTCCCGTTCGCCGGACGTCGCCCCGGTACGACGCAAGCCGGCCACCTCGGACGAAGTGACCGGCTTGCGTCGTACTGGCGCCTTAGAGGAGGGTGCGCAGGACGTAGGGCATGATCCCGCCGTTGCGGTAGTAGGCCTGCTCGCCCGGGGTGTCGATGCGGACCGTGACCCGGAACTGCGTGGTCCCCGTCTCCGAGGTGGCCTTGACGGTCAGCTCGCGCGGGACGTCACCGCCGCCCGCGATGCCCTCGATGGTGAAGACCTCGTGGCCGGTCAGGCCCAGGGACGCCGCGTTGTCGCCGCCGGTGAACTGCAGCGGCAGCACGCCCATCCCGATCAGGTTCGAGCGGTGGATCCGCTCGTAGGACTCGGCGATGACGGCCCGGACGCCCAGCAGCGCGGTGCCCTTGGCGGCCCAGTCGCGGGAGGAGCCCGAGCCGTACTCCTTGCCGGCCAGGATCACCAGCGGCGTGCCCTCGGCCTGGTAGGCCTCGCTGGCCTCGTAGATCGAGGTCTGGGTGCCCTCGGGCAGCTTCAGCGTCACGCCGCCCTCGGTGCCGGGGGCGAGCTGGTTGCGCAGCCGGATGTTGGCGAAGGTGCCGCGGATCATGACCTCGTGGTTGCCGCGGCGGCTGCCGTAGCTGTTGAAGTCCTTCGGCGCGACGCCGTTGTCCTGCAGGTAGTGACCTGCAGGGGAGTCGGCCTTGATCGAGCCGGCGGGGGAGATGTGGTCGGTGGTGACCGAGTCGCCCAGGACCGCCAGCACCCGCGCGCCCGTGATGTCCGTCAGGGGCTTGGGCTCGCGCTCCATGCCGTCGAAGTACGGGGGCTTGCGGACGTAGGTCGACGCCGGGTCCCAGGTGAAGGCGTCGCCGGCGGGCACCGGGATGGCCCGCCAGCGGTCGTCGCCCGCGAAGACGTCGGCGTAGCTGTCGGCGTACATCTTCTCGGTGATCGCCTCGCCGACGACCCGCGCGACGTCGGCCGGGGTGGGCCAGATGTCCTTAAGGTAGACGGGGTTCCCGCTCTGGTCGGTGCCCAGCGGCTCCGTGGTGATGTCCATGTCCATGGTGCCGGCGAGGGCGTAGGCGACCACCAGCGGCGGGGATGCCAGGTAGTTCATCTTGATGTCCGGGTTGATGCGGCCCTCGAAGTTGCGGTTGCCCGACAGCACGCTGACCACGGCCAGGTCGCCCTCGTTGACGGCCGCGGAGACCTCGGTGGGGAGCGGCCCGCTGTTGCCGATGCAGGTGG
Organism: Mycobacteriales bacterium; assembly: GCA_049694795.1. Classification (GTDB taxonomy): domain Bacteria; phylum Actinomycetota; class Actinomycetes; order Mycobacteriales; family SCTD01; genus RYN-111. Next base: position 4,817 of record JBAVRG010000189.1, read on the forward strand.
TGCAGCCGTACCCGACGGTGTTGAACCCCAGCTTGTCCAGGTACGGCGACAGGCCGGCCTTGTCGTAGTAGTCGGTGACGACCTTCGAGCCCGGGGCCAGGGTGGTCTTGACCCACGGCTTGGCCGTGAGGCCCTTCTCGACCGCGGCCTTGGCGAGCAGGCCGGCGGCGACCATGACGTAGGGGTTGGACGTGTTGGTGCAGCTGGTGATCGCGGCGATGGCGACGGCGCCGTGGTCGAGCTCGACCTTGCTGCCGTCGGCGAGCACCGCGGGCACCGGGTTGCTCGGCCGGTCGCCGACCGGTCCGACGTTCACGCTGATCGGCTGGTCGCTCGGCTTGCTCTCGCTCGGCGAGGCCGGGTCGGAGGCCGGGAACGACTCGCGGCTGGCCTCGTCGATGCCGCCGTCGGTGACGGCGCTGTGGCCGTTGCCAGTGCTGGCGTAGTCGCGCAGGGCGGTCCGGAACATCCCTTTGGCGTCCGACAGCGGCACCCGGTCCTGCGGGCGCTTCGGGCCCGCGAGCGACGGGACGACCGTCGACAGGTCGAGCTCGAGGGTCTCGGAGAACCGCGGCTCGGCGGACGGGTCGTGCCAGAGGCCCTGCTCCTTGGCGTAGGCCTCCGTCAGCGCGACCTGCTCCACGGACCGGCCGGTGAGCCGGAGGTAGGAGAGCGTCTCGTCGTCGATCGGGAAGATCGCGCAGGTCGAGCCGTACTCGGGGCTCATGTTGCCGATGGTGGCGCGGTCGGCCAGCGGCACGTTGGTGACGCCGGGGCCGTAGAACTCCACGAACTTGCCGACCACGCCCTGCTTGCGCAGCAGCTCGGTGACGGTGAGGACCAGGTCGGTGGCGGTGGCGCCGGCCGGCAGCTCGCCGGTCAGCTTGAAGCCCACCACCTTCGGGATGAGCATGCTCACCGGCTGGCCGAGCATCGCGGCCTCGGCCTCGATGCCGCCGACGCCCCAGCCGAGCACGCCCAGGCCGTTGATCATCGTGGTGTGGGAGTCGGTGCCCACCAGGGTGTCGGGGTAGGCGACTCCGTCGCGGGTGAACACCACCCTGGCCAGTCGCTCCAGGTTGACCTGGTGCACGATGCCGGTGTTCGGCGGCACGACGGCGAAGTCGTCGAAGGCGGTCTGGCCCCAGCGCAGGAACTCGTAGCGCTCGCGGTTGCGCTCGTACTCCAGCGCGCCGTTGAGGGCGAGCGAGTCCGGCCGGCCGAAGTGGTCGGCCACGACCGAGTGGTCGATGACGAGCTCGGCCGGGGCGAGCGGGTTGATCTTCTTCGGGTCGCCGCCGAGGTCGGCCATGGCCTCGCGCATGGTGGCCAGGTCGACGACGCAGGGGACGCCGGTGAAGTCCTGCATGAGCACGCGCGCCGGCGTGAACTGGATCTCGGTGTCGGGCTCGGCGCTCGGGTCCCAGCCGGCCAGCGCGCGGACGTGGTCGGCGGTGATGTCGGCGCCGTCCTCGGTGCGCAGCAGGTTCTCCAGGAGCACCTTCAGCGAGTAGGGGAGATCAGCCGCCCCCTCGACCGCGCTCAGGCGGAACACGTCGTACGACTGCTCCCCGACGGTCAGGGTCCCCTTGGCGCCGAAGCTGTCGACGCTTGCCTTCGAGCTCATCTGCTCTGCTCCTTGTGTTGGTCGTCCGAAACGCTAGTGCGCCGCCGTACGGCGTCCTCCACGAGGTCGAGGACGCCGGGCAGGTGATCGGTGGGCATGCCTGCCGCCAGGCCGGAGACGAGGCCGTCGAGGGCCAGCCGGAGGAAGTCGACGAGGATCGGCAGCGGTACGTCGTCGCGGACCACGCCGGCGTTGCGCTGGCGCTGGAGGCGGGCCGTGGTGGCCCCGGTGACGGCGCTCTGGTGCTCGGCCCACTTCTGCGCGAAGGCGGGGTCGGTGCGGATCCGGCGCCGCACCTCGAGCTGCACGCCCAGCCAGCCGGCGTCCTTGTCCTGCAGGTCGCGCATCACCTGGACCAGCCCGTGCTCGGCGACGGTCTCGGTCATGCGGGCCGCGTCGTCCTCCGCGAGGGCGAGGAAGAGGGCGTCCTTGTCCTTGAAGTGGTGGAAGATCGCGCCCCTGCTGAGGCCGGTCTCGGCCTCGAGGACCTTGACGGTCGCGCCCTCGTACCCGTGCCGGGCGAAGGCCCTCCGGGCCGCCTCGAGGATCTCGGCACGCCTCGCGGCGAGCTGCTCCGGGGAGATCTTCGGCACGAGGGCAGATTAGCAAACCGTACATCCGTCTTGCAAACTCGGCCCGTGGCGGAGGAAGGTCTTACGCACTCGGAGGACAGCCGCACGCACGCTGCGCGGGACTCCCCGCCCGGTGAGGTGAGGGGGTTGAGAACGGCAGGCCGGGGTAGCGGCTCGGGGGGCGGTGGCCACGACCGCTGCCCCGGGAGAAGAGGCAACACGAAACAGGCAACACGAAACAGGCAAGGAGCGCACGACGGTGGACGAGGACAGGCAGGGCGCCGCGCTGCTGCTGCGACCGACCGGACCGCTGGACGCCGAGTCCTGCGGGGAGCTGCGCCACCAGCTCGGGACCGCCTTCGCGGCGGGCATCACCTCGGTGGCCGTCGACCTCAGGGGAGTCACGAGCCTGGACGTCACCGGGCTCGGCGTGCTCGGGGGTGCCGCCAAGCACCTGCGCGCCCGGGGCGGTCTCCTCGTCGTCACGCACGCTTCGGCGGCCCTCGCGACCACGCTGCGCATCAACGGCCTCGGTGACCTCCTCGAGGTCCCGCCCTCGCCGCCGCTGCGGGTTGTGCCCGGCGTGCAGAAGGACGGCGGCCCGCGCTCGCGCCGGCTGTCCGTCGTGCCGACGGAGGGGCTCAAGCAGCCCAGCTGAGACCGACCTGCGTCAGGCGTCGCGGTCGCGCCGGACCTGCACCTTGCGGCCCTTGATGACGCTCGAGCGCAGCGCCCTGACGACGGCGTCGACGTCGGGTTCGGGCACCTCCACGAGCGAGAACCGCTCGGTGATCTCGATGCCGCCGATCTGCTTGCCCGTCAGGTGGCTCTCGCCCGCGATCGCGCCGACCAGGTCCTGGGGCCGCACCCCTGCGGCCCGGCCGGCACCGACGTAGAGCTTGGCCATCCCGGGCTTGGGGCCCTTGCGCTCGGGGCGCGGGCC
>JBAVRG010000190.1:0-2554 GCA_049694795.1 Mycobacteriales bacterium
CGGACCCCGACACGGCGAGGGCCGCTCCCCCGGTGCGGGGAGCGGCCCTCGGTCGAGCAGGTGCCGGCCTAGCGGTAGTCGCCCCGGCCGTAGTCGTACTCGTCGAGCGGCACGGCCTGGCCCAGACCCTGCCCGAAGGCGAAGTCCGCGTCGTCGTAGCCGGCCATCGAGTAGACCTGCGCGCGCGCCTCCTCGGTGGGCTCGACCCGGATGTTGCGGTAGCGGCTGATGCCGGTACCGGCCGGGATGAGCTTGCCGATGATGACGTTCTCCTTCAGGCCGAGCAGCGAGTCGCTCTTGGCCTGGATCGCCGCGTCGGTGAGGACCCGGGTCGTCTCCTGGAAGGAGGCGGCGGACAGCCACGACTCGGTCGCGAGCGAGGCCTTGGTGATGCCCATGAGGACCGGGCGGCCGGAGGCCGGCTCCCCGCCCTCGGCCACGACGCGGCGGTTCTCCGCCTCGAAGCCGGCGCGCTCGACGAGCGAGCCCGGCAGGAACTCCGTGGCGCCGCTCTCGAGGACGTTCACCCGCTTCAGCATCTGGCGGATGATCACCTCGATGTGCTTGTCGTGGATCGACACGCCCTGCGAGCGGTAGACCTCCTGCACCTCGGCGACGAGGTGCAGCTGGACCGCACGGGGGCCTAGGATGCGCAGCACCTCGTGCGGGTTGACCGCACCCTCGTGCAGCTGGTCGCCGACCTCGACGTGGTCGCCCTCGGCCACCCGCAGGCGGGCCCGCTTGGAGACCGGGTAGGCGATCTCCTCGCTGCCGTCGTCCGGCACCACGACGACCTTGCGGGTCTTGTCGGTGTCGTCGATGCGGATCCGACCGGCCACCTCGCTGATGGGGGCCACGCCCTTGGGGGTGCGCGCCTCGAACAGCTCGACGACACGGGGCAGACCCTGCGTGATGTCGTCACCGGCCACACCACCGGTGTGGAAGGTGCGCATCGTCAGCTGGGTGCCGGGCTCGCCGATGGACTGGGCGGCGATGATGCCGACCGCCTCGCCGACGTCGACCGTCTTGCCGGTGGCCAGCGAGCGGCCGTAGCAGGCCGCGCAGGTCCCGACCTTGGAGTCGCAGGTCAGCACGCAGCGGACCTTGACCTCCTCGACGCCGTGCTCGATGAGACGCGAGATGTTCACGTCACCGAGGTCGGAGCCGGCGGTCAGCACCGTCTCGCCGTCCTTGACCACGTCGGCCGCGAGGGTGCGGGCGTAGACGCTGGTCTCGACGTGCGCGCCCTTGGCGAGCAGCCCCTCGGCGTTCTTGCTGCCGATGGACATGACCACACCGCGCTCGGTGCCGCAGTCCTCCTCGCGGATGATGACGTCCTGCGACACGTCGACCAGGCGCCGGGTGAGGTAGCCCGAGTCGGCGGTGCGCAGGGCGGTGTCGGCGAGGCCCTTGCGGGCACCGTGGGTGGAGATGAAGTACTCCAGGACGGTGAGGCCCTCGCGGAAGTTGGTCTTGATGGGCCGCGGGATGATCTCGCCCTTGGGGTTGGCCACCAGACCACGCATACCGGCGATCTGACGCACCTGCATCATGTTCCCTCGGGCACCGGAGTGGACCATCATCCAGACCGGGTTGTCCTTCGGGAAGTTGGCCTCCATCGCCTTGGCGACCTCGTTGGTGGCCTTCGTCCAGATCTCGATGAGCTCCTGCCGGCGCTCCTCGACGGTGATGACGCCGCGGGCGTACTGCTTCTCGACCTTCTCCGCGTCACCCTCGTGACGCTCGAGGATCGCCGCCTTCTCCGGGGGCGTGACGACGTCCTCGATCGAGATCGTGACGCCCGAGCGGGTGGCCCAGCGGAAGCCGGTCTCCTTGAGGGCGTCCAGCGTGGCCGCGACCTGCACCTTGGGGTAGCGCTCGGCGAGGTCGTTGACGATGGCACCGAGCTCGCGCTTGGTCACCGCCGTGTCGACGAACGGGTAGTCCTCGGGCAGCGTCTCGTTGAAGAGCGCGCGCCCGAGCGTCGTCTCGATGCGGACGACGTCACCGTCCTCGAGCTGGACCCCCGCGGGCGGGACCACGTCGCGCAGGCGCAGGTGCACCTTCGCCTGCAGGTCCAGCTCCTTGGTGTCGTAGGCCATGACCGCCTCGGCGAGCGACGAGAACGCCCGGCCCTCACCCGCGGCGCCGTCCTTCTGCGTCGTGAGGTGGTAGAGGCCGAGGACCATGTCCTGGGTCGGCGAGGTGATCGGGCGGCCGTTGGCCGGCGACAGGATGTTGTTCGAGGACAGCATGAGGATGCGGGCCTCGGCCTGCGCCTCCGCCGACAGCGGCAGGTGCACGGCCATCTGGTCGCCGTCGAAGTCGGCGTTGAACGCCGTGCAGACGAGCGGGTGGATCTGGATGGCCTTGCCCTCGACCAGCTGCGGCTCGAAGGCCTGGATGCCCAGACGGTGCAGGGTGGGGGCGCGGTTCAGCAGCACCGGGTGCTCGGTGATGACCTCCTCGAGCACGTCCCACACGACCGGGCGGGCGCGCTCGACCATGCGCTTGGCGCTCTTGATGTTCTGCGCGTGGTTGAGGTCGACCAGCC
>JBAVRG010000191.1:0-9965 GCA_049694795.1 Mycobacteriales bacterium
CGCGCCGGTACGACGTCTGGCACGACCGCGCGGTGCTCCACTTCCTCGTCGAGCCGGCGGACCGGGCCCGCTACGTCGCGACCGCGACCCGGGCTGTCGCGGCAGGCGGTGCCCTCGTGCTCGGCACCTTCGCCGTGGACGGCCCGACGCAGTGCTCAGGCCTGCCGACGGCGCGCTACGACGCCGCTGCGCTCGCCGCCGTCTTCGCACCGGGCTTCACGCTGACGCACGCCGAGCGCGAGGAGCACGTCACGCCCGGCGGAGCGGTGCAGCCCTTCACCTGGGTGGTCCTCACCCGAGGGTGAGGGAGCGATCAGGCGAGCGCGGCCGCGGCGGCGGGGGTGCCGAGCCGGCGGACGACGTCGGGGAGGGCAGCTCGGGCGGCGGCCATGGTCGCCGCCATGACGTCCGGCTCGACTCCGTGCACCGACACGACCTCGACGTCGACGATGCCGAGGAATCCCAGGACCGCCCGCAGGAAGGGCGTGTGGAAGTCGACGCCGGACGCTGCGAGCACGGCAGGGTCGCTGCCGGAGCTGCGGACGATGACCGCCCGCTTCCCGGACAGGAGCCCCTGCGGACCGGTCGCGGTGTAGTGGAAGGTCCGGCCGACCCGGGCCACCTGGTCGATCCATGCCTTGAACGAGGCCGGGACCCCGAAGTTGTACATCGGCACGCCGAGCACGAGGACGTCGGCAGCCTCGAGCTCGGCCACGAGCGTCTCGGAGTGAGCCAGCGCAGAGAGGTCATCGGTCTCGAGACCGAACGCCGCGTCGACCCATGCTGCACCGATGAACGGCAGCGGCTCCGCGTCGAGGTCGCGGTAGACGACCGAGGTCTCACCGTCGTTCGCGACCAACGCGGCCACGACCTCAGCCGTCAACGTGCGCGTGGCGGAGGGAGTCGCGGCATCGGGGTGCGCCGACCGGGCCGAGGAGTCCAGGTGCAGGATCGAGGTCATGTGATGCCTTCAGGCTGGGATTCAGGCGAACGTCGCAGATCATGACATAGCCGACCTCTCCCGTGATCATCGCGGGCCCGGCACGGAGCGTGACGTCTGCCGGCGGACTCAGGCCGGGCTGAGCACCCGCGTCCGCTTCACTGCCACGCCCTCCAGCTCGCGGGTCGTCGGGATGTCGTACGACGCCACCTCGACGAGCCCCTCCCTCGGCAGGTAGTCGCGTCCCGGGTCCCCCAGCAGCACGGTGCCCTCGAACGTCCGCAGCCAGCCGAGCACCCGCGCCGCCATCTCCCGCTCGTACAGCACGTCGCCGGCCAGGACCACGTCGACGTCCGCCACCCGCCCGCTCAGCAGGTCCCCGCAGCGCCAGTCCAGCTCGACGTCGTTCGCCTCCGCGTTGGCGAGCACCGCCTCGCCCGCGAGCGGGTCGATGTCGACGGCCAGCACCCCCGTCGCCCCCGCCTTCATCGCGGCGATGCCGACCAGCCCCGACCCCGTCGCGAGGTCGAGAACCCGCCGTCCCGCGACCACGCCGGTGTCGAGGACGTACCGGGCCAGTGCCTGGCCCCCGAGCCAGGGGAAGGCCCAGTACGGCGGATCGGCTGTCCCCACCGCCTGCCAGAGCGCGTGCATGTCGTCGGCCTGGTGCAGCAGCACCTCGGGGACGAAGGGCACCGGCTCGAGCGCCAGCCAGGAAGCGTGCTGCACCGCTCCAGCATGCCGGTCACTCGAACAGGGTCGTGTGCTCCCCCGGCTCGCGACCCCTGCGCCGTCCGATGACGACGAGGTCCACGACGGCCACGACCGCCCCGGCGAACAGCACCCCGGCCACGAGCGCGTTGCCGAGCACCAGCGCGACGATCCCCAGCGCGGTGCAGACCACGAGGCCGAACACCGCGAGCGCCGCCCTCAGGTTGAGGGCGCTGCGGGCGCTGCCCGGCTCGGTCACCGGCTCATCCTCTCGCGCCCCTGCCTCGCAAGAACAGCGCGTGAGCGCCGTACAGGTGGGAAGGTGATCAGCGTGCTGGGACTCCCTGACGGCGTCGTCGCCTGCCTGTTCGACCTCGACGGGGTGCTGACGCGGACAGCGACCGTGCACGAGGCGGCGTGGAAGCAGACCTTCGACGAGCTGCTCCAGCAGCAGCAGCCCCCTCAGCGGCCCTTCAGCGACGACGACTACGCGACGTACGTCGACGGCAAGAAGCGCGAGGACGGGGTGCGTGACTTCCTCGCCAGCCGCGGCATCCACCTGCCGGACGGCAGCCGCGACGACCCCCCTACGGCCCAGACGGTCTTCGGGGTCGGCAACCGCAAGAACGCCCTGCTGCTGGAGAAGATCCGCACCGACGGCGTCGACGTGTACGACGGCAGCCGGCGCTACCTGCAGGCGTGCGCCGCCGCCGGGATCCGCCGGGCGGTCGTGTCCAGCAGCGCCAACACCGAGGCGGTGCTGCACGTGACGGGTCTCGAGTCCTTGGTGGAGCTGCGGGTCGACGGGGTGACCGCCCGGGAGCGTCACCTCAACGGCAAGCCGGCGCCCGACACGTTCCTCGAAGCGGCCCGCCGGCTCGAGCTGGAGCCGGCGGAGTGCGCGGTCTTCGAGGACGCCCTCGCCGGCGTCGAGGCGGGGCGGGCCGGCCGCTTCGGGGTCGTGGTCGGCGTGGACCGGGTCGGGCACGGCCCGGCGCTGCGCGAGCACGGCGCGGACGTCGTGGTCCAGGACCTGGGAGAGCTGCTGTGATCGAGCAGGACATCTTCCCCGTCGAGCCGTGGCGGATCCGCGAGACCAGGCTCGACCTCGACCTGCTCGCGCAGACCGAGTCGGTGTTCGCGCTGTCCAACGGCCACATCGGGCTGCGCGGCAACCTCGACGAGGGCGAGCCGCACGGCATCCCCGGCACCTACCTCGCCGGCTTCCACGAGCTGCGCCCGCTCCCCTACGCCGAGGCCGGCTACGGCTACCCGGAGTCCGGCCAGAGCGTCGTCGACGTCACGAACGGCAAGCTGGTCCGGCTGCTCGTGGACGACGAGCCCCTGGACGTCCGGTACGGCGAGCTGTGCGACCACGAGCGCGTCCTGGACATGCGCGCCGGCACGCTCTCCCGCAACCTCGAGTGGGTCTCCCCTGCGGGCAAGCGGGTCCGGGTGCGGTCGACCCGGCTCGTCTCGCTCACCCACCGCGCGGTGGCGGCGCTCGTCTACGAGGTCGAGGCCGTGGACCCCGACACCCGCGTGATCGTGCAGTCCGAGCTGGTGGCCAACGAGCAGCAGCCGGCCTCAGCCGCCGACCCGCGGGTGGCCGCGGCGCTGGCCAGCCCGCTGGTGGCGGTGAGCCAGGACCACCAGCCGTGCGGAGCCGTGCTGCTGCACCGCACGAAGGCGTCCGGGCTGCTGCTGGGCGCGGGGATGGACCACGAGGTCGAGGCACCCGGTCAGGTCACCGTCGAGCAGGACACCCGGGTGGACTGGGCGCGCACGACGTTCGCCACGACGCTGCAGCCCGGCGAGCGGCTGCGGGTCGTGAAGTACCTCGCCTACGGCTGGTCGGGGGTGCGCTCGGAGCCGGCCATCCGCGACCAGGTGGCAGCCGCCCTCACCGGCGCGCGGATCACCCGCTGGGAGGGCCTGCTGGCAGCGCAGCAGGAGTTCCTCGACGACTTCTGGCAGGGTGCCGACGTCGAGGTCGACGGCGACCCGGTGCTGCAGCAGGCGGTGCGGTTCGGGCTCTACCACGTCCTGCAGTCCGCAGCCCGCGCGGAGCGGCGGGCCCTCAGCTCCAAGGGCCTGACCGGTCCGGGCTACGACGGGCATGCCTTCTGGGACACCGAGGGCTTCGTCCTGCCGGTGCTCACCGCCACCTTCCCCCAGGCTGCCCGGGACGCGCTGCTGTGGCGGTACGCCACGCTCGACCGCGCCCGTGAGCGGGCCAAGACGCTCGGGCTGCGTGGCGCGGCGTTCCCCTGGCGGACGATCGCCGGCGACGAGTGCTCGGCGTACTGGCCCGCCGGCACGGCGGCGTTCCACGTCAACGCCGACATCGCCTACGCGGTCGAGCGCTACCGCGCGGCGACGGGAGACGAGGCCTTCGACGGGGACGGGGGCACCGAGCTGCTCGTGGAGACGGCCCGCTTGTGGATCTCGCTCGGCCACCACGACCGGCACGGCACCTGGCACATCGACGGCGTGACCGGGCCGGACGAGTACAGCGCAGTGGCCGACGACAACGTCTTCACCAACCTCATGGCGGCGCGCAACCTGCTCGCCGCCGCGCGGGCCTGCGAGCGTCATCCCGACCTCGCCGAGCGGCTCGGGGCGACCACGCAGGAGGTCGCGGAGTGGCGCAACGCGGCCGCCTCGGTCGCCGTGCCCTACGACGAGCAGCTCGGCGTGCACGAGCAGTCGGCCGGCTTCACCCGCTACCGCGAGTGGGACTTCGAGGGCGCCCAGTACCCGCTGTTCCTGCACGCCCCGTACGTCGAGCTCTACCGCAGCCAGGTCCTCAAGCAGGCCGACCTGGTCCTGGCCCTGCACTGGTGCGGCGACGCGTTCACCATGGAGCAGAAGGCCCGCAACGTCGACTACTACGAGGCCCGCACCGTCCGCGACTCGTCGCTGTCCGCGTGCACGCAGGCGGTGATGTGCGCCGAGGTGGGGCACCTCGACCTCGCCTACGACTACGCCACCGAGGCGGCCCTGATCGACCTGCGCGACCTGCACCGCAACAGCCGGGACGGCCTGCACATGGCGTCCCTCGCCGGTGCGTGGACCGCTCTGGTCGAGGGGTTCGGCGGGATGCGCGAGCACGAGGGCCGGCTGTGCTTCGACCCCGCGCTCCCGGGCGGGATCAGCCGGCTGGCGTTCCACCTGCGCTGGCAGGGCGCGCTGCTGCACATCAGCATCACCCACCAGGAGACGACGTACTCGGCGCAGGGCGGTTCGCTCGTCCTGCACCTGGCCGGGGAGCAGGTGCAGGTGGCCGACGGTGAGACCGTCAGCCGCCCGGTGCAGCCGCGGGCGCCGCTGCTGCCACGTCCGACCCAGCCACCCGGCCTGGAGCCACGGCGCCCGCACACCCCCTGACGCGGAGGGTCAGGGCAGCGCCAGCGTCACGGCATGGATGGTGAGACCGGCGAGGGCGCCGACCGCCGTGCCGTTGATCCGGATGAACTGCAGGTCCCGGCCCACGGCCAGCTCGATCCTGCGCGACGCGGACGTCGCGTCCCAGCGGGCGACCTGGGTCCGGATCAGCGCGGTCAGCTCGTCGCCGTAGTTCTCGACCGCGTGGCCCACCACGGCCTGCACGACGGACAGCAGCCGCGCGCGGAACTCGTCGTCGGACCCGGCCCGCTCCCCGAGCGCCCGGATGAGCGTGGCGATGCGCTGCTGCAGCCCCCCGTCCACGTCGGACAGCGACTCGCGCACGGAGAGCAGCGCGTCGGTCACGACGTCGTGCAGCACCGCCTGGGCCTGGGGGTCCTCGAGCAGCTGCCCGACGACCACGTCGAGCTTGGCGGCCGTCTGCCGGTCGTGCTGCAGCTCCTGCGCGAACGAGCGGAGCAGCTCCTCCAGCCAGCGCCGCACCCGGTGCCGGGGGTGCCGCTCCACCTCCTCGAGCAGGTCGGCGAAGCCGTCGAGGACGCCGCGGATCCGCTTGTCCGACACCAGCAGGGACGCGAGCCAGCCGCGTTCGTCGACGAACGCCCGCGCCTGCGGCAGCAGCTCCTCCCGGTGCGCCCGCAGGTAGACGCGGGTGCGCCGCACCACCACGTCCACGAGCGGGTGCTGCGTGCCGCCCGCGATCGCCCGGTCCAGGACCCGGCCGAGGACCGGGGCGTAGGAGCGCCGGGCCTGGTCCCTGCGCAGCAGCTCCAGCGCCGAGGCCACCACCGCGTCCTCGTCGAGGGCCGCGAGCAGCACCCCGGCGTTGAACGCCACCTCACGCGCCAGCCGGTCGGCGACCTCCGGCTCCGCCAGCCAGGCCCCCACCTTCTCGACGAGCCGGGCCTCGGTGACCTGCTGGACCACCACGTCACGGGTGAGGAAGTGGCCGGTGACGAACTCGCCGAGCTTGGTGGCCAGCTCGTCCTTCTTGCGCGGCACCAGGCCGGTGTGCGGGATCGGCAGGCGCAGCGGGCGCCGGAACAGCGCGGTGACCGCGAACCAGTCGGCCAGCCCGCCCACCATGGCAGCCTCGGACCCGGCGCGCACGAACCCCGCGGCGGTGCCGTGCAGCTGCAGGCTGACGAGGTAGACGACCGCCGCCAGCGCCAGCAGGCCGGTCGCGGTGGCCTTCATCCTGCGCAGCCGCCCCGCCGAGTCGACGTCACTGGGCAGCAGCAGGTCGGTCACCGCCCCGACCCTAGGGGAGCGTCAGTCGGTGACGGTGGCCACCGGCTCGGGGGCGTGCACGCGCAGCACCCTCGCCAGCCAGGTCGGCAGCCACCAGTTGGCGCGGCCGAACATCGACACCAGGGCAGGCACCAGCAACGACCGCACGACGGTCGCGTCGAGCAGGATGCCGAACCCGAGGGCGCTCGCGAAGACCTTCAGGTCGGTGCCGGGGCCGGTCGACAGCGCGACGAAGGCCAGGAACAGGATGAGCGCCGCGCTCGTCACCAGCCGGCCGGTGCGCGCGATCCCCTGGACCACGGCCTCGTCGGTGCTGGCCACGGTCTCGTACTCCTCCCTGATGCGGGCCAGGATGAACACCTCGTAGTCCATGGACAGGCCGAACAGGAACGCGAAGACCATCAGCGGGACCCAGAACGTCACGGCCCCTGTCGCGTGCACCCCGAAGACCGTCTCCGACCCGTGCCCCTCCTGCCAGAACAGCACCATGAACCCGAGCGTCGCGGCGAGCGTGAGCAGGTTGAGCAGCACCGCCTTGAGGGGCAGCAGCACGGAGCGGAAGCCGCGGGCCAGCAGCACGAACGTCAGCAGCGCGATGATGCTGAGCATGAGCGGGAAGTTGCCGTAGACCGCGTGCAGGAAGTCGATCTGGTCGGCGCCCGGTCCGGCGATGCCGAGGACGGCGGGGTTGCCGTCGGTGGCGTCGTGCACCCGCCGGACCGTGCCGACGGTGGCGGAGTTGGCGGTCTCCTCGTCGGGGATCGCGACGACCACGGTCTTGCCGTCGCGGACGTTCGTGCTGTCGGTCGGCACCACCACGTCATGGACGCCCCGCACCTTCGCGATGTCGTCGGCCACGGACTGCGCCCCTGACGCGGTGGTGAGCACCTGGATCGGCGTCAGGACCCCGGTCGGCTCGCCACCGGACGTGAGCTGCTGGAACGCGGTGTAGGCCGGTCCGCTCCTGGCGAGCGACGCCGACCCCGCCAGCCCGATCTTGATGCCGAGAAAGGCGGCGAACAGCGCGCCCATGGCCAGGGTCGCGACAGCGGCGGCGGCGTAGCGGTGCCTGACGACGCCGCGAGCCCACGCCGACCAGGCGCGAGGGGCGATGCTCTCGTGCCGGACCTTCGGCCAGTCGACGCGCGGCCCGACGCCCCCGAGGATCGCCGGAGTCAGGGTCAGCGTCGTGAGCACGCTGGCCAGCGGGATGAGCGCACCACCGATGCCGATGCTGCGCATGAACGGCACCGGCAGCACCACGAGGGCGAGCAGGCCGATGGCCACCGTCACGCCGCTGAACACCACCGCCCGACCGGCCGTCTCCATCGCGACCACGACGGCGTCGTGGTTGTCGCGGCCGTGGTCGCGCTCCTCGCGCCATCGGGTGACCAGCAGCAGCGAGTAGTCGATCGCGACCCCCAAGCCGATGAGCGAGATGAGGAACTGCACGATGAACGACACGTCGGTGAGGTAGGTCAACGGCAGCAGGAACACGAACGACAGCAGGATCGAGGCGGCCGCCACGACGAGCGGCAGCAGTGCGAGGAACGACGCGAAGACGAAGACGAGCACCAGGAGCGCGCCGACACCGCCGAGCAGGGTCTCCGCGAGCACCCCGGGCCCGTTGCCGCCGCTGTCGCCGGCCGCGAGGGCGTCCTCGCCGGTGACGCCGACCGACCAGCCCTGCGGCACCGCAGCCTCGGTCGCCTTGCGCATCGGCTCGGTGGGCAACGTGAAGCTGCCGGTGTGGGTGAACGGGTAGAACACCATCGCGTAGGCGGTGCGGTCGTCGTGGGTGCGGAACGACCGGTCGCCCGTCGCGGCCTCGTCGAGCACCCTCAGACCGGGCCTGGCGGCACCCGTCGCGGCGAAGGCCCGGGCGACCTCCTGCTCGTGCCCGGTGATCTCCTGCCCTGCCGGTGGGGTCACCGAGACCAGGAACGGCGAGGTGAACCCGCCGTTGCCGTACTCGGCCACGATCTTCTTCGCCGCCTCCGTGCCGGGCTGGCCGGGCAGCGAGAAGTCGATGATGAGGCGCTTGCTGGTGGCACCGGCGCTGAGCACGCCGGCGACGAACAGCACCGCCCACACGAGGACCACCAGACGGCGGTGGTGCAGGACGAGCTCGGCGATGCGTCGCACGGAAGACCTCCCCCGGGGACCTGCGATCGCCCGCAGCCTATCCGCCGCGCGTGACGGAACCGTTTCGGTTTTCCTGCCGGACAGGGTGTCCCAAGGGCCCGCGGTGCGATGAGATGGCGGCGTGGACGTCGTACTGAGCGCTGACCAGCCCCTCACCGAGGCCGAGCTGGTGGCCGTCGCGCGCGGCGGGGCCCGGGTCTCCTTGAGCGCCGCCTCGCTGCAGCGCCTGCTCGACGCCCGGGCGCACGTGGACGCCCTCGCTGCCGGGCCCGTCCCGTCGTACGGGATCTCGACCGGGTTCGGGGCGCTCGCGACCCGGCACATCCCGGGCGAGCTGCGCACCCGGCTGCAGCGCTCGCTGGTGCGCTCGCACGCCGCCGGCTCCGGCGCGGAGGTCGAGGCGGAGGTCGTGCGCGGCATGACCCTGCTGCGACTGCAGACCATGGCGACCGGGCGCACCGGGGTGCGGCCGGTGACCGCGCACGCCTATGCCGAGCTGCTCAACGCCGGCATCACGCCGGTGGTGCGGGAGCACGGCTCACTTGGCTGCTCGGGCGACCTCGCGCCGCTCGCGCACGTCGCGCTCGCGGTGATCGGCGAGGGCGAGGTCCGGTACGACGGGCAGCTCGTCCCGGCGGCCCAGGCGCTCGCCGCGGAGGGCCTGGCACCCGTGCAGCTCGCCGAGAAGGAGGGCCTGGCCCTCATCAACGGCACCGACGGGATGCTCGCGATGCTGATGCTCGCGTGCCACGACGTCGCGGCCCTGCTGCAGGTCGCCGACGTGGCCGCCGCCATGAGCGTCGAGGCGCTGCTCGGCACCGACCGCACCCTCGCCGCCGACCTGATGGCGCTGCGCCCGCACCCGGGGCAGGCGTCCGCGGCGGCCAACATGCGCCGGCTCCTCGAGGGCAGTCCCGTCGTGGAGAGCCACCGCGGGCCGGAGGACACCCGGGTGCAGGACGCCTACTCGCTGCGCTGCGCGCCGCAGGTGGCGGGTGCGGCTCGGGACACGCTCGCGCACGCGCGGCTGGTGGCCGCGCGCGAAGCGGCGAGCGCGATCGACAACCCGGTGCTGCTGCCCGACGGCCGGATCGAGAGCAACGGCAACTTCCACGGCGCCCCGGTGGCCTACGCCCTCGACTTCCTGGCCATCCCGCTGGCCGACCTCGCCTCGATCAGCGAGCGGCGCACGGACCGGATGCTCGACGCGCACCGCTCCCACGGGCTGCCGGCGTTCCTCGCGGACGACCCCGGGGTCGACTCCGGGCTGATGATCGCGCAGTACACCCAGGCCGCGATCGTCAGCGATCTCAAGCGCCTCGCGGCACCGGCGTCGGTCGACTCGATCCCCTCCAGCGCCATGCAGGAGGACCACGTCTCGATGGGCTGGGCCGCCGGGCGCAAGCTGCGCCGGGCGGTCGACGGACTGGCGCGGGTGCTGGCCATCGAGGTCCTCACCGCCGGCCGGGCGCTCGACCTGCGCGCGCCGCTGCGGCCCGCCGCCGGGACG